>DGIT01000063.1:5477-18004 GCA_002386465.1 Burkholderiales bacterium UBA4615 | reverse complement strand
GTGGTTCGATCAGTACTTCGATCTGATGGCCATCGTGCGCGACATCGTGAAGCGGCCGTTCATCACGATGGGCGCACTCGCCTTCGTATTGATGCTGCCACTGGCGATCACGTCGACCCAGGGCATGATCAGGCGCCTGGGCCGCCAGTGGGGGCGTCTGCACAGACTGGTCTATGTCGTGGCAGTGACGGCCATCCTGCACTACGCCTGGCACAAATCAGGCAAGAACGATTACTCGGAAGTGGCGGTGTATGCCGGCATCCTGGCCGTGTTACTTGGCTCGCGACTCGTGACGCGGTGGATGCGTCGCCCCCCGCCCGTTGCAGGTCGCCACTAAGTCGGCGTACGCAGTCGGCACATTAAGTCGGCACACTAAGTCGGCGTTCCCGGCAGGTGGCGCTCAAGTGCGAACAGATCGGCCACGCGCTCGCGTTCGCGAATGAGGTGCATGCGATCACCATCGACCATGACCTCGGCGCCGCGCGCGCGCGTGTTGTAGTTTGAGCTCATGGCCATGCCATAGGCGCCCGCCGACATCACGGCCAGCAGGTCGCCTTCTTCGATCGCCAGGGTGCGCGCACGTCCCAGCCAGTCGCCTGATTCACAGACTGGACCGACCACATCATAGGTCTGAGCCTTGGCCGCGCTTGTACGCAGCGGCACGATGTCATGCCAGGCTTCGTACATGGCCGGGCGCATCAGGTCGTTCATGGCGGCATCCACCACCGCGAAGTGGCGCTCGCCGTTTTCCTTGATCACTTCGACGCGGGTCAGCAGCAGCCCGGCATTGCCCACCATGGAGCGGCCGAACTCGAACATCACTTCGGGGACTGCGCGCCCGCGTTGCTGCGACCAGGCATCGATGCGCGCAAACAGGGCTTGCAGCGTATCGCCGCGCGAGGGCGGCACTTCGTCCCGATAGGTGATGCCCAGACCGCCGCCAAGGTCCAGGTGATGCAGGGTGATGCCTGCCTGGGCGAGCTGATCGACCAGTTCGAGCAGCCGCTCGAGTGCGGCCAGAAACGGCGCGATGTCGGTGATCTGCGAGCCGATGTGGCAGTCGATACCGGTCACCTTCAGGTGGGGCAACGCAGCCGCCGTACGGTACGCGGCGAGCGCGCGGTCATGGGCAATGCCGAATTTGTTTTCGCGCAGGCCGGTGGAAATGTAGGGATGCGTGCCGGCATCGACGTCCGGGTTGATGCGCAGGGAAACTGGAGCCACCTTCTGCATGGACCCCGCCACCGCATTGAGGCGAACCAGCTCGCTCTCGGACTCGACATTGAAGCAGCGCACGCCGGCTGAGAGTGCATCGCGCATTTCCGCGACGGTTTTGCCCACCCCCGAAAAAACCACCTTGCCGGGGTCGGCCCCTGCAGCCAGCACGCGAGAAAGTTCGCCCCCCGAGACGATGTCAAAGCCTGCGCCACGACGTGCCAGCAACTCCAGGATGGCCAGCGTGCTGTTGGCCTTGATGGCGTAGCAGATCAACGCGGATCGGTCGGCGCATGCGTTTGCGAATTCGTCGAAGGCGGACTCGATGGCGCTGCGCGAATACACCCAGGTGGGCGTACCGAATGTCTGGGCAATCTGGTCGAGAGGCACGCGCTCGGCATGCAGCTGACCATCGATCATCGCAAAGGGCGCATGAAGTGAGGAGGGTGACAACTGAAGGGTTCCTTCGGGAAGGGGCAGGCTGCGATCCGAATGGACTTTGAAGCACTTCGACGATCGGCGCAGCGCGCCACGGGCTCAGTCAGTTCGGGAACGCGTTGCAGGCGTGCCGGGATCGGTGCGGGTTGCTCGGCTGGCCGGATCATCTGCAGCAGGCGCGGTGCGCGGTGCAGGCTCGGGCGGCACGCGAGGCAGATACAGCGGCCCGGTCTGGCCGCACCCGGTGGCGGCGAGCAGGAGCGAAACCGATACAATCCGGGCCCCACGCACGATGCTGCAAGGCGCCCATCGGACAGCGTGAACGGGTTCACGATTCATCGAGGCAGGATAGCATGGGCATCAGCGAGCAGGACTTCAGCCGAGACGCGCAAAGCGCGCTCGATGCGATCGAATCGAACCTTGAGCGACTCACGGACGACATCGATCTGGACCTCGATATCGAGCGCCAGGGCAATGTGCTCACGCTCACCTTCGCCGACGATTCCAAGATCATTGTCAACAGCCATGAGGCCGCCCGCGAGATCTGGGTGGCGGCGCGTTCGGGCGGTTTTCACTATCGTCATGACGGATCGCATTGGGTCGATGGCCGAAGCGGCGACGAATTGTTCGCAGCACTCTCGCGGTTGGTCAGCGCTCAGTCCGGTCAGCCGGTGCGTTTGCAGCCGGGCTGAAGTCCCCGCGCATCGCGGTCGGTTGACTCAGCCGTTCGTGTCCGATGCGTGGGCGCGACGGGCTGCCGCAATCGCCTGCACCAGCACATCGGTACGGCCGACCTGATTGGCCAGCACCAGAATCAGACGACAGTTAAGCGCCATGCTGTCGGCATCCGACAGGCCGCGGTGCGCTTCGATCAGGGCCTCGTAGAAATCATCTGGCCGATCGATGGCGGGTTCGATGTTCAGTACGTCGCTCATGCGGCCTGCCTGTCGCTGGAAGTGGACGCATGACCCAGCGCGCGGGCCATGGCATCGAGTACTGAGGGCGCATTCCAGGCGCGCCAGCGGGCGCAGACATGCTGGTCGGGACGCAACAGGTAGACCGTGCCGGGGCGTGCATCCAGGCGCGCACTCAGCAGACCCTCCTGATCGATCAGCCGGTGCACGGCGTCGTTGTGCTCGCCTGGGCTTGCGGGCATCTCACCGCTTGAAGACGCGATGAGCTGGACCTGCGGCGCGGGCAGCCCCCGGGCGCGAGCCAATGTATGCAGCTGCGCAAGCTGCTCCGTGAGGTCCTGTTGTGCCTTGTGGCCGGCAAACATCAGGACCGTGAAGCTGCCGCTCAAGCAGCGCAGCCACCACACTGCTTCGCCCGACAGCGTGCGCAAGGGCGCATCGGGTGAGGGCGCGCCGGGACGGGCCGCAGGGGCCGAGAATGCCTGGCCGCCCGCAGCGTGGGTCTGCGCCGAGGATGCGGCTGCGTGCTGCGCACCGGGTGTGCTGGGGATGGCCTGCGTGTTGGCCGGACTGGAGTCGACGATGCTGGGCGTGGACAGCCGTCCGCTGTTGACCAGCCTGCGCGCAAAGGGCATCTCGCCCGCCAAAGTCAGGGTGGCCTCGCGAAAGGCATGGGCCATCGTCGACTTAGGCGTGATGAAGTCAGTGCTGCGCGTGGAATTCAGGATGTTTTCATCGGCGGCGAGTTCGCGTTCATGGGCCCAGTGGTCGAGTACGCTTTCCTGGGCTGCACCCGCGACCAGGGCGGCCAGACGCCAGCCAAGGGCATCGGCATCCTGGATGCCCGAGTTGGCGCCGCGGGCGCCGAACGGCGAAACCTGATGGGCCGCATCGCCTGCAAAGAGCACGCGGCCATGACGAAATCGATCGATCCGTCGGCACTGGAACGTGTAGACACTAACCCATTCGAGTTCGAACTCCCGATCGCCCAGCATCGCCTTCAGCCTGGCCATGACGCGTTCCGGCTGCTTTTCCAGTTCCGGGTCGGCATCCCAGCCGAGCTGGAAGTCCACTCTCCAGACATGATCGGCCTGCCGGTGCAGCAGCACGGATTGCCCCGGATGAAAGGGCGGATCGAACCAGAACCAGCGCTCGGTGGGGTAGTCGGCCTTCATCACCACATCGGCGATCAGGAAGCGGTCACGAAACACCTGGCCGTGACTCTCCAGACCCAGCAGGTGACGCACCGGGCTGCGTGCGCCATCACACACCACCAGCCAGTCGCAGCTGAGCGTGTAGGGGCCATCCGGTGTGTCGATGGTGATTTGCACATGCGACTCGCCAGGCTCGACGCCTGTCACGCGATGCGCCCAGCGCAGTTGCAGACCGGGCAATTGCGCTGCCCGTGCCACCAGGTTCTCTTCGAAGTGGTATTGCTGCAGGTTCACGAAGGCCGGCCGCTCATGACCTGGCTCGGGCAGCAGATCGAAACCATAGACCTCGCGGTCCCGCAGAAAGACGCGGCCTCTGTTCCAGCTGATGCCCCGCTCGGCCACGGCCTCACCGCATCCGAGCCGATCGAGAATTTCGAGGCTGCGCTTGGCGTAGCACACGGCGCGTGAGCCGACACTCACGGTCTGATCGTCATCCAGGACCACGACCGGGGTGCCGTGCAAGGCCAGGTCGATGGCTGTGCACAGCCCGACCGGGCCGGCACCGATGACGATCACCGGATGGTGGATGGACGGGCCGGCCGGGTTGCTGCCCTGCTCGGCGTACCGCAGGTAGTCGTATCTGGGATTGACGTAGGTCTTCATGCCGTGCGCAGGGTCTGAAGTGCGGGTCGACGGGACATGCCGACCGACCGTGGTGGAACCTGATTATGGCCTGTGTGGCGGGCACGCCGTTTGCCGCCTGCATCAGGTCAAACACCAATCAGGAGAGCGTCATGAACCTCGTGCTGTGGCTGGTCGTAGGGAGCGTCTTGGGGTGGATCGCCAGTGTCATCACGCGAGCGCCTTCCGAGTCCGAGATCGATACCTTCGCCAATTGGGGCCTGCTGATCAACATGATGGTCGGGATCGCCGGTGCCACTCTGGGCGCCTGGTTGTTGTCGCCCTTGTTGGGTTTGGGCGCCGTGACGCTGAATCAGTTCAGTCTGAGTGCGCTCGGCGTGGCGCTTGGCGGTGCTGTGGTCATGCTGGCGATCGTCAACGTTCTGCGGGGAATCAGTGCGCGCTGACTGCGTATCGCGCACAGCGCTGCGCAACACGTCGCTACGCAAGCGCCCGGCGCCCGGGATCGGGGAGCATCCTGGCCGCGACCCCCTGGTCGATCCGGATCGCCCGAGCCTGTGGCGCAGTCCGCATCCCGTCCTGCAACGCGCCGGTCAACAGTGCTCAGGCGGCCCGTTCCGGTCTGCAGGGGTACGGCGGGGATCGTGGCCTGTGTTCCAATCGACCATCATGCATCATGCCCCGGACCCTTTGAACCGCGAGACCGACCCGTCGCAGCCCGCGTCGTCTCGCCTGCCGAACGGGGCACTGACCTTTGCGTCTCTGGTGCGCCATGAGCTGGTCAATCCGCTCAATGCCCTGAGTGGGTGGCTGCATCTGCTGTCCATTCGCCCACCGGTTTCAGAGGCGATTGTCGACAAGGCGCTCAAAGGCGCGCACCGCGCGGTGGGACAGCAGCTGCAACAGATCGAGATGCTGTCACGCCTGCTGGAGCTGTCCGAACCGGGTGCGCGGCTGGACACCACAGCCGTGTCATTGGCCGAACTGGCCCGGCAATGCAGTCAGGACGCTCGCGTGTCGGGGCCTGTGGCGTTCAACCTGCAAGAGCCGTACAGCGAGGGCACGCAGACGGTGCTTCTGGTGCGCGCACACCCGCAGGCACTCTCGGCAGTGCTGGCCTTGCTGCTGCGCCATGTGGCCGAGCAGGCGGATGCGCAGTCAGGCGTGAGGATCGAACTGGCGTCTCAGGCGCATGAGGTCAGCATGACCGTGTGGTGTGTACCGGCGTTGCCTGAATCGGCAGATGCGTTGGCCCTGCCGGTGTCAGGCGCGAGCACAGCACAGACCCGATCCCTTGAATGGTTGCATGCCCTGGCCGTGATCCAAGCGCTGCAAGGGCATCTGAGTCCGGTGCATGGCGATGTGCGTGAGATCGGATTGCGCCTGTGCTTGCCGGCACTCGGGCTGGAGGAGGTCCGTTGACGGCCGTCGCCTCGGCCAACGCTGGCACCGTGCCGTGTCGCGTGCTGGTGGTGGACGACAATGTCGATGCGGCGCGCACGATGGCCATGCTGCTTGAGCTTGAGGGCTATCAGGTTGAGTGCGCGTTCGACGGTCAACAGGCCCTGGACTGCGTGAGGGACCGACCGCCGGATGCGCTGCTCCTCGATATCGGTCTGCCCCGACTGGACGGACTGGAAGTGGCCCGCCGGCTGCGTGCTCAATCCGGTGATGCGGCACGCAATCGGCTGCTGGTGGCGGTCAGCGGTTACGGGCGCGACCAGGACCGCGCCCAGGCGTTGCAGGCGGGGTTTGATCTGCATTTCACAAAGCCTGCCGACCCGGAGCAGCTCCTGCAGGTGCTTGCACGGCACCGACAGGGCCTGTCTTCACCTCATTCAGCCTAAGTTTTTAAGACTTTCCCGCTTGTTTTCCAGGGGCCGTCTGGCGGTCCACGCAGCACTTGGACCGTGAGTCCTATCCGTTCGGATAGGTGACTGCTCGTGTGTGCCTCGACCTTCATCCTTTGGTTGTAGGGAGACTAATACATGTATGTATACTTTGATTTAAAGCAAGGATGACGACCAATAATCCGATTAGCCTGACCATTCCTCGGTAAATTGTGTCATAGTTGTGACTATGAGCCATCTGCTGATTGTTGACGACGACGCCAATTCGGCGCGCATGCTGGCCACGGTCCTGGAGGCCGAAGGATTCAGCGCGACCGTGGTGGGCTCACTGCGCGAAGCACGTCAGCACCTGATGCTTATGCCGGTGAGGGCTATTTTTCTTGATTTATTTCTCCCGGACGGCCGTGGACTTGAGCTCTTGAACGATCCGCAGCTCGTGGGCGAGGCGGAATTCGTGCTGATCACCGGCCATGCCTCACTCGACACCTCGATTCAGGCACTGCGACTGGGTGCGGTCGACTATCTCACCAAGCCGCTCAATGTTGAGCACCTGAAGCGCGTGCTGGGCCGTTTGCACGGCTCGGGCAATGTGCGCTCCGAAATTTCTCAGATGAGTGCGATGGTGCATTCAAAGGGCGGGTTCTCCGGTCTGATCGGGCGCTCGGCACCGATGCGTCGTGTATACGATCAGACTGCGAGGGTGGCGCCCACTGCCGTCAATGTGCTGCTGGTCGGTGAAAGCGGCACAGGCAAGGAAGTGGTGGCGCAAACCATTCATCATCTGTCACGCCGGCGGGATCGCCCGTTTCTTGCGGTCAATTGCGGCGCGATCTCGCCGCAACTCATCGAGAGCGAATTGTTCGGGCATGAAAAGGGCAGCTTTACCGGCGCGACCCGTCAGCATCGCGGCTATTTCGAGCGTGCGCACAATGGCACCCTCTTTCTGGATGAAGTGACCGAAATGCCGGTCGATCTGCAGGTGAAATTGCTGCGGGTCCTCGAGACTGGCCAGTTCATCCGGGTTGGCTCCGAAGAGCCGATCGAAACCGATGTGCGTATCGTGGCGGCAACCAACCGCAATCCGCTTGAAGCGGTACGTCAGGGCAAGCTGCGTGAAGACCTGTACTACAGGCTGGATGTGTTCGAGGTGCAGTTGCCGCCGCTGCGCGCGCGCCTGGATGACATCGACCTGCTTGCGCCCGAATTCCTGACATCCATCAATCAGGCCGATGGCGTACCCAGGTCGTTTACACCGGCCGCGCTGGATGCGCTGAAGCACTATCACTGGCCTGGCAATGTGCGTGAGCTGCGCAATGTGGTGCACCGCGCCGCCATCATGGCTGAGCAGCCGGAGATCGATACGATCGAGCTGCCAGCGACCCATGCGGTGCATCGTGTTGCCGCAAGCGATGCTCAGCGCGACGTCTTGTCGATCCCCCTGGGCTCATCAATCGCCGATGCCGAGCGTCTGCTGATCCTCGCCACGCTCGAGCGCTTCGATGGCGCGCGAGAGCGGGCAGCAGAATCCCTGGGCATCAGCCTGAAGACGCTCTACAACCGTTTGCGCGAATACGGGCAGCTCTCCGTCTCACCCGATCGTTAGGTTGCGCGGGCTTCGGCCCAGACTTGGACGCAGCCTGCGCGGGGGAGAAGCGGCTCGCGCTTCCCGCCCGGCAAGCCGACCCAATCAGAACGCGTGCTGTGCCACGTGCTGCGGCCGATGCGACATGCGTCGGACATCGACTGAAGGAATTTGCAGTGCATCGCGGTATTTGGACACGGTGCGCCGCGCCACGCGAATGCCGCGCTGCTCGAGCAGGCGCGTGAGCTTGATATCGGACAGCGGGCGGGTGCCGTCTTCGTCGGCCACCAGCTCGGTGATCAAGGCGCGCACAGCGGTGGCTGAGCAGGGAGCGCCAGCGGCCGTGGAGACATGACTGCCAAAGAAGTGCTTGAATTCGAAGAGTCCGCGTGGCGTGGCCATGTACTTGCGACTCGTCACGCGCGACACCGTGGATTCGTGCAAGCCCACGCGATCGGCAATTTCGCCCAGGGTCTGCGGCTTCATGGCCATGGCACCGTATTCGAAAAAGCGGCCCTGATGATCGATGATCGCCTGCGCGACCCGCAGGATGGTCTGAAAGCGCTGATCGATGTTGCGCACCAGCCAGCGTGCCTCGCGCACCTGTTCGGACACCGGCGTGCCTTCGCCATCCCGGTGTCCGCGCAACAGCCGTGCGTAACGACTGCACACCCGGATGCGCGGAATGACCTCCGGATTGATGCGTGCGACCCACTGTCCCCGCCCTGCCGGCTGCACGATCACGTCAGCCACGACGAACTGGGTGTCGCTGGGGCCGAAGTCGGCGCCGGGACGCGGGCTCAGACTGCGCAGCAGCACGGTGGCCGCGTGCAGCGCCTCATCCGTACAGCTGAGCTCACGTTGCAAGCGTTGGAAGTCATGCGCGGCCAGCAAGCCCAGGTGGTGACGCACGATTTCCAGCGCCAGGCTTCTTGAGGGTGTTGGCTGCGGCAAGGCTTGCAGCTGCAAGGTCAGGCACTCGGACACCGAGCGTGCGCCTACGCCGGCAGGCTCCAGCGACTGCACCTGGCGCAGCGCCACGCGCAACTCGTCGGGCTCCGGCTCGATGCCAGGCGGGCACAGGGCCGCCACATCGTCCAGTGTTTGTGTCAGATAGCCCGAGTCGTCGATTGCCTCGATCACTGTGTGCATGATCGCCCGATCGCGCGCTGTCAGCCGCAGGCAGCCCGCCTGTTGCAGCAGATGCTCGCGCAGTGTGACCGTTGCACACAAGCCCAGCGTCGGGTCCCAGTCATCGTCGGTCATGCGCCGTGTGCCGGACTCAAACAGCCCGCCATCCGCCACATCGTCCTGACGCAGGCCGTCTGAATCGTCGCGTTCGCCGGGGTCGGGGGGTCCTTCGGCTTGTGCAGCCGCTTCGGGCGCTGCAGCCGGCGAATCCGCAGTGTCTGTGTCCTGAGCCTGCTCGCGTTCGCTGTCGGTTTCAAGCGGCTCCAGAAAGGGGTTTGAGCCCATCACGTCCTCGACCTGCTGCTGAAATTCGAGGGAGGACAGCTGCAGCAACTGAATGGAGCGCTGCAGGAATGGCGTCATGGACAGGTGCTGACCGGCACGGAACTGAAGCGAAGCAGACATGAGCGAACCCCATTCAAGAATGTTGCGTAATTGTGACTTGAATGTTGCAAGGTCTGTGCCAGATGCGTGCTCTGACGCAAACATGCGGGTTTCCGGGGACCTCTTTGCGCAGGTCGGTCGGAATTGCCGAATCCGCCGGGCGGTTCTTACCGGCCGCCCGGCGGTTGATTCAACTGCGTCGCGAGAGCAGCAGCCCGGCCACCAGGCCCACGGCAACGGACATCGCGATCGCCGACAGTGGGCGATGCGCAACCACCTCACGTGAGGCTTCGACGCTGCGTTGCATCTGTTCGCGCGCCCGCGCGCTCAGTTCACGGCTCTGCTCAAGGGTCGTGCCCAGGCGCTCGCGCGCGAGTGCGACCCGGTGCTCAAGGTCGGCTTTCAGATCGCCCTGGCTGACACGCGCGAGCGATACCAGCTCATCAATCAGCGTCTTGAGCTCCGTGGCGTGCGACCCGCCCTCGGCGCCAGAACCGCTGCGCCCGGTGTCCAGGGCGGAGCGTGAGGCGATGGCGGCGTCGGGCCCGTTTCCGGGGCGGCTGGTCAAAGCGGAAGTATTGGAGATCTGGGTCATGGCAAGCCTCATGCGGGGCGGGTGGAAGAAGCGGAATGGATCAGGGTGGGCCGCTGGGATGCACGCGCGACGCCAGCTCGGGCCGGCAGGGGCGGGGCCGCTGGCCGTCGCACAAGCGCAAGGCGCGCTGTGCCGCTGCGCACCGTGCTGCCCGCTGCAACAGGCAGCGGAACCCGTGCCCGTAACACCGTGCCCGCGCCAGGGGCTGACGTGATCTCGAGGTGACCGCGTACCGCCTGCAGCCGATCGCGCATGCCCGCGAGACCGTGGTGGCCAGGCGCGACCGCAGCCGGGTCAAAGCCTTGGCCGTCATCGGACACCGTCAGCTCAGCATAGGCCCCCACCCGATGCAGTCGGATCTCGATCCGGCTGGCCTGCGCATACTTGAGGATGTTGGTCAGGCCTTCTTGCGCCATGCGATACAAGGCCAGCGCGCGGTCCCCTTCCAGACTGACAGTTGGGTCGATCCGCGCCACCAGACGGCCTGCGAACCGCAGACGCTGATCCTCAATCAGTCGGCTCAGGGCTGCATGCAACCCCAGATGGGTCAGCAGCGTGGGGTGCAGGTCCTCGACCACCCGGCGTTTGAAATCGATGCCCTCACTCAGGAGCGCGCGCAGCCGCTGCAGTCGTTCGGTCACCGGGGCCTGTGTCATCGAGGACTGCGTTTCGAGCCAGGCAACATCGAGTCGCGCAGCGGTCAGGATCGCGCCCAGTTCGTCGTGCAGCTCGCGTGCCAGCGCAGCGCGCTCGGCTTCGCGCGCCTGCTGCAATCGCATGGCGAGCGCGGTGTCCGCTGTGTCGGACAGGATGTCGGCAAGGCTCGCTGCAGAGCCGGAGGACGGTCGCGGTGTCGAAGGGACTGCCATGGCGCGTCGTGTGACATGACGGCGTTTGACCGCGCCGGTGTGTCGGACGATTCGGCTGTCTGCAGATCGGGGATTGCCGCGGGGTGGGGTCGGAAGATGACGCGTGTCGGGCACGGTGATTGCCTCTGTCTGGCTGGGAGCCCGAGGGTTCGGGCTGTTCCGCAAGACCAGCAAATTAGGTGCCCGCATGGAGCGCAAGACACTATGAACTTCACCGCCTCGTCCCCGTCCTCATCCACTTCAGGTAAAAAACTGAAGGTGGTCATCTGCGACGATCACCCGATCGTGCGGGCCGGCTTTCGGCAATTCATCGCCGGACAACCGGACATCGATACCGTCAAGGAAGCCGATAACGGGCGTGATGCGCTCGACATGGTGCGCAACGATGCATGTGATGTGCTGTTGCTCGATATCTCCATGCCCGGCCAGAGCGGCATCGATGTGCTGCGGGCGGTGCGCCTGCGTCGGCCCGACCTGCCCGTGCTGATGCTGTCGTCCTTTCCCGAACAGCACTACGCCTTGCAGATGCTCAAGCTCGGGGCCAGCGGCTATCTGCCCAAGGATTGCGAGCCGACCGATCTGCTGCGTGCGATCCGCTCGGTGGCGCAGGGCCGACGGTTCGTGACCGAGTCGGTGGGCGATCTGCTGGCCAATGGCCTGGGCGGCAACGGTGATGAGCCGCCGCATGCGCAGCTCTCGGATCGCGAACTGCAGGTCTTCCTGCGCCTGGCCAAGGGTGAGTCTGTGACGGCCATTGCGAACGTGCTCAACCTGAGCTTCAAGACCATCAGCACGTATCGGTCACGGGTGCTGGAAAAGCTGAATCTGCGCTCCAACAGCGATGTGACCTACTACGCGATGAAAAACGGACTGATCCAGTGATGCCTGGGCTTCAGAAGAGCTGGTCGCGGACCTGGTCGCCGCGACTGCCGCTGCCCAGGCCGCCATCCAGGCTGACGCCCAGGGCAGCGATGCCCTTGCCTGGAGGCACTTCGGCCAGGTACCAGTCGCCATTGATCTGCACAACCCCCGGCGGTGCCTTGGCCGGCACATCGGGGATGCCGTTGAGGGCGACCCTCATGTAGTTGATCCAGATGGGCAGGGCCAGGCCGCCCCCGGTTTCGCGGTCGCCCAGCTTGTGCGGCTGATCGAATCCGACCCAGGCTGCAGCGGCAAGCTTGGGTACATAGCCGACGAACCAGGCATCAAAGGAATCGTTGGTGGTACCGGTCTTGCCGGCAAGATCGCTGCGTCGCAATTGCAGGGCCTGCGTGGCCGTGCCTTTGCGCACGACATCGCGCAGCATGGAGTCCATGATGAAGGCATTGCGTGCATCGATCGTACGCGACGCTTCATCGCCCGCTTTGCCTGGCTTGGCCTGCGCCACCACTTTGCCGTTGGCATCGGTGATGCGGGCAATGATGTGCGGCGTCACCAGATAGCCGCCGTTGGCAAACACCGAGATGCCACCCACCATCTGCATCGGCGTGACCGATCCGGCACCCAGCGCCGTCGTGAGATACGGCGGATGACGCTCGGCATCGAACCCGAACCGGGTCACATAGTCCTGGCCATACTTGGGTCCCATCGCCTGCAGCAAGCGGATCGACACCAGATTTTTTGACTTGGTGAGCGCCGCGCGCATGGTCATCGGACCCTCGAAGGTGCCGTCGTAGTTCTTCGGCTGCCAGGC
>DGIT01000063.1:0-5371 GCA_002386465.1 Burkholderiales bacterium UBA4615 | reverse complement strand
GCGGCCGAATAGATGAAGGGCTTGAAGCTGGAACCCGGCTGGCGCCACGCCTGGGTGGCGCGGTTGAACTTGTTGCGATTGAAATCGAATCCGCCGACCAGTGCGCGAATGGCACCGGTGTCGGTGCTCGCAGAGATGAAGGCCGATTGCACTTCGGGCAATTGCGTGACTTCCCAGCCGCCCTTGGCGCCTTCTCGCACACGAATGACCGCACCGGGCTTCAGGCGTCGGTTGGGTGAACCGCGTTCAGGCAGCCAATTGGCTGCAAAGCGCAGGCCATCTCCGGTGATGTCGATGGTCTGACCCCGGCTGCGACTGGCGCGAATCGAGCGGGCAGTGACTTCGGTCACGACTGCTGGCAGGAAGCCGTCGATGTCGCCTGCCTCAAGCAGCGCTTCTTCAATCTTTTCGTCCCGCCGGGCTGCAGTGGTTGGCAACTCGACCACTGCCTCAGGGCCGCGGTATCCATAGCGACGATCGTAATTGAGCACGCCTCTCTGGACCGCGTCGTTGGCCGCGCGCTGATCGGTCGAACGAATGGTGGTGTAGACGTTGAGCCCGGCGGTATAGGTGTCTTCCTTGAACTGCTCAAAGGCGAGTACACGGGCGTATTCAGCAGCGTAAGGAGCCTTGAGTGCGTAGTCGCCGCGATCCGGTTGCAACTTGAGCGGCTCGGCGATTGCGGTCTGGTACTGCGTGTCGTTCAGATAGCCCAGCGTGCGCATGCGCCCCAGGATGTATTCCTGGCGGATGCGTGCACGCTTGGGGTTGACCACCGGGTTGTAGGCGGAAGGGGCCTTGGGCAGGCCCGCAAGCATCGCGGCTTCTGCTGCGCTCACTTTTGCAAGCGGTTTACCGAAATAGATCTGTGAGGCCGAGGCGAAACCGTAGGCGCGCTGCCCCAGAAAAATCTGGTTCAGATAAATCTCGAGGATCTGCTCCTTGGTCAGGGTCTTTTCAATGCGAATCGCGAGCAGGATCTCGTAGATCTTGCGGCTGTAGCTGCGCTCGTTGGACAGAAAGAAGTTACGTGCCAGCTGCATGGTGATGGTGCTGGCGCCCTGCGCCTTACCACCGGCGGCCACATTGGCCAGTGCCGCGCGTGCAATACCAACCAGATCGACGCCGCTGTGCTCGAAGAAGCGATCGTCTTCAGCGGCCAGAATGGCCTGCTTCATCACGGCGGGCACATCTTCGATGCGCACCACGCTGCGCCGTTCTTCGCCGAATTCGCCAATCAGCACACCATCTTCGGACCAGATGCGCAAAGGCACCTTCGGCCGGTAATCGGTCAGGACCTCCATCGAGGGCAACCGCTCGGAACCCAGCACGGCAGTCAGGACAAGCGTCAATGCGGCAATGGCCGCCAGCGCGAGCGGAACCCCGACGAGCAGCGCAAGCAGCCCGATGCCACGCTGGCCGGAGCGGGCAGCGACCTGCTGCAGCGCCGTTCGCGCGCGAAAAAGAGAGGCGCGCGCTTGCAGAGAGGACATGGTGGCTAGGCCGCAGCAGTGGGGTGATGGGGGGAGCCGAGTATACCGGCGCACCGGTGTGCTGCACCTCGGGCAGCTCGATTCGCGGCCGATCCGGGCCCCGAAAGTCGACCAAAATCCGCCTGCGCGACGAACGGGCAGGTCTGCATGACCAGCGGGGACCGCCCGGCGAACCAACTGTTAAGGCCGGCGTTACAGTGTGTTCCAACTGTTATCACCCCGACTTTCTCTACAGGGCATCGCCGTGGCTTTCAGCTTTCAAGGATGGATGCAGCGCGGATCGCAACCGCTGCTTGGCATCGATGTCACCGCCACCAGTGTGAAGCTGGTCGAGTTGGTGCCCGGTGCCAAAGGCGGTATGCGCCTGGAGCGTTACGCGATCGAGCCGGTGGAGCGCGGCGCGATCGTCGATGGCAATGTTGAAAAGCCCGAGGCGGTGGCCACTGCACTGACTCGAGCGTTGCGACGCACCGGTGCCAAAGCCAAACAGGCAGCGCTCGCGCTGCCCTCATCAGCCGTCATTGCCAAGCGGATCATGCTGCCGGCCGGCCTGCTCGAAGAAGACTATGAGGTGCAGGTTGAGTCCGAGGCGAGCCAGTACATCCCGTTTTCGATCGATGAGGTCAATCTCGATTTCCAGATCCTGGGACCCTCCGAGCAATCGCCCGACGATGTTGAGGTGCTGCTGGCCGCCTCGCGGCGGGAGCGGATCGAGGACCGTGTGGTGATCGCCGAGATGGCCGGACTCAAGCCGGTCGTGATCGATGTGCAGCCCTATGCCGCGCGCATTGCCATCGACCACATCACGCAATTTTTACCCAATGAGGGCGAAGGCATGGTGCTCGCCGTCTTCGACATGGGTCAGTCGACAACCAGCCTGACGGTGGTCCTTAACGGCAAGACAGTGTTCGAGCGTGAACAGCCATTTGGCGGCGGCGTCCTGACCCAGGATATCGTGCGCTGCTATGGATTGGGTGCTGATGAGGCTGAATCGAAAAAGCGCAGTGGCGAGTTGCCCGCCAACTACGCCAGCGATGTGCTGACCCCGTTTCTTGAGCAAGGCGCCACAGAAGTGGCGCGCGCCCTGCAGTTCCTGTTCACGTCCACGCCCTACTCAAAGGTCGATCGCATCTTTCTGGCGGGCGGGGCTGCAGTGACGCCCGGGCTGGCTGAGGCCATCGCTGAGCGCACGCAGGTCGCCACGGAAATCATGAGCCCGTTCCAGGGGATGGAGATTGCCCCGAGCATCCGTGAACGTCAGCTGCAGGTCGATGCTCCCGCGCTCATGGTGAGTTGCGGCTTGGCCATGAGGAGGTTCGACGCATGAGCCGGCGCACGATGTTTGGCAAACGCACAGCCACCGCCATCCCGACCGGGACGCGTGAGCCGGCACCACCCGCTTTGCCTCGGGTCGCGGCCATCCGTATCAATCTGCTGCCTCATCGCGAAGCGGCCCGCGAGCGGCGCAAGCGCGAATTTCTGTCGATGCTGGGCGTTGTGGCGCTGGCGGGTGCTGCAGCGGTGTTTGCGGGCGGTATGGTGATCAGTCAGGGTATCGATGTGCAGCGCGAGCGTAATCAGTTCGTACGCGAAGAGAACATGCGCCTGGATCGTCAGATCGCCGAGATTCGTACCCTGCGCGAAGAGATTGCTGCCTTGCGGGCGCGTCAGAAGGCGGTCGAAGACCTGCAAAGCGAGCGCACGCTGCCGGTGCATCTGTTCGACGAGCTGATGAAGATGGCGCCGGAAGGCCTGTATTTGCGCTCGCTCAAGCAGGACGACCGGCGTGTGACGCTTACGGGTCATGCACAGACCAATGAACGCGTCGCCGAGCTGCTGCGCAATCTGTCGGAGCGCAGCCCCTGGCTGGAGCGGCCCGAACTCGGTGAGATCAAGGAGGTCGAGCTCAAGCCTGCGCCGGGTGCCAAGGACAAGGAGGTGCGCAAGGTGTACGAATTCACCCTGAATGCGATGGTGCATCGCGCCACACCGTCTTCGGAAGCCGGCGCGCGCAGTGCGACGCCCACCACTTCGACGCCATCGACCGAGCCCGTCAAGCTTGGCGCGGCACGCTGACCTGCAGGCTGCATCATGTCCCGTTCATCCAAGGCCCGACCATCATTCGACATGACCCGTGTCACCCGCCAGTTCCAGGGGCTCAACGGCCGTCATCCTGGCTTGTGGCCGGTGCTGCCGCGCGTGGCGGTGTTCTCGCTCCTCTTCGTTTCGCTGCTGGCAGTGGGATGGGGCTTGTACTGGCGCGGCCTGTTCGATGAGCTCGAAGCAGGACGCAATGAAGAGCAGCAGCTCAAGGCGCAATACACCGACAAGATCCGTCAGGCGGTCAACCTGCCCGTGCTGCGCAAACAGAAAGAACAGGTCTCGCAGTATGTGAGCCAGCTTGAAAAGCAGCTGCCCAGCAAAGCCGAGATGGATGCACTGCTGTCGGACATCAATCAGGCCGGTGTCGGGCGGGGGGCGCAGCTACAGCTCTTCAAGCCGGGCCAGGTGGTGGTCAAGGACTACTATGCGGAACTGCCGATCACGGTGCGCGTGGTGGGCAACTATCATGACCTGGGCGCCTTTGCGAGCGACCTGGCCAACCTGCCGAGGATTGTGACCCTGCACAACCTGTCGATCCAGCAGCAGGACAAGACGGCGCTGCTGACCATGGATGCCACGGCCCGCACCTTCCGCTACCTGGATGCAGAAGAAATTGCCCAGGCCCGCGCCGCAGACGCCAAGAAGAAGGCCGCAGAAGGAGCCGCCAAGAAATGAAGACCTTGATACCCGTGGCAGGAAGCCTGCCCAAGCGCTGCGCACCTCGCACGCCGCGCATACGACGCGCACTTCAGATCAGTGGCTTGACGCTGGCAATGACCGTACTCGCAGGCTGTGACAGCGGTCATCAGGACCTGCAGACCTGGATGGACGAAACCCGTCAGGCCACACCGACCGTGGTCGAGAAGGTCTCCGAACCCAAGCGCTTCGAGCCGTTCCGTTATCGCGTCAGTGACCAGGCGGACCCGTTCAGCCTGGGCCGTTTGCGCATCATGGTCGCGAGTGCCTCGTCTTCGTCGGGCGCCAGCCTGCAGCCTGATCTGGCCAGGCGCCGTGAGGCATTGGAGTCTTTTCCGCTGGATACACTGCGCATGGTGGGTAATTTGCGCCAGGGCAATACACAGGTGGCGTTGCTCAAGGCCGACACTGCGCTGTACCAGGTTCGAGTGGGCCACCATATCGGGCAGAATTTCGGCCGTGTGACCCGGATCTCGGAGTCCGGGGTCTTCGTGCGTGAACTGGTCCAGGATGCTGCAGGTGACTGGGTCGAACGCATCACTGAACTGCAGCTTCAGGAATCCGGAAAATGAGAGTTTGGTTCGCGCGCACGCCGTCCCGGCCGACCGCAGTGTTTCGGGAAGCAATCGTGCGCCGTACCATTGTGCGGATGGTTCATCACGCACTTGGGCTCGCAGCCTTGATCGGCTGGGCCGCCTCGGCACAGGCCCAGTCCAATGCGATCGAGGCGGTGCGAGCCACGCAGCAGGGCAGCGCCACGGTGGTGAGTGTCCAGATGAAGGTGCCACCGGCCAGCGTACCGGCCAGCTTCATCATCGCCAATCCGCCGCGTCTGGCGCTTGATTTCCCGGATACCGCCAATGCCGTCGGCCAAAGTGCGGTCGAACTCGGTCAGGGCGATGCGCGCAGTGCCAATCTGGTTCAGTCCGGTGAGCGCACGCGCGTCGTGCTGAATCTGCGCCGCGCGGTCGTTCAGCAGGCCCGTGTTGAAGGCAACGAGGTGCTGATCACCCTGCAACCGGTGGCTCCGAGCGCTGCTGCGACCTCGGCCAGCACGACAGCGTTGCCCGCTGCGGGCT
>DGIT01000075.1 GCA_002386465.1 Burkholderiales bacterium UBA4615 | reverse complement strand
GGATGCAGACGGTCAAGGCGACCGGACGCATTTTTTCCAATCGGGACAAGGACTTAGGCGTGTTTCCAGAGACTGGATGAATATCCAGTCATTGTCGCGAGAATTGATAAGAATCAATCTCTTAACAAATGATGTTCAGACTTGGGGTGAAGATGGAGCGGGTCTGTAGGCCGGATTCTGTGCGCCGGTTGCCCGGCTGACGATCATTCCTCTAGGCCCCGGGTTACCTCGGGGCTCAAGCCACCTACCCGCACGCTAGGAGGGGCGTCCTGCAGCTCGGAAGCTGCGCGCGTGCCTATTCGGTGTTGCTCCGGGTGGGGTTTAGCGTGCCGTTCCTGTCGCCAGGAACGCGGTGGGCTCTTACCCCACCGTTTCACCCTTGCCGTCGGCCGATTGCGCGGCCGCTTGGGCGGTTTGTTTTCTGTGCCACTGTCCGTCGCCTTGGGCGCACCTGTGAAGATGCGCTTGCTGCGCCTGGCCGTTAGCCAGCACCCTGCCCGCCGGAGTCCGGACCTTCCTCCCGGGCATTCACATGCCCCGGCGATCGTCCGACCCGCTCCGCTGCGAAGTGTATCCCCTCGCAGCCGCTGCGCTAGCGCGCCATGCCTGCCAGCGCGCCAGGATTGTCCTCGATATAGGACCGGACGATCGATGCAAAGTCGGCATCAGCCGAAAAGCCCATCGCGCGGCCGCGCGAGGTGTCGAAACGTGCCGCCCAGGTACGGACCAGACGGATGACCTGTTCATCGGGTTGATAGCGGATCCGCGCGGCAACCGACTCTCCAGCCACCGCTTTGACGGCTGCGATCTCTTCGTGCATCGAAGCCGTGAGCCCAGGCAGATTCAGGCTGCGCTGCCAGCCCCAGTCCTGCGCCGACAATTCGAGCGCACGCAGCAGCATGGTGACCACCGCACGCGGTGATGCGAGCCACATCTCGGTGTCGGGCGAAACCGGCAGGATGGCATCAAGACCCGAAAGCGGCTCGCGAACAATGCCCGATGCGAACCCCGAGGCTGCGCCATTGGGCCGTCCCGGTCTGACCACGACCGTGGGGATGCGCACTGCACGCCCGTCGATGAAGCCCTTGCGGCTGTAGTCCTGCACCAGCAACTCGCCTATCAGCTTCTGGATGCCGTATGAGCCCTGAGGCGTCGGCGTGGTGGCATCGGTGACAACTGCCGGCAGATCACCGCCGAACACGGCGATCGAACTCGAAAACAGTACCCGCGGCACATGGCCTGCCGCCCGACAGGCTTCGAGCAGTGCTCGCGTCCCGTCCACATTAACCCGCAAGCCCAGATCGAAATCAGCTTCGGCAGTGCCGCTGACGACGGCAGCCAGATGGATCACCACACCAGTGTCCCGATCGACCAGCGCGCGCACCTGGGCCGCATCAGCGATATCGCCGGCCACATTGCGCACGCGCGGGTCCTGCAGTGTCCCCAGGCCCTGGTCGAAACAAGTGATGCGACCGATCGATTCAGTGCGCGTGCCATGACCATCGGCGAGCCTGAGCCCGCCCTGGGACAGGATGCGTGCGATGAGCTGCTGGCCCAGGAAACCGGCCCCGCCGGTGATCAGAATATTCATGGCGTCTCCGAGGATTGGGAGGACTACGGTCCATCACGGGTCTGCATGGCATCGCCCGACGCCATGCTAGACGATGGGATGCATGCGTCGCCGATTATCGCTCGCGTCTGTCGCAGGCGGCCACGACGAAAAACCTGAGCATCATCATAGAACTGCGGGTGCGTGTTGGCCGACGACCAGCCTGGCCATCCCATCACCGGCAACGGGCAAAAGCTGCGCGCATGCACGGTATCGGCCTGCAGGGTCGCCGCCAGTGCGCGATCCACAGACTCATGCGCGGTATCCGGCGGCATGCGCAGCGCCAGCGTATGGGCCGTGATGCCCTTGAACGGCGCCTCGAGTTTGTGCAACAGGGCATGGCCGAACACCGCAATGCGCACCTTGCCCGGCAGTTCAGCGCGTCGGGCCATGAAGAGTGTCGGCCAATCGAAGTCGCGCAACGCGGATTCAAGCCCGATGTCTTCGCCGATCCACACCAGCCCGTTCTCATCAAACAGCGTGGCCGCATCGCGCTGTGGCCCACGCCCTGCAGCGGGTGCAACGCGGGTACGCGCCTGCAGGTGCAGCGCATTCAGACGCGCCTTCGTGTGGGGCCAGCGTAACCAGACCAGCGCGTTGTACAGATCGTGCCGTGCACCTGCGCCTTCGGTGCGCGTGGGCACCTCGCCGGTGGCGAAGATGTGCGACTCGTAGTCGACAATGCCCGTGTGGGCGATGAACTGCACTGGACGGCCTGCCGCGGTGTGCAGCCCGAGTGCTGTCGCCTGGTCGGTCAGGTACTGCAGCCGGCTGCGCGGCGCGAGCGGTTCAAGCGCGCGCAGATACGCACTGAACCCGCTCAGCCAGGGCGCACCGGCATCAGCTGGAGAGCCGCCAGGCAAGCGCTTCTCCGGACGCCAGCGGAACGATGTGCTCAGTGCCGAAGGGCAGCGACTCCGGAACGGTCCAGGTTTGCCGCCTGAGCGTGATCCGACTGGTGTTGCGCGGCAGGCGATAGAAGTCGGGGCCGTGCAGGCTTGCGAACCCCTCCAGTCGATCCAGCCGGCCCACCGATTCAAAGGCCGCCGCATAGAGTTCCATGGCATGCGGCGCCGTGTAACACCCGGCACAACCGCAGGCGTGTTCCTTGAGGTGCTTGGCGTGCGGGGCGCTGTCGGTGCCCAGGAAGAACCGCGGGCTGTCAGAGGTGGCTGCTTCGAGGAGCGCGCGACGGTGGGTCTCGCGCTTCAGAATCGGCAGGCAGTACCAGTGCGGCCGCATCCCGCCCTTAAAGAGCGCGTTGCGCTCGTAGAGCAGGTGATGCGCCGTGATGGTGGCAGCGATCGGGCCCGAGGTTTGAGCCACGTAGTGCGCGGCCTCTTTCGTGGTGATGTGCTCGAACACGATGCGCAGTTCGGGAAAATCGCGGCGCAGCGGCTCAAGCACGGTGTCGATAAACACGGCTTCACGGTCGAAGACGTCGATGTGCGCATCGGTGACTTCACCGTGGATGAGCAACGGCAGCCCACTGGCCTGCATCGCCTCGAGCGCCGGGCGCACAGCGGCCATCGAGGTGACCCCGGCATCGGAATTGGTGGTCGCGCCAGCCGGATAGAGCTTCACTGCGTGCACGAAGCCCGAATCACGCGCGCGCTTGATTTCATCAGGCGCGGTGCGATCGGTGAGGTAAAGCGTCATGAGTGGCTCAAAACCCGCGCACAGGGTATCGGCCGCTGCAGCAGGCGCCAATGCATCGAGGATGCGGGCGCGGTAGGCCTGCGCCTGCGCCACCGTCGTGACCGGTGGCTTGAGGTTGGGCATGACGATGGCGCGCGCAAACTGGCGCGCGGAAGCGCCCACCACGGCGCGCAGCGCATCGTCATCGCGCAGGTGAAGGTGCCAGTCGTCGGGGCGAATGAGGGTCAGGGTGTCCATCGTGCAGTCTGTGGGGTGCAAGGCCGAGTTCCGATTGTCCCATGATGTGCTGCCTCGGCGGCTGACGGTCGCTGCTCCCTAAGCTGCGTGATCTCGCGCCATGCCGCGAGGCTGGTGCACTCAACTGATCAGAATCGCCCGGTAGTCATTGACGTTGGTGCGGGTGGGGCCGGTCACCACCAGATCGCCCAAGGCCGAGAAAAAAAACCATGCGTCATGACGCGCAAGCGAGTCGCGCGCATCCAGTGACAGGCTGCGCGCCCGCTCCGCCGAATCGGGGCTGATCAGCGCGCCCGCATTGGACTCCACGCCGTCGATGCCGTCGGTGTCGGCTGCGATCGCCCAGACGTTCGGACAATCGCCCAGTGCGTCGAGCAGGGCCAGCAAAAACTCCGAGCACCGTCCACCGCGCCCTGCCGGCTGCGCGCCTTCACGCAAGGTGACGGTGCACTCACCGCCCGAGATCAGCGCAACGGGTGGCGCAAAGGGGGTGCCGTGACTGCGGATCTCGCGCACCAGCGCGGCCATCACCTGGGCCACATCGCGTGCCTCGCCGGTCACGGTATCACCCAGGATCACGGGCGTCACACCGTGCGCCCGGAACACCTCTGCAGCCGCTTCCAGGCTGCCGTGAGCCGTGGCGATCAGGCGGTTGTCGACGCGGGCAAACAGGGCGTCACCAGGCTTAGGGGTCTCCGACACCTCGCCACGCAGGCCGCGTGCCAGATGCTGCGCGATGCTAGCGGGCGGGGCCACGTCACGACGTGCCAGCACCTCGATGGCATCGGCATAGGTGCTGGGATCGGGTGCACAGGGCCCCGACGCAATCGCCGACACATCGTCGCCCGCCACATCGGAAATCACCAGCGCACACGCGCGCGCATGGGTCGCCTGGGCCAGACGCCCCCCCTGGATGCGCGACAGATGCTTGCGCACCACGTTCATTTCCTGGATGGGGGCGCCGCTGGCCAAGAGCTGGCGGGTGACCGTCTTGAGGTCAGCCATCGGCACCGCATCGACCGGCAGCGACAGCAGGCTGGAGCCGCCCCCTGAGACCAGCGCGAGCAGCAGGTCGTCTTGCCCCAGGCCGGCGGCCTCAGTCAGGATCTGGGCCGCCGCCCGCTCGCCGGCTTCATCCGGCACCGGGTGTCCCGCCTCGACGACCGTGATGCGGTCGGTGGGCAGCCCGTGGGCATAGCGTGTGATGACCCGCCCGGACAAGGGCGCACCCTGCGGCCAGGCGAGCTCTACTGCGCGCGCCATCGATGCGGCAGCCTTGCCTGCACCCACCACTAGCGTGCGGCCGGCAGGCGGCTCGGGCAGGTGCCCGGCCACGATCTTCAGCGGGTCGGCTGCGGCAACGGCCGCATGAAAACTCTGTAGCAGCAGATCGCCTGGATTCATTGTCCGACTCTAAGAGCGAGGAGCAGGGTGACACCGAGGTCATCGGCCCTGCCCGGTCCGGCTGTCGGCAGCGCGTAAGTCGCCTCGACGCCCAACCGTCCGCCCGCAAAAAAGCCCGGACAGGCCGGGCTCGGGGAGTGTGGCGAACGGTTCAGACCGCTCGCCATCGCCGGTTGTTCAATCAGCGTACTGACCGGCCTTCTTGATGATCGGGGCCCATTTGTCGATTTCGGCCTTCAGGTGACGCGCCAGGCCATCCGGCGTTTGCTTGTCGGCCGGAACAATAATCGCACCCAAGTCGGCAAAACGCTTCACGACCGCCGGATCCTTGAGCGCAGCCTGCAGCGAGGCATTGAGCTTGTCGGTCACGGGCCTGGGCGTGCCCTTGGGTGCATACACCCCATGCCACACCGCCAGATCAAAGCCGGGCAATCCGGACTCGGCTGCCGTGGGCAGATCCTTGAGCGCGTCCAGCCGCTTGGTCGTGGTGACCGCCAGCGCTTTGACCTTGCCGCCCTGAATCTGCGGAATGGTTTGCGTGGTCTGGTCACACAGAATGTCTACCTGCCCACCCAGCAGATCGGCCATGGCAGGCGCCGTGCCTTTGTAGGGGACCGTGGTCAGGTCGACTTCGATAGCCTGCTGAAAGAGCAGGCCGCACAGATGCGAGGCAGCGCCCAGCCCGGCGTTGGCGAGCGTGATCTTGTCCTTGTTGGCCTTGGCGTACACGGCCAGCTCCTTGACCGAGTTCACCGGCAGGCCGGTCTTGACCAGCAGCGTCATGGGGACATCGAGCACCTGCCCGATGTACTCGAAGTCCTTGAGCGGATCGAAGCTCAGCTTGCGATAAAGCGCCGGGGCCGTCGACATGCCAATGTGATGAATCAGGATGCGATAACCATCGGGCGTGGCGCGTGCCACGTCCGAAACTGCAAGCGTGCCGCCCGCTCCGGCCTTGTTTTCGACGACCACTGGCTGGCCCATGGACTTTTCCATGGCCTGGCCAAGTGCGCGCGCAGCAACGTCGGTGGGCCCGCCTGCGGCAAAAGGCACGACCAGGGTCACGGGGCGGGTGGGGTACGACTGAGCCGAAGCACCGAAGGCACAGGCAGCGAGGATCAGGCCACCCAGAACGCGCAGGGAATTCATTGAAAAGTCCTTGTTGAAGCCTTTTCAGCGGCAGCATGAAGGCGCTGATAACTGTTCAGGCGGGCACACGAAGGCGCGCAGTGTAGCCTGCACTGGGGGCGTGAGGGAAGAACCCGCGTGCACCAGCGGGAATCGGGCGACCCTTCAGATCAAGCCGCCCAATCGGCTTGCACGGACTTAGCCGCGCAGGGCTTGCACCACAGCGCGCCCCACATCGCTCGTGCTGGCCGTACCCCCCATGTCGGGCGTACGCGGGCCGCCCGCCGTCACCGCTTCGATGGCCGACAGGATGGCGTCATGCGCCTTCGGATAGCCCAGATGGTCGAGCATCATCGCGCCCGACCAGATCTGGCCGATCGGGTTGGCGATGCCCTTGCCGAAAATGTCAGGCGCAGAACCATGCACCGGCTCGAACAGCGATGGGAAATTGCGCTCGGGATTGATGTTGCCCGAGGGTGCGATCGCGATGGTGCCGGTACAGGCCGGCCCCAGGTCAGACAGGATGTCGCCGAACAGATTGCTGGCGACCACCACATCAAACCAGTGCGGGTTACGCACGAAGTGCGCAGTCAGGATGTCGATGTGGAATTTCTTGACCGCCACATCGGGATACAGCTTGCTCACCGCTTCAACCCGTTCATCCCAGTAAGGCATGGTGATGAAGATCCCGTTGGACTTGGTGGCCGAGGTGAGCTGCTTCTTGCGCCGCTGCGACAACTCGAAGGCGTACTTGAGGATGCGGTCGGTGCCATGACGGGTGAACACCGACTCCTGAATCACGACCTCGCGGTCGGTGCCAGGAAACGCACGTCCGCCCAGCGAACTGTATTCGCCTTCGGTGTTTTCGCGGACTACATAAAAGTCGATGTCGCCAGGCTTGCGGCCCACCAGCGGGCAGGGCACTCCAGGCATCAGGCGCACCGGGCGCAAGTTCACGTACTGGTCGAACTCGCGTCGAAACAGCAGCAGCGAGCCCCACAGCGAGACATGGTCGGGCACGGTGTCCGGCCAACCCACCGCGCCGAAAAAAATCGCATCATGTCCGCCGATCCGGTCTTTCCAGTCGTCGGGCATCATCTGGCCATGCTTGGCGTAGTAGGCGCAGCTGGCAAAATCGAAGTGATCGAACTGCAGCCCGATGCCGAATTGGTCGGCAGCAGCCTCCAGGACGCGCAGGCCTTCGGGAACGACTTCATTGCCGATCCCGTCGCCGGGAATCACGGCGATGCGATGTGTGGACATGAACACTCCAGGTGTCAGCGAACAGGGGTCAGTTGAACCAGGCCTCGAAACCCGCTTCAGGCAGGAAGCGGCCTTCAGTCACCAGCAGACGCGTCGGCCCGGGCATGGCGCGTTGCGCCACCGGGTGCTCCGGGTCGCCGGGATAGCACACCACGCGGCCGGCAGGCGTTTCAACCGGATGCGGGCGGATGGTGGGAGGCAAACGAGTGGCTGCATGCGCGAGCGTGTCGGACACGGAACTGAAGCGCGACAAATGCGCCAGAGTCATGACTTGCGGGGCGGCGAAGTCGATGCCCCGATCCCAGTAGCGCTGCAAGGCCGGGCGCGGCAGCACCCAGGTGGATCCGACGGCCTCGCGCGGATCATGCTCGACAGTCTGGCCCGCAGGCAGGCATGCCACGAAGAAGCGCGTATCGAAGCGCTTGCGCATGGCCGAGGCCATCTTGGGCGTGATCCAGCGCGACCAGGGTTGAATGGTGGATGGGTCCAGGCGCACATCCAGTGCACGCAGTACCTCGCCGAATCCTTGGCCCTCGCGCCGCATGGCCCGCGCGCGCTCGGACAGGGCTGCAGACGCATCGCGCACCAGCAGCACACCGGTTTCCTCAAAGGTCTCGCGGATGGCCGCCACGAACAAGGCCGCCGCTTCGCGGACATCGAGCTCGGGCTCGCCAAGCCGTGCATGCAGTGCCTGAGGCGAGGCGTCGATACGATTCAGCAGATCGTCGTGAGCATCCTCGGCATCGAGCTTGCCGCCCGGAAACACATGCGCGCCCGCCAGCACGCGGTCTTCCGCGGGTCGTTGTAACAGGAGCACTTCCAGTCCGTTGGGGCCATCACGCAGCAGCACCAGGCTGGAGGCAGGACGGGGGGCAGCGGGATCGGTCAGCGGGGCGGTCGTTTCGGCAGGGGCAGTCATCGGCCGATGGTACCAGCCCCTTCTATCGGGTCAGTGCGCGCAAACGAAGCGCTCGGGCGTCTCAGACCGCGGTTGCTGAGCCGATCCGAAAGCTCGCCACCAGCCGATGCAGCTCCTGGCTCGAGGTGTCCAGCGAAGCGGTGGCTGCAGCCACTTCCTCGACGAGGGCCGCATTGCTCTGGGTGGCCGAAGACAACTGAGTGAGCGTGGCATGCACCTCTGACACCCGGTCGTTCTGCTCACGCGAACCGTTGAGCGCGATCGACATGGCATCGGCCACCGAACCCGCGCTGCCTACGGTGCGCGAGACCCGCTCGCCGGCCTGCGCAGCCAGATCGGAGCCAGCCTCGATATCGGCGGTGGAACGCGTCACGATGCCCTTGATGTCTTGTGCAGCCGCGGCACTGCGCTGTGCGAGCGAGCGCACTTCCTGCGCCACCACCGCAAAACCTCGGCCCATGTCGCCGGCACGAGCTGCCTCCACCGACGCATTGAGCGCCAGGATATTGGTCTGAAAGGCGATGCCGTCGATCATGCCGACGATGTCAGAAATCTGCCGGCTCTGGGCATGCAGGGCCGTCATGCTCTGCACGAGCCCATTGACCGTGCCTTCGGTTTCGCGCACGGCGCGCACCAGCTCGGACATTTCGCTGTCGGCACGGCCCAGTGCCGAGACGTTTTCAGCCACCCTACGGCTGACCGCATCCATATTGGAAGCGACCGCCTCGATGGATGCAGCACTGTGCTCGGTTCGCGCCGAGAGGTCACTGTTGCCAGTGGCAATTTCGCGCGCGGAGCCCGAGACCTGTTCGGCGCGCTCATGCACGCTGCGCAAGGTGTCACTGACGGTGCGCAAGGAGTTGCGCAGCGTGTCGAGTGCTTGCGCCACGGTGTCGCGAGCGTGAGCCTTTTGTCCGGCGGGCTCTGAAAAATCGCCCTCAGCCAGGCGCACGATATGCTCACCCAGCGCCTTCAGCCCGCCCTGCAGCACGGCGTACATGGCCGCAAGCAGATAGAGGGCCAGCATCAGTCCGCCCCCCGCAATCGCCATGCGCAGGGTGCGTTCGGCATGCAGCCGATCGATGCGAGTCACCAGCAACGCGTCCAATGCCTCGTTGGCCGAAGCGCTGAGCGCTTGTGCGGCATCCAGGGCACGGGTGCTCGCGCCGAACCATTGCGCTGCTGCCGGGCGCTCTGCGCCGGGCTTGAGTCGACCATCCACGGCCTGTAGCCATTCGCCGATCGGCGCAACCCGGGTGGAGACTGCCAGAGGCTGCGCGAGCGTCGCGTTGTGCGCGACAGCACGGGACAGGCCTGCCTCCTGACGATCGATGCCCAGACGAACGACCGCGGCCGAAGCGGCCAGTGCACCGCTCTGACCGGCCGCCGGTCCGACGTCGCGCGCCCCGGCCTGATAGGCCCGACCGATCGCATCGAGGATGACCGGGCCATCGATCACGCTGGCCTGCATGGCATAAAAGGAATCAAGGTCAGGGTCGAGCACGAGGTTGGAAGCATCGCCGACATGCGTCGCTGCGGCCATGAGTGCTGCACTCAGGGCGTCATGTGCGGTCGTACTCTGTGCATCGGACGGTGCAGAGGCTGCGGGCAGGCCCTGCGCCAGCGCGCGCAGCTGAGTCACACGCGACCCGGTATTCAGTGCGCCGGAAAGCTCGGCATCCACCTGTGCGAGTTGGGTGAGTGCAGTATCAAGCGCCCGCAATGCGGCCGTCGCGTCGGGCGCTGCACCGGTGCCGCCCTCTGCCGGATCCGCCGCCCCAGGCGCCGATGCAAGCCGATGCGACTGGGCGGCCTGCATGACCGGCAGCCAGGCCTTGATCCAGCGCACCCCGGCCCGCTCCTGGACGGCAAATTCGATCTGTGAGCCGGCATTTTGCCAATAGAACTGGCCGAGCATCCCGATCGGGACCATGAATGCGCCGACCACCAGGGTGACCTTCAAAGGCAACTGCAGGCGCTGCATCAGCCAGCAGCCTGGCGCGATGAGTAGAGAGGCGCGTTGGCCCGAGGGGCGTGCTGCGGAACGGTGTCGTGCGGCGAAAGCCATAGGGAATCCTGGAAATCGTAAATGCGCTTGCCTGCAGCGTGGCATCCCGGGGGCGAACCGATCCGTCGAAAAGATTGGCTTTCGCACGGATTTTCCTGGGCGAAGCCAAGAAGAACCTCAGCGGAGGCCCGCGGACTGGCGCAGTCGACCGTTCGACGCACAGGACTTGCGTCCGGCCCGCCGCAGGGCTCGGGAAGCCTTCAGCTTGTCTCGGCATTAGGAATGAACGTAGACTCCGACCGCCACGCTGCACGGCCACATCGCCCCCGCGGCGCACCCGCCAAAGCAGGCCCCCCCAAACCCCCTCGCGGAATTTCCACATGAAAAGCTCCTGGCTCCGTCGTCTTGCGATCGCCTCAGCGTTCGCCCTGCCCGCCCTTGCCCCGCTCGCCGCCTCGGCCGGTCCGACGCTGGACGCGATCAAGCAACGCGGCCAACTGCGTTGCGGCGTGAACACCGGCCTGCTTGGTTTCTCGGCACCCGATTCGCAAGGCAAGTGGTCTGGCCTGGACGCAGACTTCTGCCGCGCAGTGGCTGCAGTCATTCTGGGCGACCCGAACAAAGTGCAGTACGTGCCCACCAATGCCCAGAACCGCTTCACCACCCTGCAGTCGGGTGAAGTGGACATGCTGGCGCGCAACACCACCTGGACATCCTCGCGCGATGCGACCATGGGTTCGGTCTTTGCCGGCACGCTCTTTTACGACGGCCAGGGCTTCATGGTGAAGAAGTCATCCAAGATCGCCCGCGCTGCCCAGCTGAACGGCGCCACGGTGTGCGTGCAGCCCGGCACCACCACGGAGCTGAACCTGACTGACTACTTCCGCGTCAAGCGGATGAACTTCAAGCCGGTGGTGATCGCTGAACTGAACCAGATCGAACAGGCGTTCTTCGCCGGCCGCTGCGATGTGTACACGACCGATATTTCCGGTCTGGCCGCCACCCGCCGCAAGGCTCCGAACCCCGACGATTACATGATCCTGCCTGATGCGATCTCCAAGGAGCCGCTGGGCCCGATGATCCGACGCGGCGACTGGGAGTTCTTCAACACCGTGCGCTGGACCCTGTTCGGTCTGATCGAATCCGAGGAATACGGCGTGACATCGGCCAATGTCGACAAGCTCAAGGCCGAGAGCAAAGATCCGCAGATCCAGCGCATCGTCGGCACCTCCGGCGACGTCGGCAAGGGCCTGGGCTTTGACAACGACTGGCTGGTGCGCGTCCTCAAGTCCGTGGGCAACTACGGCGAGATGTACACCCGCAACATCGGCCCCCTCGGCATCGAGCGTGGTCAGAACGCCCTGTGGAAGGACGATGGTCTGATGTACGCACCGCCCATCCGATAAGCATGGCCTGCGTGGCGGGCGGCCCGCAGCCGCTCGCCACACTTCTTTTCTGATGTGACCAACCATGCTGCGCAACGAGCGAGCCCGTAACCTGCTGTATCAGGCCTTGCTGCTGGCCATGGTGGTGGGCATCGGCTGGTATCTCGTCTCGAACACGCTGCATAACCTCGAAACGCGGCAGATTCGCACGGGTTTCGAGTTCCTTGGCCGTGAAGCCGGCTTCGAGATCGCTGAAAAGCAGATCGAATACCAGCCGACCGATTCCTACGCCCGCGCGTTCATGGTGGGCCTGTTCAACACGCTTCTGGTCGCCGTCGCGGGCATCGTGATCGCCACCGTGCTGGGCACCCTGATCGGTGTGGCCCGCCTGTCCTCCAATTGGCTGCTGTCGCGTCTGGCCTCGATCTATGTCGAGGTGATGCGCAACGTGCCGCTGCTGCTGCAACTCTTCGTCTGGTACGGCCTGTTCACCGAGCTCTTGCCTCCGGTCAAGGAGGCGATCGAGGTGGGTGGCTGGTTGCTCATCAGCCAACGCGGCTTTCGCTTCGCGTGGCCGGCTGAACACGCAGCCTGGACGGCCGCGTACTGGGCACTCCTGGCAGGCGTCGTGCTGGCGTTTCTGTGGCGATGGCGCGCACGCAGCGTGCAGCGTGCCACCGGTCAGCAACCCCCCGTGGGCTGGCCGTCGCTCGCATTGATCCTGGGCTTGCCGCTGGTGGTCTGGGCTGCCATGGGCGCGCCGACCGCCATGGAGATCCCGGAGATGAGCGGCTTCGATTTCCAGGGTGGCAAGGTCCTGTCGCCTGAGTTCGCCGCCCTGCTTCTGGGTCTGTCCACCTATACGGCGGCCTTCATCGCCGAAGTCGTCAGGGCGGGGATCCTGGCGGTCGACAAGGGCCAGAACGAAGCCGCGATGGCACTGGGCCTGCATACCGGCCAAAGGCTCAGGCTGGTGACCCTGCCCCAGGCACTGCGGGTGATCATCCCGCCCATGACCAGCCAGTATCTGAATCTCACGAAAAATTCGTCGCTGGCGGTGGCAATCGGTTACCCGGACCTGGTGGCGGTGGCCAACACCACGATGAACCAGACCGGGCAGGCCATCGAAGCGATCGCCATCCTGATGGCGGTTTATCTCACGATCAGCCTGTGCATCTCGCTGTTCATGAACTGGTACAACGCCCGCATGCGGCTGGTGGAGCGCTGAAGCGCAGCAGGTCTGACGATGACGCCCCTCGGTCCCTCATCCGCTCCCGTGCCTGCTGGCAGCGCCCTGCCCAGTTTGCCGCCGCCCTCTGAAGCTCAGGGTGTTGTGGGCTGGCTGCGGCGCAATCTCTTTTCGAGCCCCGGCAACAGTGCGCTCACGCTCATCCTGCTGGCCATCCTGGCCTGGCTGGTGCCCAAGGCCCTGAACTGGCTGGTCTTTGAGGCAGTCTGGGGGCCGCAGCCGGTAGCGGCCTGCGATGCCGCGCGCGGCAAAGGCGCGTGCTGGGCGGTCGTGTGGGAGAAGTTCCGCTTCATGATGTTCGGGGTCTACCCATTCGATCAACAGTGGCGCCCGGCCCTGGTCATTGCAGTGCTGTGTGGCCTGCTCGTGATTTCAGCCATGAAGCGCTTCTGGCGCCCTGCGCTGGCGGCGATCTGGGTGGCGGGTCTGGCGCTGGCCTTCTGGCTGATGGGCGGCGGGCTGGGCCTGACACCGGTGCGCACCGAGCAATGGGGCGGATTGCCGGTCACCCTGATTCTTTCGATCTTCGGGATCGGCCTGGCGTTTCCGCTGGGCATCCTGCTGGCACTGGGGCGACGCAGCAGCCTGCCGATCGTGCGCTCGCTGTCGGTGATCTACATCGAAGTGGTGCGGGGCGTGCCGCTGATTACCGTGCTCTTCATGGCCAGCGTGATGTTTGCGCTCTTCATGCCCGAGGGGTTGCGTATTGACCAGCTGCTGCGTGCCCAGGTTGCGATCATCCTGTTCGTGGCGGCCTATCTGGCTGAAGCGGTGCGCGGCGGCCTTCAGGCCGTGCCCAAGGGCCAATACGAGGCCGCCGAGGCGCTGGGTCTGCCGTACTGGAAAACAACCGGACTGGTCGTGCTGCCGCAAGCCCTGAAGATCTCCATCCCGCCGGTGGTAAACAGTTTCATTTCGCTCTTCAAGGACACCTCACTGGTGGTCATCATCGCGATTTATGACTTTGCCTATGCGGTGAAAAAGGCGACTGAAACCGACTTTGCCTGGAAGAAGTATTTCATCGAGGCATTCCTGTTTTCGATCGTGGTCTATTGGATCTTCTGCTACGCGATGTCCAAGTACAGCCAGTGGCTGGAACGCGACCTCGCGCACGGCACGCGCCGCTGATCACAGATACGCGTGCAGCCTTCGCCCACCTTGTCGCCCATCCAGCCTCCTGCCCCTCACCGGACTTGCCGATGAACGCGCCCGCACCTTCCGCCCACAACAGCTCTGCCATCGAGATCCGGGGTCTCAACAAGTGGTACGGTGACTTTCACGTTCTGAAGAACATCGATCTCACAGTCGCGCGCGGCGAGAAGATCGTGGTCTGCGGCCCATCGGGTTCGGGCAAATCGACGCTGATCCGATGCATCAATCGGCTTGAGATGCATCAGCAGGGCGACATCATCGTCAACGGCACCGAGCTCAACCACGACCTGAAGAACATCGACGTCATCCGAGCCGATGTCGGCATGGTGTTTCAGCAGTTCAACCTGTTTCCCCATCTGACCGTGCTCGACAACTGCACGCTGGCGCCGATCTGGGTGCGCAAGCAGGCCAAGGCGCAGGCCGAAGCGCAGGCACTCGAACTGCTCGACCGGGTGCATATCCGTGAACAGGCGCCCAAATACCCTGGCCAGCTCTCTGGCGGTCAGCAGCAGCGTGTGGCGATTGCCCGCGCGTTGTGCATGAACCCTTCGATCATGCTGTTCGACGAACCGACCTCGGCCCTGGACCCCGAGATGGTCAAGGAAGTGCTCGACACCATGATCGACCTGGCTCGCGAAGGGATGACCATGATCTGCGTGACCCATGAAATGGGGTTTGCGCGTGCCGTGGCCGACCGGGTGATTTTCATGGACCGCGGCGAGATCGTTGAACAGAACACGCCCGAGGCCTTCTTCAGCAACCCGCAGAACGAACGCAGCAAGCAGTTCCTGAGCCAGATCCTCGACCGCTGAGCCAAGGGCCCGCTCAGCCAACGGCAGCGCTCGTGCCCGGTCGAGCCAGGCTTACCAGCCGAAGAGCCCGGTCTTGAGCAGGGCAACACACACGGCCCAACCAGCCGCCACCAGCAGCGTGTAGTACAGCCGCCCCATCAGACTGCGGGCGCGGTGTTGCCACAGTCTGACCATCGCAACCGTCATGAGCACCATGGCGGCCACATAGGGCAGCAGCAGCCAGGTCAGCTCCTTCACCCATGCCGGCAGCGCGCCCACGAGCAACAGGAACTGGTTGCGGGCGATTTCGGTGCCCATGCGTGCCGACACGATCGCGATGAACGCCAACAGGAAAAAGCCCGTGAGCACGGGAATCCAGGGTGCGGCCGCGATCAGCCGTCCGGTCCAGCCCTGTGGCAGGCTCCAGGCATGGCCGCGGAAAATACGCACCACCTCGGTCACGCTGTAGACCGGCACGGCACTGAAGAACAGCAGCAAGGCCAGCCCCACGATGGCTGCGGGTCCGGCCAGCGCGCGGGCATGGTCGGGCAGGGTCGCGCTTGCACCACTGGCGCGCGCCGGCAATCTGAGCAATTGATCGGGCGTGTAGAAGGCCGGTGCAGCTTCCTGTATGCAGCGGCCATCGGGCTTCATGTCAGGCCGCTCGAGGAATACAGCCATCAGGCGGTTGGCGCAGGGCTGCGAAAACGCCTGGCCGTGCGTGCCGCTGGGGAACGTGTAGGCATAGGCACGGCTCAGATGGGCGGCCACCTGGTCGGCATGCTCGGGGGGAGTGATCGGGTCGAAGGTGCCCGACAGCAACAGCGTCGGGATGTCGGATTTGACGGGCTGCAGCAGCGCTTTGTCGAGCAGGCGGATGTTCCAGTCGCGGCAGGCGTCCAGAATCTGCCGGCCACCCTCCTGGGCGGCGTCCGCCATGCGCTTGTGAACCCCTGGAAACGCGAGTGCGCTGGCCGGAGTGTCACCAAACTCGGCGCAGACCACCGACAGATACATGGCGTCGGCCATATCGTCCTGCGCGGCGCGCATCAGCTGCACGAAGTTGAAGGCAAAGCTGTAGTCACCCTCTTCGGCCCGCGCCACGATGTACGGCAAGAGCGGCACGGCCTCGCGTGCATAGATCGACTGATAGAGCGCACCGTCGAGGTCGCGACCCGTCATGGTGGCCGGCTTGCCGTCTGTGGAGGCGGCCGCTGATGGCCCGACGACCGAGGCAGGCACTGGAACCGGCGACTTATCCAGCCGGTCGAGCAACGCGAGATACCGCTGCGCAAGCTGGGGATAGGCTTCATTGCAGACGCTGGACTGCTCGCAACTGCGGGCGTATTGGGTCATGACGCGCTGCTTGACCGCCGGCACATCGGTCACCAGGCTGAAGCCCAGCGGCACCACCGCATCCAGGATGACGCTGCGCAGGCCGGCCGGGCGCTCACGCATCAGGAACTGACCCAGCTCCGTGCCGTAGGACACGCCATAGAAGTTGAAGGCCGGATAGGCCAGGGCCCGGCTCAGCGCCGCGACGTCGCGCGCGTTTTCGAGCGAATTGAAGGCCGACAGATCCTGAGCCTCGCGCTTGAGTCGCTCACCGCATTGCCGTATCGCCTCGCGCTGCCGGGCTTCATCGGCATCGGGGGGCAGGCGCGAGGATTCGCGGCACTGCAGCCGGGGCTGCGAGAAGAATGTGCCGCGCTGGTCCCACAAGACCAGATCGCGATCCGTGACCGGACGCTTGGAGGGGTCATCGAGCAGCACCTGCGCAAAGCTGCCGATCGTGGACCCGCCCGGGCCGCCCTGGGCCAGGAACAGCGGGTCGGGTTTACGCTGGGCCTCGTCTGTCGCGGCAATGATCACGACGGCCAGCCGAATGCGTGGCGATTGCGGGTCGGTGTGATGCAAGGGCACTGAGACGAATCCGCACAGCGGTGGCGGCCCCGAGACACGCAGCTTGAAGAGGCCGCAGTCCTCGGGTGACCAGTCGGTACTGAAGGCCGCATCGCGCGGAGCAGTGCGCGCTGGTGCCTGTGCGGCGGTGGCGGGCGACGCGGGGCCTGCAGAGGAATCGGTCGCCGCGAAGACGGGAGAAAGACCAATCATGCCGGCGATGCCGACTACCAGTGCGGCGGCCACGAAACATCCTAAGCGCCTGACGTTCATCTTGAGATCCGAACCGATGCGAAGGACTGGCATTTTGCCTGCGAAGCCCAACCAGCTCTGCATCGAAGCCGCTGTGACGCGTCGCCTACGCGGTCGCCACCTCACCTGCTGCGGGCTGAGCGGCCTCGCGCGCCTGCAGCGCCCACATCGCCGCGTACTTGCCACCCTGCGACAGCAGTGCGTCATGACGGCCCTGCTCCACGATGCGCCCGCCCTCCAGCACGATGATCTGGTCTGCATCCACGATCGTGGACAGGCGGTGGGCGATGACCAGGGTGGTGCGATCGCGGGCCACCGATTTCAAGGCGTCCTGGATCGCGGCTTCGTTGCGCGAATCCAGGGCAGAGGTGGCCTCATCGAGCAGCAACACCGGTGGGTTCTTGAGCAGCATGCGGGCAATGGCCACGCGCTGCTTTTCACCGCCCGACAGTTTCAGGCCGCGCTCGCCCACGTTGGTCTGCCAGCCCTGGGGCAAGCCGGCGATGAAGCGCTCGAGTTGTGCCGCCCGCGCGGCAGCGTCGATTTCATCGTCGCTCGCATCGGGCCGGCCATAAGCCACGTTGTAGCGCAGGGTGTCGTTAAAGAGCACCGTGTCCTGCGGCACGATGCCAATAGCCGAACGCAAACTGTGCTGGGTCACGGTGCGAATGTCCTGGCCGCCGATCCGAATCGCACCGCTGGTCACGTCGTAAAAGCGAAAGAGCAGTCGCGACAGCGTGGACTTGCCCGCACCGCTGGCGCCCACCAGCGCTGTGGTCGTGCCTGCCGGCACCGTGAAACTCACGTCATGCAGGATGGTCCGCTCGGGCTGATAGGCAAAACTGACACGATCAAAATGCACATCCGGTGCCGCAGGCACCTGCAGCGGACGCGCATCCGGGGCATCGTCCACTTCCCGGTTGGCATCGAGCAGCCCGAACAGGCGCTCCATGTCCGCCAGGCTCTGCTTGATTTCCCGATAGAGCACGCCCAGAAAATTGAGCGGCATGTAGAGCTGGATCATGAAGGCATTGACCAGTACCAGATCGCCGATCGACATGCGGCCTTCAACCACTCCGACCGTGGCACGCCAGACCATCAGCGTGACCGCAACCGAAATGATCGCGGCCTGCCCGACATTGAGGACCGACAGAGAGGTCTGACTGCGCACGGCAGCGCGCTCCCAGCGCTGCAGACTCTGGTCATAACGCTTCGATTCGAAGGCCTCGTTGCCGAAGTACTTCACGGTCTCGTAGTTGAGCAGCGAGTCAATCGCACGCACATTGGCTTTGGAGTCCAGATCGTTCATCGTGCGGCGATGCTCGGTGCGCCACTCGGTGACCAGTACGGTGTAGGTGATGTAGGCCGCCAGCGCCACCACCGTGATGCCGGTGAACCAGAGGTCGTAATGCAGGCCCAGATAGGTGATCACTAGGGTGATCTCGACCAGCGTGGGCAGGATGCTGTAGAGCGTGTACGACACCAGGCTGGCAATGCCGCGTGTGCCGCGCTCCATGTCGCGCGTGAGGCCACCGGTCTGGCGGTCCAGGTGAAAGCGCAAAGACAGGGCATGCAGATGGCCAAACACCTGCAGCGCCACCTTGCGCACCGTACGTTGCGTGACCTTGGCAAAGACAAACTCGCGCAGCTCGGTAAAGAGCGTCGAGGCCACACGTAATGCGCCATAGGCCATCAGCAGGCCGATCGGTACCGCCGCCAGTGCGACCGTCTGTGCGGGCACACCCGCCTTGGTGGCCATTGGTACGAGCGTGTCGACGATGCTTTTGAGCACGACCGGCACACCGACCACGGCCGCCTTGGCCGCCACCAGGCAGGCAATGGCCAGGCCGACGCGCCAGCGAAATTCCCATAGATAGGGCAGCAGACTGCGCAGGGTCTGCCAGTCAGTGCGGGTGCGGGGGACGGGCTGAGAGGGCGGAAGCGATGTGGCAGGAGCAGGGCGCATGGGCGCTAGTGTCGCTCAAGTCGGGATATCGTACGTCTGCCACAGACCCCTATCAGGAGACACCCCCATCATGTCCGGACTGTATTTCGAGGACCTGCACGTCGGCCGCACGTTTGCGCATTCGATCCGCCGCACGGTCACTGAGGCCGACAACACGTTCTTTTCGGCACTCACCCATAACCCGGCTGCATTGCACCTGGACGAGGAATATTGCCGTGAGCACACCGCCTACGGCACGCGCATCGTCAACAGCTGCTTCACGCTCGGCCTGATGGTGGGCATCTCGGTGGGCGAAACTACGCTGGGCACGACGGTCGCCAATCTGGGATGGGACGACGTGCGCTTTCCCAAGCCGGTGTTCCATGGCGACACCTTGAAGGTTGAAAGTACGGTGGTCGATGCACGCGCCAGTGCCTCACGACCCGACAACGGGATCGTCATCTTCGAGCACCGCGCCTACAACCAGCGAAGCGAATTGGTCGCCTCATGCAAACGCAGTGCGCTGATGATCCGCCGGCCTGAAGGCGTGGCGCCGCGCTGAGCGCTCAGCGCCCACGCACCGCGGGCCGGGTCATTCAACGCGAGTTGGTCAGCGCTGCGCTCGGCACGTTCACCCCGTTCGACGCATCGCCAGCACGCGCTGCGCCTGCACCAGGTGCGGCCGGTCGAGCATCTTGCCGGCCAGCTGCACAGCACCCACACCGGGCGCTGCAGCAAACGCATCGACCACAGCTTGTGCGTGGGCCAGCTCTTCAGGCTCCGGTGAGAAACCCGCATTGATCGGGCCGATCTGATCGGGGTGGATGGCGATCTTTCCAGTGAAGCCCTCGCGGCGTGCGGCGCGCACTTCCCGGCGCAGCAGGTCGCTGTCGCGAAAATCGGTGGTCAGGGTGTCGATCGCCTGGACCTCGGCTGCGTGTGCAGCCACCAGGCACAGCGAACGCGCCATGCGATACGTGAACGCGTAGTCGCCGCTCTCCTCGCGGTTGGTGGCCGCACCGATCGCGGCAGACAAATCTTCGGCGCCCCAGGTCAGGCCAGCGAGTCGCGCCGAGCAACCGACATACCCTTGCATCGTCAGCACGGCCTGCGCGGTCTCGGTGGACACCGTGATGATGCGCGTGGTGCCCAGCGCCACGCCCTCACGCTGCTCGAGCACGGTGAGGTAGTGATCGAGCAGCACCACATCGGCAGCCGAGCGGGTCTTGGGCAACAGGATGCCGTCGGGCGCGCCTGCCAGCACTGCTGCCAGATCGGCCAGCGGTTTCGGATCGGCTATCGGGTCGGTCAGCGGATTGATGCGCACCCATCGCTGCTGACGACCGCCAGGCCGCGTGCTGCGCAGATAGTCGGTGACCAGACCGCGGGCGAAGGGCAGCCGCTCGGCCGTGACCGCGTCTTCCAGATCCAGGATGAGCGCATCGGCCTCGCCGGCAGCAGCCTTGTTGAGTTTCCTGTCGCTGTCGCCGGGAACGAACAGCATGGATCGTAGTGTGGCGGGCATGGGTGAAGTCCGGTGAAGGGATCGGTGCGCGAGCCGATGCGCCCGACGCAGCGGGCCGACGATGGCTGCTCGGGCAAGCGGTGTCAACGCGCCGTGTCGGAACCAGGAGGCGCGGGACGGTTATGCCGCAAACCTTCAGCCCGGCGTGACCACCGTGGTCGACCACCCGGCATGCGGCAGCGCAATGATCATGGACCAGACCGCATAATCCCGGGTCTTACAACGTGATCGAGCTGACTGATGAACGCACTGCCTCGCCTGCGCACCCTGTGCGCAGCCCTGATGCTGACCCTGGCGCTGGCCCACAACGCATTCGCACAGGTCACAGTGACTGATCCCTGGGTGCGGGGTACCGTGCCCGAGCAAAAGGCCACCGGAGCGTTCATGAGACTGACCGCACCAGTGGACAGCCGCGTGATCGAAGCCCGCTCACCGGTCGCTGGTACGGTCGAGATTCATGAGATGAAACTGGACAACGGCGTGATGCGCATGCGTGCGGTGCCCGGATTGCCACTACCGGCTAACAAGGCGGTCGATCTTGTGCCGGGCGGCTATCACGTGATGCTGATGGGTCTTAAGAAGCCGCTGAAAGCAGGCGACTCCGTGCCGATCACGCTGGTGGTCGAAGGCCCCGACAAGCAGCGGCGCACGGTCGAAGTCAATGCGCCGGTGCGTGCTCTCAATACGCCGGCTGCAGGTGCGTCGGCAGGCAGCGCGCCTGCTGCGGCGTCCGGTCACGGCGCGCACAAGCACTGACCGCCATTCAGCCCAGCAACGATCCTCAGCGAGAGCACTCGGCCACGGCGAGCACCAGCGCCTGAGCCAGCACACCGGCCCATACCGTATACGCCTGTGGCCCCGGATGAAAGCCATCGGTGGCGATCCATTCGGGGCGGCTCATGGATGGCATGGGCACGTGGCGCACACCCCCCTGCAGCCTGCGCGCATACCGCGCCAGCGCCGCATCGAGGTCGCGGGCATGATGCCCCATGACCGCGCGCAAGGGTTGAGGCAAGGCCGGGAACTGATGCATGGGCGGCAAGCCCGACCACAGCACCTGGGCGACGCCCAGTTGGTCGCGCAGTCTGATCCTCAGATCATCGACATCAGCGATCCAGCGCGCAGGATGCTGCAGCGCCGTCACGTCGTTCACCCCCAGCGCCACCACCGCCACATCGAAGGGCTGCGCAGGCAGGCCATGCAGCAATTCTTGAGCCTCCCGCGTGCGTAAGCCGGTGCGGGCGCACAGCGTCCACGCCACAGAGTGCGGCAGTGACCTGCCCAGGTGCGTGCGCAGATGCACACCGAGTTGTCCGCTGAGCGCTTCGTCCTGATGCGAGGCGCCTACGCCGGCCGCTGATGAGTCGCCCAGCAGGAGCACACGCAGGGCGTTCACTTCCGTGTCTGCACCGTTGCGCCATTGCCCTGCACGCGGTCCGGCCGCTTCAGGCAGCACCGGCGTGACACGCCGCACCCGTTTGCCCTGCCACCACAGCAGCGGGGCCAGGGGCGCGGCCATCATCATCGCTCGCACTACTTAGGCCACAACACCATTTGCGTGCAGCGAAACAGCGCAATCGTCTTGCCGGTATCAACATGCCTGACCGTGGCATCCCAGACCTGGGTGGTGCGACCCAGATGGGCCGCACGGACCTCAGCCATGATGATGCCTTCGCGTGCCGTGCCCAGATGGTTCGACTTGAGCTCCACGGTGGTGAATCCCGACGCACCTTCGGGCAGATGCGCCACACAGGCGTAGCCGGCACCGGTATCGGCCAGGGTCACCACCGTGCCTGCATGCAGAAAACCATTTGCAGCAAAGTGCTGCGGACCGATCTGCAACTCTGCACGCACCAGACCCTGCGCCACCTCGGTGATGCGCACACCCAGCAAGCCCGGCAGGCAGCCTTCACTTCGCCCGTTGAACCAGGCCGCATCGCGACCGGCAATCAATATGCTCATGCTTGGCCTCAGACCCGCTCGAGAATGCCGGCTGCGCCCATGCCGGTGCCCACACACATGGTCACCATACCGTAGCGCAAGGCCTTGCGGCGCAAGGCATGCACGACCGTGGCCGCGCGAATGGCACCGGTCGCCCCCAGAGGATGGCCCAGCGCGATTGCGCCGCCCATCGGGTTGACCTTCGCGGTATCCAGACCCAGGTCGCGGATCACGGCCAGCGACTGCGCAGCGAACGCTTCGTTGAGTTCGATCCAGTCCAGATCATCCTGCTTCAGACCAGCGGATTTCAGCGCAGCCGGAATCGCTTCCTTAGGCCCGATGCCCATGATGGCCGGCGGCACGCCGCGCACCGAGAAGGACACGAAGCGCGCCAGCGGTGTGAGATTGAACTGCTTGAGCATGCGCTCGGACACCACGATCAGTGCGCCGGCACCGTCCGAAGTCTGCGAACTGTTGCCAGCGGTCACGCTGCCCTTGGCTGCGAAAGCCGGTCGCAGCCTGGCCAGGCCTTCGAGCGAGGTGTCGGCGCGCGGACCTTCATCCAGGGCCAGCGTGCGCGTGCTGGTATCGATCTGACCGCTGGCGAGATTCGGAAATTTCTCGATGATCTCGACCGGGCAGATTTCGTCGGTGAATTCACCGGCTGCCTGCGCAGCGAGCGCACGCCGATGCGACTCCAGCGCAAACGCGTCCTGGTCCTCGCGCGAGACCTTCCACTGCTGCGCCACTTTTTCGGCGGTCATGCCCATGCCGTAGGCAATGCCGATGTTCTCGTCGCGATCAAAGACATGCGCATTGATGGACGGGCGATTGCCCATCATCGGCACCATGCTCATCGACTCGCAGCCTGCTGCGATCATGACCTCGGCTTCACCCACACGAATGCGATCGGCAGCCATGGCGAGCGCGGTCAGACCCGATGCGCAGAAGCGGTTGACGGTCACGCCGCCCACGGAATCGGGCAGACCGGCCAGCAGCGCACCGATCCGCGCCACATTCAAGCCCTGTTCGGCCTCGGGGATGGCGCATCCGACAATCGCGTCTTCAATGACCTTGGGGTCGAGTGTCGGGACCTGTGCCAGCGCTGCCTGCAAGGCCCTCACCAGCAGATCGTCGGGGCGGACATTACGCAACGCACCTTTGGGCGCCTTGCCAATGGGCGTGCGGCTGGCCGCAACGATATAGGCGTCCTGAACCTGTTTGCTCATCTTGCTTGCTCCTGTGTGCGGGCGGTTCAGTTGCGCACCGGCTTGCCGGTTTGCATCATGCCCATCATCCGTTCCTGCGACTTGGGGTGCGTGAGCAGTCCCATGAAGGCCTTGCGCTCAAGCGACATGAGCCATTCCTCATCGACCATGGAGTTGGGCTCGACATCACCGCCACACATCACCTCGGCAATGGTGCGAGCCAGATGGAAGTCATGTGCGCTCACGAAGCCCCCATCGCGCATGTTCACCAGCTGCGCGGTGATCGTGGCAATGCCAGGCCGTCCGGCCACGCGAATCAAACCCTTGCGGGGCGGTCGCCAGCCCGCATCGTGCATGGCCCGGGTCTCGCGCACGGCGGTATAGAGCAGCTCGTGAGAATGAAAGACGATACGGTCGTCCTCCAGCAGATAGCCCATCTGCTGCGCTTCGATGGCCGAGCGGCTGACCTGTGCAGTGGCCGCCTGCATGAAGTACTTCTTCAGGAAATCGAACAGGGCTGCCTCGGGTGCGGACCGGCTTTCCTCTGCAGCGCGACGCGCCCCGTAGGCCAGACCGCCGCCGCCCGGAATGAGGCCCACGCCCACTTCAACCAGGCCGATGTAGCTTTCAAGATGCGCCACGCGACGCGCGCAATACACGGCAAGCTCACAGCCACCACCCAGCGCCATGCCGGCCACCGCAGCCACCGTGGGCACCTGTGCATAACGCAGCCGCAGCATGGCGTCTTGGAGGGCTTTTTCCACCGGTTCAAGCGCCTTCACGCCACCTGCCATGAAGGTGGGCAGCATGGCCTGCAAATCGGCGCCGTATGAGAACGGCTCGTCAGGCGACCAGATCACCAGCCCTGCGTACTCGCGCTCGGCCATGTCGATGCCCTTGAGCAAGCCTTCGATCACACCCGGGCCGATGGCATGCACCTTGGTTTTGATCGACAGGATGAGCACCTTGTCCACACCTGAGGCATCGAGCGTCCAGAGGCGCACCGACTCGTCTTCATGCACGGTCTGACCGGCGACCTCAGGACGCGCAGCCGTTTCGCCAGCCACGCGCGCCCGGAACAGTTGACGGTCGTAGACCGGCAGCGTGGAGCGTCCCACGAAGGCCTTGCGCGCAGGCGACCAGGAGCCTTCGGCCTGATGCGGCCCACCGCGCTCGGCCACCGGCCCCTCGAACACCCAGGCGGGCAGCGGCACCGGTGCCAGCGTGTGGCCAGCGTCGATGTCTTCGCTAATCCATTGCGCCACCGTGCTCCAGCCCGCCGCCTGCCAGGCTTCGAAGGGGCCTTCCTTCATGCCGAAGCCCCAGCGCATGGCCAGATCCACATCACGCGCGCTGTCGGCGATCGACTCAAGATTGATCGCGGCGTAGTGCCACGAGTCACGCATGATGGCCCACAGAAACTGGGCCTGCGGGTTCTTGGATTCGCGCAGCAGCTTGATGCGCTCGGCCGGGTCCTTTTTCTTGAGCATGCGGACCACGGTCTCATCGGCCTTACCGCCCGACTTCACGTAGTCGCCGCTGGCCGCATCGATGCGCTGAATTTCGGTGCCCTGCTTGCGATAAAAGCCGGCGCCGGTCTTCTGACCCAATGCGCCCTTGGCGAGCAGTGCGGCCAGGACGGGTGGCGTGGCATAGATCGCCTCGAATGGATCACCCTTGAGCGTGTCCTGCATGGTCTTCACTACATGGCCCAGCGTGTCCAGACCCACCACATCGGCCGTACGGAACGTGCCCGATTTGGCGCGTCCGAGCTTTTCGCCGGTGAGGTCGTCGACCACATCCACCGGCAGGTTGAACCTGGCCGCCTCGGTCACGGTGGCAAGCATGCCGAAAATGCCGATGCGGTTGCCGATGAAATTCGGTGTGTCCTTGGCGCGCACCACACCTTTGCCAAGCGTGCTGGTGAGGAAGGTCTCGAGCCGATCCAGAATGGCCGGGTCGGTGGTGGCCGTGGGAATAAGTTCGGCCAGGTGCATGTAGCGCGGTGGATTGAAGAAATGCACGCCGCAAAAGCGCTGCTTGAGCGTATCGTCAAAGCCTTCCGACAAAGCGGTGATCGACAGCCCCGAGGTGTTGCTGGCGAAGATCGCCTGCGGACCCAGGAACGGCGCCACCTTGCGATAGAGGTCATGCTTCCAGTCCATGCGCTCGGCGATCGCTTCGATCACCAGATCGCACTCACGCAGCCACTCCAGGTGCTCCTGATAGTTGGCCGGCCGGATATGTGCGGCCAGATCAGCATGACCCAGGGGCGCGGGGTTGAGCTTTTTCAGCCCCTCGATGGCACGCAGGGCAATGCCACTAAGCGGGCCCTCCTTGGCCGGGAGGTCATAGAGCAGCACATCGACTTTGGCGTTGACCAGTTGGGCCGCAATTTGCGCGCCCATCACACCTGCGCCCAGCACGGCGACCTTGCGAACAATGAATGAGGACATGAGGACTCCGTTTGAAATCAGGGTTCGCGCAGCCAGGTCTGGGTGCGGCCCATGGCCGGCACGCCGATATAGCCGCGCATTTCCAGCTTGCGGCCAGCGTCAGCCAGCTTGATGCGCGCCTTGTAGATCTTGCCGTTGTTCGGATCGAGGATCTCGCCGCCGCCCCATTCGCCGCCCTCGGGCTTCAGGCCCGACAAGATGGTCATGCCCTGCACCGGCTTGCCCTTGCGATGGTCGCTGCATTGTTCGCACACCGCGTCAGCCTGATCGGGTACCAGCACTTTTTCAATGCGCCCCACCAGTGCGCCGCCCTGCTCGGCAATGCGGATCAGCGCCTTGGGCTGTTTGGTGGCGTCGTCGATGGTGCGCCACAAGCCGACTGGCGACACGGCGGTGTCTTTCGCAAGGGCGGGCGCCCCCGGGCCTGCGAGGCACATCGCCACCGCAAGCCCATGCAGCAGAGGACGGTGAGGCAGGCGAGCCGGCGAACGGCTGGCGAAGGTTCGCCTGAGCAGTAGAGCGGTCATGCAGTTCTCCAGAAAGGGGCGGTTCGCAAGACTGGGCGAACCGGGGGCAACACAGGATGCGTGGGCTCAGAACAGCTCGGCAGGCAGCGCCATAAGGGATGATGCACCCGCCCGCGCACTGCGAATCAGGCCCGCAGTCTCGGGCATGAGCCGTGCGAAATAAAAGCGCGCCGTCGCGAGCTTGGCGGTGTAGAACGGGTCAACCGCGTCGCCATCGGCCTCGATGCGCGCCAGCGCGACGCGCGCCATCTTCGCCCAGAAATAGCCGTAGACCAGGTGACCGATGATGCGCAGGTAGTCGACCGCGGCAGCGCCCGCTTCATCGGCACTCTGGAACGACTTCATGCCGACTTCCATGGTGAGCTTGGTGACCTTCTCGCCCAGATCAGCCAGCGGATTGATGAACTCGGCCATGGCTTCGTTAGTGCCTTCCGCTTCGACCATGGCTTCGATCAGCTTGCCGAAGGCCTTGAGCTTGGCGCCGTTGTCGCCCAGCACCTTGCGACCCAGCAGATCGAGCGACTGAATCGTGTTGGTGCCTTCGTAGATCATGTTGATGCGGGCATCGCGCACATATTGCTCCATGCCCCACTCGCGGATGTAGCCGTGTCCACCGAATACCTGCAGGGCCAGATTGGTGCTGGTGAACGCGTTGTCAGTGATGAAGGCCTTGACCACCGGGGTGAGCAGGGCCAGGTGGTCGTGCGCAGCCTTGCGTTCGTCTTCGTCCGGGTGCGACTCGGCGATGTCGGCCTGCAGCGCCAGCCAGTAGGCAAAGCAGCGTGAGCCCTCGACCCAGGCCTTCTGCGTGAGCAGCATGCGTCGTACATCCGGGTGCACGATGATCGGATCGGCAGGCTTGTCGGGCGCCTTGGCACCCGTGAGTGCGCGCATCTGCAGCCGGTCCTTCGCATAGGCCAGCGAGTTCTGGTACGCCACCTCCATCAGTCCTACTGACTGCATGCCCACGCCGATGCGCGCAGCATTCATCATCACGAACATCGCGTTCAGGCCCTTGTTGGGCTCGCCCACCATCCAGCCAATGGCCTGATCCAGCTGCATTTCGCAGGTGGCGTTGGCATGAATGCCCATCTTGTGTTCCAGCCGCGCGCAACGGATGCCATTGCGTGCACCCAGCGTGCCGTCCGCGTTGGGGATGAACTTGGGCACGATGAAGAGCGAAATGCCTTTGGTGCCGGCCGGTGCATCGGGCAAGCGCGCAAGCACCAGATGCACAATGTTCGCAGACAGGTCATGCTCACCTGAGGAGATGAAGATCTTGGTGCCGCTGATGGCCCAGGCGCCATCGGCCCGCGGCTCGGCCTTGCTGCGCAGCATGCCCAAGTCGGTGCCGCAGTGCGGCTCGGTCAGACACATGGTGCCGGTCCATTCACCCGACACCATGTGCGGCAGATACAGCGCCTTCTGTTCGGGCGTGCCGTGGGCGTGCAAGCAGTCATACGCGCCATGCGTGAGGCCTGGATACATCGCCCAGGCCTGATTGGCCGCGTTCATCATTTCCTGCATGGCGATGCCGACCGCTGCCGACACGCCCTGCCCGCCGTAGTCGGGACTGCAGCTGAGCGTGGGCCAGCCATCGGCGCGGAACTTGTCCCAGGCGGCCTTGAACCCCTTGGGGGTGCGCACAGAACCATCGGCCTCGCGCACGCACCCTTCTTCGTCGCCGCTTCGGTTCAGCGGAAACAGCACCTCGGCACAGAAGGTGCCGCCGGCTTCGACGATCTGATCGGCCAGCTCGCGCGTGGCCTCGGCATGCGGCGGGAGTTCCTTCAGATGAGCCATGACGTCATGGACTTCATGCATGACGAACTGGATGTCACGCAACGGCGGCTGGTAGTGGGGCATTGGAGACTCCTGGAGAGGTTGAATGGTTCAAGGGATGCACGGTGCCGTGCGTCAGCGTCAGGGCGATGAAGGTGGGCTGGCGGCGGCCAGCAAGCGTTCGAAGGCGCGCCGGGCGCGCGGCAAGGCGTCAGGGCTGTTCATGAGACGGGAGTCGTGGTGCAGGACCAGCACGACGCCATACAGGTCGAAGACCAGATCTTGAGGCTGGACGCTCGCGGCGAGTTCACCGGTGTCGATGGCCTGCTGGATCGCGCGGGTGAGTTCGCGCTGCCAGGAGCGGACCATGCCCACCAGCACTTCGCGCACCGGGCCAGGCCGGTCGTCATATTCGGCCGCGCCCGAAATCCAGATGCAACTCGTGGCCGCATCCACTGCGGTGCGATCCAGCCACTGCGTCAGGATGGCACGCAAGCGCGACAGACCGCGCGGGGCTTCCAGGGCCGGTCGCAGCACCTGTTCGACAAACTGGACTTCATAGGCGCGCAGCACCGCAATCTGCAGATCTTCCCGGGAACCGAAATGCGCGAAGACGCCGCTCTTGGACATCTTCATGCGTTCGGCCAGCGCACCGATGGTCAAACCCTCCAGCCCATCGCGCGCCGCCAGTTCGCAGGCGACCGCAACGATCGCCGAACGGGTCTGCTCGCCCTTGCGGGTTGAACGGAAGGCGGGCAGGGAGAGGTGATCGGGCGAGGCGGACACGACTGATTTCAGGCTCTATGGGGCGGAGTGCGATTAAGAACGAACGATCGTACTATTTATCAGTCCACTCCGAAAGTCAATCAGAAAAAGTTGACAGTTCAAGGTGTTCTGCTGATTTACGGCCGCCCAGTGCCGTTCACCGAACGGCTGATTTCCACCGCCCGACCCACAATGTTTCTTAATTGTGTCTGTTTTGGCTAGGCTGCAGTCGCTGCGGTCAGCCGATCGCCCGCGACCTGTGGCGCACACAGCTGCGCTGTAGCCGCGAACTGGAGTCATGGATGGAAACGAAGTCTGAACATCTCACGCCTCGTCGGGCAGATTCGCCACCCCGTACGGCCTCCGGATGGGTGAAGCGTCCTGCTGCCTGGCTGCAGCAGGTCCCCATCGGACCACGGCTGGCGATCTCCTTCGGAGGCGTATTCATTCTGATGGCTGCGATGGCTGCGTTTGCCACGATCCAGCTGGCGCAACTGAATAGCCGCATGGCCCACATCACCGAGGGCAACAATCAGCAGATCGCGCGCGTCAACACCATGATCGAGGCGGTGAGCGCGCGGGCGATCGCTATCCGCAACCTGACGCTGCTAAGCGATGCAGACCTCAAGAAGGCCGAGTTGCAGGCGATCGAAGCAGCCAACGCCAGCTACGTCGGAGCCGAAAAGGAACTGCTCGAACTGATCCAGCGCTATGACGCCTCGGAAGCGGAGAAAGCGCTGCTGGAAGCGATCAAGCGCTCGGAGCGTTCCACCGTGGCGCTGATGGGCGAAGCCACCGACCTGGGCATGGCCAACCAGACCGAGGATGCGGTGGCGTTCCTGATGGATAAGGTGCGACCACGTCAGGCGCGCTGGATCACGGTGCTCCAGACCCTTGCGGGGCTTCAGGCCAAATCCAGCAGCGAATACACAGCGGATGCAGCGCAGGCCTATGCCCGGGCGCGCACGATGCTGATCGGGTTCGTGGGGGGCGCGCTGGTCCTCGGCATGGCATTGGCATGGCTGGTCACGCGCTCTATCACGCGTCCGATCAACGAGGCGGTCGCCTTGGCTTCTGCTGCGGCCACCGGCGATCTGACCGGACGATTGCAGGGGTCGGGGCGCGATGAAACCGCTCGTCTGGCCCAGGCCTTGGGCACGATGAACCAGAACCTGGTGCGGGTCGTTGATCAGGTGCGCGCAGCGAGCGAACAGATCGCTGTAGGCACCAAGGAAATTGCGCTGGGCAACAACGATTTGAGTCAGCGCACTGAGCGTCAGGCCAGCAGCCTGGCCGAGACCGCCGCCTCAATGGAAGAACTGCGCTCAACCGTTCGCAACAACGCCGAGACCTCGCAACAGGCCAGCGACATGGCGAGCGGCGCAAGCGAAGCCGCCACCCGTGGCGGGGCGGTGGTGGCAGAAGTCGTGACGACGATGGCGCAAATCAGCGACTCGAGCCGACGCATCACAGACATCATCGGCGTGATTGACGGCATCGCCTTCCAGACCAACATCCTGGCGCTCAATGCAGCGGTCGAAGCCGCCCGCGCCGGCGAGCAGGGTCGTGGCTTCGCGGTGGTGGCCAGTGAAGTGCGCAGCCTGGCGCAGCGCAGTGCCAGCGCAGCCAAGGAGATCAAGGACCTGATCGGTGCCAGCGCCGTCAGCGTGCAAAGAGGATCGAAGCTGGTGAGTGATGCCGGCGCATCGATGCACGACATCGTCGGTCAGGTCCAGCGCGTGGCCTCTCTGATCGGAGAAATCAGCCTGGCGACCCGTGAGCAGACTAGCGGGATCGATCAGGTGAGCGAGGCGGTTTCCGATCTGGACCGGGTCACACAGCAAAACGTGGCGCTGGTCGAGGAATCAGCTGCTGCAGCCGAAAGCCTCAAGGAGCAAGCCGATCGGCTGCTCGAGTCAGTCAGTGTCTTTCGCACCTGAACCGTCATTTCTTAACCAGGAGTATTTATGATGCACATCCCTCATCGCCGCGTATTCATGCTCAAGGTCGTCGCAAGCAGCGCCGCCCTGGCCACCGCAGGCAGCCTGCAGGCCGCCCCGAAGAAAGTCGAAGAGAGCGAGCCCAAAGCCGCTTCACTGGGCTACAAGCACGACACGGCCGCGGTCGATGCCAAAAAATTTCCCAAGCATGCCGCCGGTCAGAAGTGCAACGGCTGCATGGCCTGGCTCGGTAAACCGAGCGAGGCCTGGGCGGAATGCGATCTGATGGTCGACCGGCTGGTGAATGCCAACGGCTGGTGTAGCTCGTTCGTCAAGACCAAAGGCTGATCACGGCGTCTGAGCGCCCGTCATGGCCGGATAGTGCATCGCCATGGCGGCGCCGTTCAGCGGCTTATTGGCACCCTTGTGGCAGGTACCACAGGCCACCTTGGCGCTGTCACCCAGGGGCCCGAGCCTGCCGGTGGGCAGCGCGGGAAATGCGGTGCTCAGCGGCTCCAGATAAGCCTGATTGATATCGCGCACCATTCGGATGCCGTACCAGGCGGTGGCGCGCTGCGGGCGGCTTTCGTCCCAGCTCGCAAAGTTGCGGCTGTTGTGACAGAACGTGCAGTTCACGCCCAGCGACTGCGACATATGCATCATCAGGCCGTAGGTGTGTTCGGCCTGCTTGATCGAGCGGGTATTGCCCGAGGGCAGCGCCTGGTCGCTGGCCACGCGAATGGTGCGCGCATCCTTGTCGGACAGCAGGTAGTGCGACAGCACTTCGTTGGGCAAGGATGACAGGCCGACTACGGCCGCCGGCTCGTTTTGCCCAGCGCGATCGCCCAGCACCGGGTGGGTGGTATCGGGTACCGGGCGAAACCACACCGGCTGCGGCAGTGGCACGCCGCGATGGCAGGTGTAGCAGGTCACACCGGTCTCGCCTACATGGGGCTTCCAGTCGGCATTCAGATGTTGTGTCATCTGGATCATGCGACGTGCAACCACCTTGGTGTATTTGCTGTCGTCGGCAAAGTTGCCCTCGACGTGGCAATAGGCGCAGCTTTGCGCGGGCGCCACCCAGTTGGTGATCGCGTTCATGGTGCGGCCAAACTCGGCCAGGCTCAGATCACCCAGCACCTTGACGTTCTGGTACACATCGCCCGCCTTTGGGCCACCCGGACGCACCCTGGCGGGCGCGTCGATCTCGGGGGCTGCATGCAAGCCCGCCTGGCTGGCCAGCGTGCGGGGGTTGTAGATCTGGGTCATGCCGGTGCCCCGAAATCCGGTCTGTTCCGTCTCGATGGGCGGGCGCTCGCAGCCAGCGATCAGGCCGGCGACCACACATCCAGCCGCCAGCCGTGCAGCAAGTGATAAGCATCGAATCATGGTGAACCCCGGGGCGATCGGTCGGGAAGGTCGGACTGCACGAGACGCCTCCAGGGCCTCCGTGCGACGAAATGTCCAGGCTAGTGTACACCTTCGACTGTCAATTGAACTGGACAGTTGCCGACGCCATGCTCCGAATTGGTGCTCAGGATTTGACGCTGCGCAGCAACCGGCCAGGCCGCCCGGGCGCGTCCCGGCCGGCCAGATCCGTGCCGCCCTTGGCATCGGCCACCTGCACGCCATTTACCCAGACGCCGTGCACACCCAGCCCGTCAGTGTGCAGCCTGGGCGCCCCGCCGGGCAGATCGTGCACTCTGCGTTTCGGGCCTCGGCCCACCGCAGCCGGATCGAAGAGCATCAGGTCTGCCGCGGCACCCGGTGCCAGGACACCGCGCCCCGCCAGCCCGAAGACTTGCGCAGGTTGGCCGGTCAGGCGATGGACTGCCGCCTGCAGCGACAAGGCGCCAAGGTCGCGCGACCAGTGTCCCAGCAGATGCAGCCCGAACGCAGCATCATTGAAGAAGGTCAGGTGTGCGCCCGCATCCGACAGACTCACCAGGCTGTCGGGATGATTGATCATGCGAGCCACCGCAGCTTCGTCCGAATTCAGCAAGGTAGCCGTGAAGACGGTCTTGAGGTCTTCGGAGAGGGCCAGATCGAGCATCACGTCGAGCGGGTGGCGCGCAGCGGCGCCAGCCAGCTCGGCGAGCGTGCGCTGCTCCATGTGTGCATGGGCCGGTTGGCTCACTTCCACGACCTGCACTTGATCCCACTCGCCGTTAAACAGACGAAACGATGCGGGACTGGCCAGCTCGGCACGCACGCCATCCCGAAACGCTGTGCTGGCCAGCAGATCGCGCAAGGCCTGGCCCTTCAAACCGAGCGCGGGTCGCCAGGCGCTGAGCCCTTCCACCGGATAAGGCGATGCCAGCGTGAAGTCCATGGTGAGTGGACAGCATGACACCGCACCGAACAGCGCGTGGCCACGGGCATTGGCCTGCGCGATCGCGTTGAGGTCGCCAAAGACCGCGTCGGGATTGGTCCGGTTATGCAGGAGCGCGGCCACCACAACCGGGCGGCCGGTGCCGGCCGCGAGCGACTCCAGGAAATCGATAC
>DGIT01000008.1 GCA_002386465.1 Burkholderiales bacterium UBA4615 | reverse complement strand
AGCGGCATGTCGATGAGCCGGCGCCCGAAGGCGACCCGGTTGCGCGCCACGTGCTGGGCTTCGGTGAGTGCACGGCGCATCAGCCCAGCGGCGCGCACGCCGTTGGAAAGCCGCGAGTTGTTGACCATGTCGGCCATGTGCTGAAAGCCCCGGCCGCGCTCGCCCACGAGCCATGCCAGTGCGCCTTCCAGGCGGATCTCGCCGCTGGCCATCGAGCGTGTGCCCAGCTTGTCTTTCAGACGCAGGATGCGAAAGGCATTGGCCGAGCCGTCGGGCCGGTGCCGGGGGAGCAGGAACAGCGACACGCCCTTGAGCCCAGGATGCGTGTCTTGCGGCTCGCTGCGTGCCAGCACCATGGCAAAGCCTGCATCGGGGTTCGAGCAGAACCATTTGTCGCCGCGTAACTGCCAGGAGCCGTCCGGCTGCAAGTCCGCCAGCGTTGCAGTGCCCGCCACATCCGAGCCTGCGCCCTGCTCGGTCATGAACATGGCGCCCTGCTGCAGCGCATCGAAGTCGGTGGCGGTGACCAGCGGCAGGACTTGCTCGACCAGCTTGGGGTCGCCGTAGCGTCGCAGTGTGCGGGCCAGCGAATCGGTCATGGAGACCGGGCAACACAGTCCGAACTCGGCCTGAACCAGCAAGTAGGTGAGCGCGTACTTGGCTGCAGGCGGCATCGGCTCATGCCAGCCCAGCACGCCTGGCCGATGGGACATCGCAGCCAGTCCCAGGTCGCAAAAGGCCACGCGCTCGAGCTCGACATATGCCGGGTGCTTGAGGATGCGCGACTCATCGTTGCCGCGCCGATCTCGCACCGACAGCGTCGGCGGGTGCTTGTCGGCCACGCTGGCCAGTTCGTCCAGCAGGCCGCCCGCCAATCCGCCTAGCCGATCAAAGTGGGGCTCCAGGTGACTGAACAGCGCCTGCGGCAGGTACAGCCCGAACAGGCGGCGTGCCATCGGGTCGGCCTGAAACAGATTGATGCCGCGTGCATCGGGAATGGCCGCCGAACCACTCAGGGTGCGCGCGGCCTCGGCAGGGTTCGACATGTCCATGCGGTACTCCTGCCGGTGCGCGGTCAGTCGACTTTCGCGCCGGAGCCCTTGACGATCGGCTCCCATTTGTCGCGATCGATCTTGATTACCTTGGCGAATTCCTCGGGCGTGCTGGTCCAGATCTCGAACCCGGCGGCCGACATGCGCTGGCGGATTTCAGGCGAACGCAGAGCCTGGATCAGCGCTGCATTGAGCTTGTCCAGCGCAGGCTTGGGGATGCCCGCCGGGCCGACGATGCCAAACCACAGGTCGCTGCCCACTTCAGAGAAGCCCTTGACGCCGGATTCAGCCATGGTCGGCACTGTGGGGAAGTAGAGCGAACGCTTTTCGCTGGTGACCGCCAGCGCCCGCACACGCCCGGTCTGCACCGCCTGCATGCCCGTGATCGGGATGTCGAACATGAAGGTCAGGTTGCCTGCCATGACATCGTTCAGCGCAAGTGCGCTGCCCCGATACGGGATGTGCTGCATGGGCGCACCGGTCACCAGTTTCAGTGCTTCGCCCGAAAGGTGGTTAGACGAACCGTTGCCTGCCGATCCGAAGTTGACCTTGCCCGGATTCGCTTTGGCATAGGCGACCAGCTCGCCCACGGTGTTGATCGGCAGCTTGGCATTGACCACCAGCATGTTCACATAGCGTGTGGCCAGCGTGATGGGGGTGAAGTCCTTGCTGCTGTCGTGCGGCAGCCGCGAGCCGTACAGGTGGGGGTTGATTGAATGGGTGCCGGTGGTCGCCAGGCCGATGGTGTAGCCGTCGGCCGGTGAACGGGCGACGCGCTCCATGCCAATCGAAGCGCCAGCACCCGGCACATTCTCAACAACGACCGGTTGACCGAGGATCTCGGAGAGCTTTTGCGCGACGGGTCTGGAGAAGGAATCGGTGGGGCCACCCGGAGGAAACGGCACGATCCATTTCAGGGGTTTGGACGGAAACGCCTGAGCCATTGCGCTGGGGGCTGGGCCCAGCGCGGTCAGAAACGTGGTGGCTGCCAAGGCGAGATGAGCGAGTCGCACGGGTGCAATCTCCATAAGGTAAGGGGTCAGTGCCCCGAAAAATGGCCGGCGAATGTACCACGCAGGAGGCATCCGAATGTGCCCATCCGGATGCGGCGATTCCAGTGCCCAGGCGTGCTTGCGCCGGATCACTCAAACGGCAGTTCGTCCCACCAGGGATAGAACTCGGGCATGTTCTGTGTGACCCGATCAGGAAACGCCGGCGCACGTTTCTCCAGAAAGGAACTCACGCCTTCACGCACATCTGCTGACTTGCCGCGTGCCTGAATCGCGCGGCTGTCCACGCGGTGCGCACGCATCGGGTCGTCGGCACCCGCCATGCGCCAGATCATCTGGCGGGTCATCGCGACCGACACCGGCGCGGTGTGCTGCACGATTTCACGCGCAATGGCGCGTGCGGCGGGCAGCAGGTCGGCCGGCTCATGTACCGAACGCACCAGCCGTTCACGATGGGCTTCCTGCGCATCGAACACCCGTCCGGTGAAGCACCACTCGAGCGCAGTCTGGATGCCGACAACACGCGACAGAAACCAGGTTGAGGCGGCTTCGGGCACGATGCCGCGTCGGGCGAACACGAAGCCGAAGCGGGCCTGGGTTGAGGCGATGCGGATGTCCATGGGCAACTGCATGGTCACCCCGACCCCGACTGCCGGGCCGTTGATGGCGCCGATGACCGGCTTGAGGCTGCGGAAGATGCGCAGCGTCACCAGACCGCCGCCGTCGCGATACACATCGCCGACCTTGAGTTCTTCGCGCGATGCGTCCTTGCGGTCGGCGTAATCGAAGGTGTTCGATCCCGAGGACAGGTCGGCGCCTGCGCAATAGCCACGCCCGGCGCCGGTGAAGATCACCGCGCGTACGGCGTCGTCTGCGTCAGTCGCGTCCAGCGCCGCGATAATCTCGTCGCGCATCTTCGTATTGAAGGCGTTGAGCTTGTCGGGCCGATTCAGCGTGATGGTCGCGACACCGTCCTGCACCTCATACAGCAGGGTCTCGAAGGTGG
>DGIT01000064.1:1924-3644 GCA_002386465.1 Burkholderiales bacterium UBA4615 | reverse complement strand
CCATTGATGAAATAGATCATCGCCCCGGGTGTGGCGTAAAAGAGCGCAATGTCCGGCGGGTCCAGTCGCCCTGAGGCGAGCGGTGCCACAGCGAGCGCGGCAGCCGGAGGCGGGGTGTGCATCGCGTTCTGATGCGCCCGTGTGTCTTCGGGCGTGGCGTACCACACGCCCACCATGCCTTTCGCGGTGCGCCATTCCTCATCGGCCGGACCCAGGCCTACGACGGCCTTGCACTGCGCGCCCACCAGATCCGCACCGGTGATGCCCACTGTCCATCCAAGGCGGGCCGCCTGCGCGACGATCTGATCCGTGGTGTGCACCGACTTGGGCCGCCGAATACGCGGAATCGCTTCCATTTCAGCCACGGTCTGAAAGCGTTTGATACCGAACGGCAGCGCGCGCAACTTGAGCAAGCGCTCCAGCTCGCTGGCCAGGGCGGCCCAGTCAGTTCCGGCCGATCCTGCGAGGTTTGCGGGTGTGGTGGCGGGTGCGTGCATGGTCTGTGGACTCCGGTTGAGGACTGCGTGAGCGGCTGCGCAATGCGAAGGGGTGATTCGGGTCGGCGTGGCCCACTCAGGTCATGGCGAGATGCCCCAGCCCCTGATGGCCGGCACCCAGCGCGCGCGTTGAGCCACGGCGAATGCATCCGCCGTATCAGGAGTCGATCCAGCGAGATTCTCGGCCCCGTACCCGTCCAGGCGGGCGCGAATGTCCGAGTCAGCCAGCGCGCGATTGAGTTCGCGGTTCAGCCGCTCGACGATCGGACGTGGCGTGCCTTTCGGTGCAATCAGGCAGTTCCAGGTATAGGCCTCATAGTCAGGCAAGCCTGCTTCCGCGAAAGTCGGAATGTCGGGATACGCGGCATTGCGACGCGCGCCGCTGATCGCCAGCACCCGGATCTGCCCGGCACGCAACAGCGGCCCAGCCGTGGAAAAGCCATCGAAGACCAGGTCGATCTGTCCGCCTGCCAGGTCCTGCATGGCAGGGCCGTTCCCTTTATAGGGCACATGCAGCAGCTCGATCTGGGCGGCCCGTACGAAGCTCTCGCCCACGATGTGGCTGATCGACCCATTGCCGGCCGATCCGTAGCTGATTTTTCCTGGCGCAGCCTTGGCACGTGCGATCAGGGTGCGCAAGTCTGCCGGCCCATCCCGTCTGCCCGCAAGAATCATCTGGGTCCGCGAGATCAACCCGATGGTGGTGAGGTCGCGTTCGATGTCAAAGGGCAGCTTCGGGTTCAGCGCGGGATTCATCACAAGCTGAGAGCTGGTTCCCAGGCCGATCGTGTACCCGTCGGGCGCGGCTTTGGCCACGGCATCGGTCCCGATCATGCCGCCCGCACCCGCCCGGTTCTCGACCACGACCGGCTGACCCAGGGCCTCGGCCAGTTTGGGAGCCAGCTGGCGTGCAATCAGGTCGTTCCCGCTGCCCGGCGCAAAGGCCACATAGAGGCGAATCGGCCGGGCCGGCCATGCGTCCTGGGCCTGGACGAGGCCGTAACGGGCCCAGACCGCGCCCGCGGCCAGGCCGCTGAGCCACTGCCCGAAGGCGCGTCGTTTCATGGAGTCTCCTGTGTGTCGATGCGCGCTCTTGCGCGTCGCATCTGTCTCTGAAGGCTGATTGTGCCAGCCTTTGGCGCAGGCCAATGGCACACTGCGCACATCCCGCACCGACCCATGGATCGATGCGCTTCAATCCACCACAGAGCAGAACACAGAGG
>DGIT01000064.1:249-1817 GCA_002386465.1 Burkholderiales bacterium UBA4615 | reverse complement strand
GCCAAAGTGGTCATGGTGGCCCGGGATGCAGCCACTCTGAATGCAGCGGCAGCCGCCCTGAAGGCGCAGGGCGGCACGGTTCACGCCCTGGCGGCCGATCTGTCCGATGCGACACAGGCCACCGAACTCGCGGGCCGGGTGGAGGCTGACTTCGGACCGGTCGATGTGCTGGTCAATTCGGCTGGTGCGGCGCGCCGTCATGCACCCAACGAACTCAGCGCGGCTGCGTTTCACCAGGGCATGAACGCCAAGTACTTCAGCACGATGCACCTGCTCGAACCCGTGATCCGCGGCATGGCCGCCCGCGGCCGTGGCGCGGTGGTGAACATCATCGGCCAGGGCGGGCGGGTCGCCTCACCGATGCATATTGCAGGCGGTGCGGCCAATTCGGCACTGATGCTGGCGACCGTCGGGTATGCGCGGGCCTATGCCGGTCAAGGTGTACGAGTCAACGGTATCAACCCGGGGCTGACCCGCACCGGGCGGGTGGAGGAAGGGCTGGCGGTCAGCGCACGCGCCAGCGGACGTTCCCGCGACGACATCCTGGCCGACGAACTGGCGCGTATTCCCATGGGACGGATGGGGGAGCCGGAAGAGGTGGCGCGGGTGGCGCTGTTCCTGGCGTCCGATGCCGCCAGCTATGTGTCCGGGGCGATCATTCCGATGGATGGATGCACAGCCTCGGTCATTTGAGACGGCCTGACGGTCGGCGCCTGTTGTGGTGTACGCGACAGCGCATCATCCCATCGGGTGAGCGCCAATGCTGTAAGGTGCCCGAAAGCCGTGTTTTCGGTTGCCACTGCCGGGGGACTCGATGAGCATCGCTGGTAATGATGTTTTCAGTTCCTCGCGCCTCAGGCCCGATCAGCCTGCGTTCAGGGCCCCGATCCCGGTGTCGGTCCCTCCAGCTGGGGGGCATCTGACCATGCCGCGCGCCGTCCTGATCGTCGATGACCATCCGATCGTCCCCCAGGCGCTGTCTGCGGTGATCGAGGAAACCTTCCCCGATGTCCGTGCGCTGCAGGCGTCCACCCTGCGTCAGGCGAGGGCGATTTACCAGGTTGAGCCTGAGCTTGTGGCCTGCATCCTCGATCTGCGGTTGCCGGACAATGGCGGGCTGGAGGGTCTTGTGATGCTGCGCGCCCTGCGCCCGGAGGTGGGGGTGGTGGTCTTTACCGGTCTCGAGAGTGAGGCGCTTCGCAGGAATGCCCTGGACCTGGGCGCTTCGGCCATGGTGTCCAAGACCGAATCGACCGATGTGCTCCTCAGTGCGCTCGATGGGCTGATGCCCAAGCCCGAGTCCACGGCTGAAGAGCCAGACGGCGAACCGGTGACCACCTACAGCGGTATGATCCTGTCGCCGCGTCAGCAACAGATCTGGCAGGCGATTGCCGATGGCATGTCCAACCAGGAAATTGCACAGCGCTACCGGATCAGTCTGAACACCACCAAAGCGCATGTCCGTGAGCTCCTGCAGAGGCTGGGCGTGCGCAACCGAACCGAAGCCGCGACCCTGTATTTGCGCCGCGGACGTTCCCGTAACGACTGATCGGTCTGGCGGGAGCATG
>DGIT01000064.1:0-222 GCA_002386465.1 Burkholderiales bacterium UBA4615 | reverse complement strand
GAAGGGGTGCGCTACCATCCCCGGATGCACGCCTCCTCGCCCGAACCCTGCCTCTCTTTGCATGGCGTCGGACTGCGGTATCCAAATGGTGTGCAAGCGCTGGCAAACCTCGATCTGGATGTCGGACGCGGCGAATTCCTGAGCCTGCTCGGCCCCTCTGGATGCGGCAAAAGTACCGTGATGCGACTGGCGGCGGGCCTGACTGCTCCGTCTGCGGGCAAC
>DGIT01000132.1 GCA_002386465.1 Burkholderiales bacterium UBA4615 | reverse complement strand
TCTACGACGCCGCCATGAAGTATGTGGCTGACGGCGTACCCACGATCGTCTTCGGCGGCGAGGAATACGGCACGGGCTCCTCGCGTGACTGGGCGGCCAAGGGCACGCAGCTGCTGGGCGTGCGTGCCGTGGTGGCGCGCAGCTTTGAGCGGATCCATCGTTCCAACCTGGTTGGTATGGGCGTCCTGCCGCTGCAGTTCAAGGGCAACGATTCCTGGGAGTCGCTGGGCATCACCGGCCATGAGACCTTCGATATCGGTTTCCCGGCTGAAATGAAGCCTCAGCAGGACATCGTGCTGACGATCCGCAAAACCGATGGCAGTCAGCGCAATGTGACCTTGCTGTCGCGCATCGATACCCCGATCGAGGTCGATTATTTCCGCCATGGAGGCATCCTGCCCTTCGTGCTGCGCGAACTGATGGCCGCCTAAGTCGTCCGATTGCCGGCTCCCTCCGGGAGCCGGCTCGCGGCGTCTCGCACCTGACGAGGCAGGCACTCGCCATGCGCATGGCGTGCAAGCAAGCTCGACAAACGGCATGACCGGCAGGCTGACCGGCCGGTTGGACACGGCCAGGCCATACACCGCTGCGGTAAACTCCGACGGTCTTCCAAGCGGAAATTCAGCGTGTCCACTCCTTCTGCCTCAGCAGATGCAAGGCTTCCGGCAACCGCGCGAGCGGTGCTGATCGGACTGCTGACTTTAGGTTTGTCGCTGCTGGCTCGTGCAGTGTCAGGCGGACATGCTCTGAGTCTGCTGCTGTGGCCTGCCTTGGGCGTGGCCTTTGCGTTCGGTTGGCGCTGGGGGCCCCTATGGACCTTACCCGCTGCGATCGGTGCTCTGGCATACGGTCTGTTCGTCTTTGACGCGCTGGCGCCGGCACTGGCCACAGCCGTCGGGACAGCGCTCGGCGCGGTGGCCAGCATTGAAGTGCTGCGGCGGTTCAATGCATGGAACCCGGCTGAATACCGACTGCAACCGGTACTGCGTTTTCTGGCTGTCGCACTGATCATCGCCTCTCCGATCTTTGCGATCGTGCTGGCTCTGGGTGGCGGCTTTCATGCACTCGCACCGGGCGAGCAAGGATTGAATGTGCTGCTAGGCACATGGCTTGCGGGTGCGCTGGGTATCGTCCTGGTCGCCCCGGCAGGACTGGCTGTCATCGATGAGCCGACCGCCTCCGCCTCGGAGGCCCGGGTCAGTCAGGTCCGGGTGGATATTGCGGCCTTCGCGCTCAGCGGTCTGGTCGCCATCGCCCATCTCGCGCTGAGTTCGCTGGGTTTGCAGCCTTACGCGAACATGGTGCTCTTTCTGTTTTTCCCGATCGTGGTGTGGTCTGCGGTGCGCTGCGACGAGCACACGAGTGCTGTCACTCTTCTGTTGAGCGCCCTGCCCTTGCTGGCTGCGCGCGCATATCAGTCGCATGCTCACGCCGTGCCAAGTGCCTCGGTGTTCGAGTCCACGGTGATGGTGCTGTGTGCGGTCATCGTCGCCCAGATTCTTCAGGCGCTTGCGTCGGATCGGCGCGTGGCACTGGATCGCATTGCGCAGCAGGCCCGTCAGGACATGACGACCGGTCTGCTCAACGACCGAGGCATGCTGGCCGAATTCAGCGAGCGCCTGGCCGCAACGGGCCGACCCAACCTTGGCCTGATTGGCGTCACGCTGACCAACTTCGATGCCATCAGCGATTTGTGCGGGCCGCTGTCTGCGATGCAGCTTGAACAGTCGGCTGCAGCGCTCCTGTTGCGCCAGCCGGGCACTCAGTTTGCTGCCCGATTGTCCTCGGGTCGGTATGCGGTCGTGATTGAAAGCCAGACTGTTGCGCAGGTGCGCAACGTCGCCCGTGATCTGTATGCGCATCTGGCCGGTCAGATGTTCGCTGCTGAGCACGGCAATCTGAGATTGCAGGTCTGTGTGGGCGGCCTGCTGATCGATCATCAGGCGCAAATCAACAGCGAAGATTGCATGTCGTCGATGGCCGATGCGCTGGCCATTGCAGCCAGTGTGCGCGACCCGCAGCTGTTCGTGGAGCCGCTGTCGCAATCGATGATCGATTCACGCCGCTCCCTGCAAAACAAGGTCGAGCACCTGCGCGAAGCGATCCGCGAGATGCGTCTGGAACTGTATGCGCAGCCGGTCGTCGATCCTGAAGCACCCGAAGGCTTCGCATCCTATGAAGTGCTCACGCGTTTGCGCGATCGGGACGGATCCTTGCTTCAGCCGCCTGAATTTCTGGCGCTGGCGGTGCAGTCGCAAATGTCGGTCACCTTCGATCGTGCGGTCATCAAGTGTGCGTTCGAATGGCTGGCGAATCATCCGAGCGCTCTGGCCCGCACCCACAAGTGCTCGATCAATCTGTCGGGTGCCACGATGAGCGATGGCGCCATTGCAGATTACATCCGTCAGCAGCGCACCCTGTGCGGCATTCCGGCTGAACGCGTCGTCTTCGAGATCACGGAAAGCGAAGCGATTCGCAATCCCTCGGCGGCATCCCGTTTGCTCGATGACCTCAAGAGCCAGGGGTTCGGCATTGCACTGGACGATTTCGGAACCGGGCTGGCCACCTTTGAATACCTCAAGCGCTTCCCGCTTGATTACGTGAAAATTGATGGCTCGTTCATCCGCAATCTCACCAGCAACCCGATCGACGAGGAAATCGTCATGTCCACGGTCAGGGTCGCAGCGCGGATGAATTTGCGCACGGTCGCCGAGCATGTGCACAACGAAACCGTTCACACCCGCTTGCGCGAGCTCGGCGTGAAGTACCTGCAAGGTGACCTGTTCGGTCGAGCCTTACCGATTCACGATATCTTCGACAAGCTGGACGCGCAGCAGGATGCACGCGCGGCTGCACTGGCTGCTGAACCCGCGCGTTCCGAATCTGCGGCCCACCTGATCTGATCCCACATCAGGCTCGTTCTGCAGGCATCACTGGCCTGAGCTTTCTGTGCGAAGCGCCTGCCAGCGGAGCACATCAGAAGGTGTATCCACATCCCAGACGGTGCGCAGCAGCTTGACCCTGAGACCCAGGGATTGCGCACGCGCAAGCGTCTGCGACATGACGTTCTGTGTGCCCCAGTCGATCTGCTCAAAGAGTTCTGGCGCTTCCCTGCTCAACCCAACGAGTGCGTAGCCACCGTCGTGTGCAGGAGCAAACACCGCGTCGGCGGACCGTAGCGCAAGGAACGCGTCTGCCAGATCCTCCGGGGTGAATACCGGGCAGTCACTGCCGATCAATACAGGGGTTTGGCCTGCGCGCAGCGCCTGAAACAGCGCATGATGCATCCGCTCCCCCAGATCGCTGCCGCACTGGGGTTCAGTCTTCCAGTCAGATTGACGCAAGTGCTTCAGGAGGCGTGCAGCCTCACTGTCTTGCTCCGTCGCCTCGCCGGCATAGCGCAACTCGCGCTGCGCATCGGGCAGTCGCTGCGCCAGATCCAGTGCGCCATTGAGCAGTTGCGTGTGAATCTGCAAGGCGCTGTGCGCACCCAACGCGTTTGCAAGCCGGGTCTTGACCCGTCCAAGCTGCGGCAAACGGGCAAA
>DGIT01000113.1 GCA_002386465.1 Burkholderiales bacterium UBA4615 | reverse complement strand
AGGAACACGTCTTCAAGGTTGGCTGGTCGATGCAGCGTGCGCAGATCGGTGCGGGTCTGCAACGCGGCCAGTGCCGCGGACGGATCCTCGCAATAAGCAAAGGTGGTTTCGCCAACGGTTTCGACGCGCCCGCATCCAAGGCCGGGCGCCAGATCAGCCCACTGCGCACGCCCAGGCCCATGCACCTCGATCACATGCGGTTCAATCTCGCGAGAAATCAGGGCTGCTGGCGATGCGCTCGCAATCGGTCGGCCGCTGTCGATAATTGCCAGCCGATCGCACAGACGCTCAGCCTCGTCCATGAAATGCGTGGTGAGGACGATGGTCTTGCCCTGCGCAAGCAGCCGCTTGAGCCGCTCCCAGATCAGGTGTCGCGCCTGCGGGTCAAGGCCTGTGGTGGGCTCGTCCAGAAACAGGACCTGAGGGTCGTTGATGAGCGCACGCGCCATCGTGAGGCGCCGCTTCATGCCGCCCGACAAGGTCTGGATGCGCGCATCACGCTTGTTGCCCAACTGGGCGAAGTCGAGCAGTGGCTCGATCCGCGACCGGGTGATCGCATCGGGCTGGCCGAAATAGCGCCCAAACACGAGAAGGTTTTCGGCCACCGTGAAGTCGGGGTCGAGTGGGTCGTTTTGCGGCACCACGCCCACTTTGCGGCGGGCCTGCCGGGCACGAGCGGGCACGGGCTCGCCCAGCAGTTCGATGCGACCTGCATCCGGCTCCATCAAGCCCAGGGCGAGCTTCAGCGTGGTGCTCTTGCCCGCGCCGTTAGGCCCCAGCAGGCCAAAGCACTCGCCCGGCGCCACTTCGAAGGTCACGCCATCCACTGCACGATGTGACCCGAAGGTTTTCACCAGTCCGTCGACAACGAGTACCGGATTCATGCGCATGCCTCAAGCGCAGACGCCTCGAACATGGGCGCTCCAGACCCGGGCGCCCCAAATGGAACGCGGCGCTCCAAGAGCGCCGCGCCTGTAACCCGGGCCGAAGCCACGTGATCGGGGTCGATCAGCTGGCGGCCGCTTCGCCTGACGGCGTCTCGGCCACTTCGGGCCGATCCAGCAGCTCGACCAATGCCATCGGAGCGTTGTCGCCGATGCGAAAGCCGAACTTCAGGATACGCAGGTACCCGCCGTTGCGTGCGGCATAGCGCGGGCCCAGTTCATTGAAGACCTTGACCACGATGTCGCGATCGCGCAGCCGGTCGAAAGCCAGACGGCGGTTGGCGAGCGACGGCTTCTTGCCAAGCGTGATGATCGGCTCGACCACACGCCGCAATTCCTTGGCCTTGGGCAGGGTGGTCTTGATCGACTCATGACGCAGTAGCGAGACGGTCATGTTGCGCAACATGGCCTCGCGATGACTGCTGGTGCGGTTGAGCTTACGAAGTCCGTGACGGTGACGCATGATTCGGTTCCTTGATGTCCGGCAGCGCGATCAGGGGCGATCGAGTCCGGCGGGCGGCCAGTTTTCCAGGCGCATCCCGAGAGTCAGCCCGCGCGAGGCAAGCACTTCCTTGATCTCATTGAGCGATTTGCGGCCGAGATTCGGAGTCTTCAGCAGCTCATTCTCGGTACGCTGGATCAGGTCGCCGATATAAAAGATGTTTTCGGCTTTCAGGCAGTTGGCCGAGCGGACCGTCAACTCAAGATCATCGACCGGACGCAGCAGGATCGGATCGATCTGCGAGGCACGGCCCATGACACTTCCGCCGCCGATCAGGCCAGGCGTGGTCGCACCGCCGATCAGGTCGCCCATCGGCTCGGCACCTTCCAGTGCAGCAAAGACCGACAGCTGCTCGACCAGAATGCGCGCGGCTTGCCGCACGGCTTCCTCGGGCGAAATCACGCCGTTGGTTTCAACATCGATCAGCAGCTTGTCGAGGTCGGTGCGGTTCTCGACGCGGGCGCTCTCCACCGCATAGCTCACACGGCGTACGGGGGAGAATGAGGCGTCAAGCACGATCCGGCCGATGGTCTTGCTCTCAGCCAGATTGCGAAGCGTGCCCGGCACATAGCCACGGCCCTTCTCGACCTTGACCTGCATGTCGAGCTTGCCACCCTGTGTCAGATTGCCAATGACATGGCCGGCATTGATCAGCTCGACGTCGTGCGGCAGCTCGATGTCGGAGGCCAGGACCGGCCCGGGCACTTCCTTGCGCAGCGTGAGGAACACATCGTCGCGATTATGAAGCTTGAAGACGATGCCCTTCAGGTTCAGCAGCAGGTCGACCACGTCTTCGCGCAGTCCATCGATCGTGGAGTACTCATGCACCACGCCCGAGATTTGAACCTCGGTGGGCGCATAACCAACCATCGACGAAAGCAGCACCCGGCGCAGCGCATTGCCCAGGGTATGGCCATAGCCGCGCTCGAACGGTTCCATGACCACTCGGGCGTGCGAAGGACCGAGTTGCTCGACCTCGACGATACGGGGCTTCAACAAAGCAGTCTGCATGTAATGGATCCCTCGATTAACGCGAGTACAACTCGACGATCAGGCTTTCGTTGATGTCGGCAGCAATGTCCGAGCGCTCAGGCACCGATTTGAACGTGCCTTGCATCTTGGTCTTGTCTACCGAGACCCAACTGGGAAAGCCGCTTTGTTCGGCAAGGCTGAGGGCATCCTGCACGCGAACCTGCTTTTGGGCCTTCTCGCGCAGCGCGATGACATCGTTAGGGCGCACTTGCGCCGACGGAATATTCAGCGTCTGGCCGTTCACTGCGATGGCCTTATGGCTCACCAGCTGGCGGGCCTCGGCGCGCGTGGACGCCAGGCCCATGCGATAGACGACATTGTCGAGACGGCACTCCAGCAGCGCCAGCAGATTGGCGCCGGTGTTGCCTTTGCGGCGCTCGGCTTCAGCGAAGTAGCGACGGAACTGGCGCTCGAGTACGCCGTACATCCGCTTGACCTTCTGCTTTTCACGCAGCTGAAGGCCATAGTCGGAAGTGCGTGAGCCTGAAGTACGGCCATGCTGGCCAGGCTTGCTGTCGAGCTTGCATTTGTCTGCAAGCGAACGGCGCGCGCTCTTCAGGAAAAGATCTGTCCCCTCGCGACGGGACAGCTTGGCTTTGGGTCCGGTATAACGTGCCACGAATGCTCTCTCTTGCGTACGCAGACAATGCTGCGGTTAGTCCACCCGGCGCGCGGTGTGCACGGGGCACCACCACGGGGGCGAACGGTGGGCTTGTGTGCGCCGAAAAAATCAGATGCGGCGCTTCTTGGGTGGCCGGCAGCCGTTGTGCGGCACCGGCGTCACGTCAGCAATCGACATGATCTTGATGCCCAGTGCATTGAGCGCGCGCACCGACGACTCACGTCCGGGGCCGGGGCCCTTGATACGCACATCGAGGTTGCGAATGCCTTGCTCCTGGGCGGCACGACCTGCGCTCTCTGCGGCGACCTGCGCGGCGAAAGGTGTCGATTTACGCGACCCCTTGAAACCGGCACCGCCCGATGACGCCCACGACAGGGCATTGCCCTGACGATCGGTGATCGTGATGATGGTGTTGTTGAAGGACGCGTGGACGTGCGCAATGCCGTCCGAGACGTTCTTCTTGACCTTCTTGCGCACGCGGCTGCCTTGCTGCGAGCCTTGTTTCTGAGTGGCCATGTTCGATCAGTCCGTGTGTTCGGTTTACTTCTTGAGCGCTACGCCGGCCTTGCGAGGACCTTTGCGCGTGCGGGCATTCGTCTTGGTGCGCTGACCACGCAGCGGCAGGCCGCGACGGTGACGCACGCCCCGGTAGCAGCCCAGGTCCATCAGGCGCTTGATCGACATCGTCACTTCGCGGCGCAGGTCGCCTTCGATCGTGAAGCGGTTGATCTGGTCGCGCAGTTTTTCGAGTTCGGCGTCGGTGAGGTCCTTGACCTTCTTGGTCAGCGGGACGCCCGCGGCCTCGCAAATGGCCCGGGCCCGAGGCCGACCAATGCCGAAGATGGCCGTCAGGCCGATCTCGGCGTGCTGACGGTCAGGAATATTGATGCCCGCAATACGTGCCATGCGAATCCTCTTCAGCCTTGACGCTGCTTATGCCGCGGGTCGGTGCAAATCACCCGGACCACGCCGTTACGCTTGATGATCTTGCACTTGCGGCAGATCTTCTTGACGCTTGCCAGTACCTTCATTTCAGTCCTCTGCGCACCGAAGCACGCCCGTTCATTACCTTGCTGCGTTGCAACCGCGGCCGCCTACTTGGCCCTGAAAACGATCCGAGCCCTCGAGAGATCGTAAGGCGTCAGTTCGACGGTCACCTTGTCACCCGGAAGGATTCGGATGTAGTGCATCCGCATCTTTCCGGAAATATGTCCCAGCACTACATGCCCGTTCTCCAGCTTCACGCGGAAGGTTGCGTTGGGCAGGTTTTCCATCACCTCGCCCTGCATCTGGATCACATCGTCTTTCGACATCCGGTTCCTTCCGTGATCAGCGCGCCGACGGCGTGCCCATGCCCTTGAAGTTGTTCTTCTTCAGGAGCCCTTCGTACTGATGTGACATCAGGTAAGCCTGCACCTGAGCCATGAAATCCATTGTCACCACCACGATGATGAGCAGCGAGGTGCCACCGAAGTAAAAGGGCACGTTCCAGCGCAGCACCAGAAACTCAGGCAGCAGACACACCAGGGTGATGTAGACCGCACCAGCCAGGGTCAGGCGCATCAGAATCTTGTCGACATACTTGGCCGTTTGTTCACCAGGTCGGATACCCGGCACGAACGCCCCGCTCTTCTTGAGGTTGTCTGCGGTCTCGCGGCTGTTGAACACCAGCGCGGTGTAGAAGAAACAGAAAAAGACGATCGCCAGCGCATACAGGGCGATGTAGACCGGTTGTCCGGGCGAAAGCGTGGCCGCCAGATCCTTGATGAACCGAACGACCGGGTTTGTGGAGTCGCCCGAGGTGAACCACTGCGCGGCGGTCGCCGGGAACAGAATGATCGAAGACGCAAAGATCGGTGGGATCACACCCGACATGTTCAGCTTGAGCGGCAGATAGGAACTCTGGCCGCCATAAATCTTGTTGCCCACCTGACGCTTGGCGTAATTGATGGTGATTCGACGCTGGCCCCGCTCAACGAACACGACAAAGGCCGTCACCAGCACCACGAGTGCGACGATGATGAGTGCCACGAACGGGCTCATGGAGCCGTTGCGCACCAACTCGCCCATGCCTGCAATGGCGCCCGGCAGACCGGCAGCAATGCCAGCGAAAATAATGATCGAGATACCGTTGCCAAGACCACGCTCGGTGATCTGCTCGCCCAGCCACATCAGGAACATCGTGCCGGTCACGAGCGAGACCGCTGCAGTGAACCGGAACATGAAACCGGGGTCGATCACCAGACCAGGCTGGGCTTCCAGCGCAACACTGATTCCGAATGCCTGGAAAGTTGCCAGGGCCAGCGTGAACCAGCGGGTGTACTGGGTGATTTTGCGACGGCCCGCCTCGCCCTCTTTTTTCAGCGTTTCAAGCTGGGGCACCACGACGGTCAGCAACTGCATGATGATCGACGCCGAGATGTACGGCATGATCCCCAGCGCGAAAACCGTGAAACGGGACAGTGCGCCACCGGAAAACAGGTTGAACAACCCGAGCACGCCGCCCGATTGCGACTTGAACAGCTGGGACAACTGCTCTGGATCGATACCGGGCACAGGAATGTGCGCACCCACGCGATAGACCACGAGCGCAAGCAGCAGGAAGACAAGACGGCGTTTCAGATCGCCGTACTTGCCGCCTGCTTTCAGCTGGGCTGTGGGTGTCTTGGCCACGCGGATGTCGGAGTGTCAGGAGTTCAGTGACAGGGCCGCTCAGGCGACCGAACCGCCCGCCGCCTCGATGGCCGCCTTGGCGCCCTTCGTGGCCACGATCCCGCGCAGGGAGACCTTGCGATCGAGGCTGCCCGACAAAATCACGCGGGCAGACAGGGCAAGTTGCGATACAACGCCCGCCGCCTTCAAGGACAGCAGATCGATGTCTTCGCCGGTCATCTTCTGGAGGTCAGACAGGCGCACTTCAGCCACCGTACCCGCAGCAAGCGACTTGAAACCGCGCTTGGGCAAGCGACGCTGCAGGGGCATCTGACCGCCCTCGAAGCCCACCTTGTGAAAGCCGCCCGAACGCGACTTCTGACCCTTGTGGCCTCGGCCGGCGGTCTTGCCCAGGCCGGAGCCGATGCCGCGCCCAACGCGCTTGCGCGGGCGATTTGCGCCGTCAGCGGGCGACAGATCGTTCAGTTTCATGTCAGGCCTCGACCTTCACCAGGTACGAAACCTTGGTGATCATGCCGCGCACCGCGGGGGTGTCCTCGAGTTCGCGGGTCTGGTTGATTTTCTTCAGGCCCAGCCCGAGGACCGTCTGGCGATGCGAATCGCGCGTGCCGATCGGGCTACGAACCAGGGTGACTTTCACAGTCTTCTTGCTCATGGCGTGCTCCCCGGCCTTCAGCCGAGAATTTCCTCAACGGTCTTGCCACGCTTGGCCGCAATTTCGGCGGGCGTGCTCTGCCGGGTGAACGCGTTCAGCGTGGCGCGCACCATGTTGTAGGGGTTGGTCGACCCATGGCTTTTTGCCACGACATTGGTGACGCCCATCACTTCGAAGATGGCGCGCATCGGGCCGCCCGCGATGATGCCGGTACCGGCTGCGGCAGGTGCGATATAGACCCGCGCTGCGCCATGACGGCCTTCAAGGGGATGCTGCAGCGTGCCATTGCGAAGTGCCACACGCATCATTTTGCGGCGCGCTTCGTCCATCGCCTTTTGCACCGCCACGGGCACTTCACGGGACTTGCCCTTGCCCATGCCAATGCGACCATCGCCATCACCGACCACGGTCAGTGCCGCGAAGCCGAGAATGCGACCACCCTTGACGACCTTGGTCACACGATTGACCGCGATCATCTTCTCTTTGAGTCCGTCGTCGCGCTGTTCAGCGCCGACGCGTGCCTGGATCTTTGCCATCCTTGCTGTTCCTTTGTCGGCCGAATCAGAACTTCAGACCGGCTTCGCGAGCCGCCTCGGCCAGCGTCTTGACGCGGCCGTGGTAGCGAAAGCCGGCGCGGTCAAACGCGACCGCCTGAATCCCCGCTGCCAGCGCCTTTTCGGCGATGCGCTTGCCAACCAGTGCCGCCGCAGCAGCATTGCCGCCCTTGCCGGACTGACCAGCGAGTTGCGCGCGCACTTCGCTTTCCATGGTTGAGGCCGATACCAGCACCTTGTCGCCGGAAGCGGCGATGATGTTGGCGTAAATATGCAGATTGCTGCGATAGACCGTAAGACGGTCGACCCGCAGGTCTGCGATCTTGTGACGCGTCTGCAGTGAGCGGCGCAGACGGGATTGCTTCTTGTCCATGTTCGTCCTGCTGCCCGGTTATTTCTTCTTGGTTTCCTTGATGACCACCACTTCGTCGGCATACCGCACGCCTTTGCCTTTATAGGGCTCGGGCTCCTTGTATGCGCGCACTTCGGCGGCCACCTGTCCGACCTTCTGCTTGTCGGCGCCTTTGATAATGATCTCGGTCTGGGTCGGGGTTTCGCACTTGACGCCATCGGGCATCTTGTGAGCCACCGGATGCGAGAAACCCAGCGACAAATTCAGTACAGCACCCTGAGCCTGCGCGCGATATCCCACGCCAACCAGATTGAGCTTGCGCTCAAATCCCTTGCTGACGCCGGTCACCATATTGAAGACCAGAGCACGGAAGGTGCCGCTCAAGGCACGGGCCTCACGCGACTCCCCGACTGCTGCGAAGGTCAGTTCAGTACCCTCACGCTGGATGGAAACCAGCGGATTGGCGGCCTGAGTGAGCGTACCCAGCGGGCCCTTGGCGGTGATCACGCCGTTGGAAATTTGAACATCGGTACCGGCAGGAATTGTGACCGGCATGCGTGCGACGCGTGACATGCGGTTCCTCCTTAGGCCACGTAGCCGATGACTTCGCCGCCCAGGCCCGTCTGACGTGCGCGCCGATCGGTCATCACGCCCTTGGACGTGGTCACGATGGCAACGCCCAGACCGTTCAGCACCTGGGGAAGATGGTCACGACCCTTGTAGATACGCAGACCAGGTCGCGAGACCCGCTCAAGGCGCTCGATGACCGGGCGACCTGCGTAGTACTTGAGTTGCAGCTCGAGCTGGGGCTTGCCCGCCTCGTCCTGCACACGATAACCGTCGATGTAGCCTTCGTCCTTGAGGACGGCTGCAATCGCCACCTTCAGCTTCGAAGAGGGCATGACCACGGTTTGTTTGTCGACGCGCTGCGCGTTGCGGATGCGCGTGAACATGTCGGCGATCGGATCGCTCATGCTCATGTGATGGGCTCCTTACCAGCTCGCCTTGGTCATGCCAGGCACTTCACCGCGCATGGCAATCTCGCGCAGTTTGTTGCGGGCCAGACCGAACTTGCGGAACGTGCCGCGGGGGCGGCCGGTGAGTTCGCAGCGATTGCGCAGCCGGGTGGGGTTGGCATTGCGCGGCAGCTGTTGCAGTTTGAGTCGCGCCTGAAAGCGCTCCTCTTCGGACTTGGACTGGTCGTTGATGATGGCGTTGAGTTCGGCACGCTTGGGGGCGTACTTCTTCACCAGCATTTCGCGCTTCTTTTCGCGCTCGATCAGAGACGTCTTGGCCACGTATCAACCCTCAGTTACGGAACGGGAAGCGGAACGCTGCGAGGAGCGCCTTAGCTTCATCGTCGGACTTGGCGGTGGTGGTGATGCTGATATTCAGCCCGCGCACCTTATCGACCTTGTCGTACTCAATCTCGGGGAAAATGATCTGCTCTTTCACACCGAGGTTGTAATTGCCGCGGCCATCAAAGGCGCGGGCCGAGATACCGCGAAAGTCGCGCACACGAGGCAGCGCAACCGTGACGAGGCGATCGAGAAACTCATACATCCGATCACCGCGCAAGGTGACCATGCAGCCAATCGGGTAGCCCGCGCGGATCTTGAATCCGGCGATGGCCTTGCGGGCTTTCGTGGTCACCGGTTTTTGACCAGCGATTTTGGTGAGATCGCCCGCGGCAGCCTCGATCAGCTTCTTGTCGGCAATCGCCTCGCCCACACCCATGTTGAGCGTGATCTTGGTGATGCGCGGCACCTGCATGACCGAGGTGTATCCGAACTTCGACATGAGGTCCGGGGCGATTTTCTCGCGGTAGGTAGCTTGCAGACGAGCCATTGCGAAGTCTTTCCTAGTTGTCCGCGGCCTCAGGCCTTGACCTGTTCGCCGTTGGAACGGTAGACGCGCACCTTCGTGCCGTCCTCGAGTACCTTGAACCCCACCCGATCACCCTTGCCAGTCGCCGGGTTGAACAGCATGACGTTCGACTGATCAATGGGCATGGTCTTGTCGACGATGCCGCCAGCCACACCCTTCATCGGGTTAGGGCGAGCATGCTTCTTCGCAACATTGACCCCATCAACCAGCAGGTGGGTATCACTGACCCGCGCACTGACGGTAGCGCGCTTGCCTTTGTCTCGGCCGGCGATGACGATCACTTCATCGCCTTTGCGGATTTTTTCCATGTGCGTGCGCTCCTTACAGCACTTCGGGAGCCAGCGACACGATCTTCATGAACCGCTC
>DGIT01000136.1:29680-40243 GCA_002386465.1 Burkholderiales bacterium UBA4615 | reverse complement strand
CTCGCGACAATGACTGGATATTCATCCAGTCTCTGGAAACACGCCTAAGTCCTTGTCCCGATTGGAAAAAATGCGTCCGGTCGCCTTGACCGTCTGCATCCTTTTCCGTAAAGTGGGAAAAGGTGCAATAAAGTGTTTTTTAGTGGGACTTGCCTGTTACGGCATGGATGCTGGCGGGCGTAAGTGGTGGTCGTGGGGGAAAGCGTGATGTTTCAGGGGCGATCCGCGTTGGCATTGGATGCGAAGGGCCGCATGTCGGTCCCCACGCGCCATCGCGACGCCCTGACGCTGCAGTGCGAGGGGCGCCTGACCCTGACGCGTCACCCCGATGGCTGTCTGCTGCTCTATCCGCGCCCGGTGTGGGAGCAGGTGCGCGAGCGCATCGCCGCGTTGCCTTTGTCGGCCAGCGGCTGGAAGCGCTTCTTTCTTGGCAATGCGACCGATGTGGAGCTGGACAGTACGGGGCGTGTGCTGATCGCCCCTGAACTGCGCCAGGCGGTGACGCTGAGCAAGGATGTGGTGCTGCTCGGTATGGGCGCCCACTTTGAAGTGTGGGATGCCGTCGTACTGGCGGCCAGGGAAAGCGAGGCGATTGCCGGGGGCATGCCCGAGGCGCTGTCCGGACTGTCGATTTAAGGGGCCGGCTTGACCGCGGCAGACCGTCAGGACGGCCATCGGCCGGTCATGTTGCAGGCCTGCCTGGAGGGTCTGGAGATCCGGCCTGACGGGGTGTATGTCGACGGCACCTTCGGGCGTGGTGGGCATTCGGCCCGCATCCTCGCGGCGCTGGGGCCGCAGGGGCGCCTGATTGCGATCGACCGCGATCCGCAGGCTGTGGCAGTAGGGATGGGATGGTCGGATGCGCGGTTCCGGATGGTGAGGGCGCGCTTCTCGGAGTTGGATGACGTGCTCGATGCCCTGGGCATCGGGCAGGTGGACGGGGTCTTGCTGGATCTGGGGGTGTCATCGCCGCAACTGGACGATGCCGCCCGCGGATTCAGTTTCAGGCAGGACGGGCCGCTCGACATGCGCATGGATCCGGCGCACGGCATGTCGGCAAGCGAGTGGTTGCAACACGCGTCGGAACAGGACATTGCGGAGGCGCTGAAAGGCTATGGGGAAGAACGGTTTGCTGTTCCGATTGCAAAGGCGATTACTGCTCGCTGCCGGGACGTCGGCGCCAACGCGCTGCGCACTACCGGAGAGCTTGCCGCTCTCGTGGCGGGCGTCGTCCGTAGCAGGCAAAAGAGGCCGGAGATGGGCAAGGACCCGGCCACACGCACCTTTCAGGCTCTACGGATTCTCGTCAATCAAGAGCTTGAGGAGCTCGCGCTCGTCCTTGATCGGGTAGTCGCGCGCCTGGCGCCTGGCGGGCGCATGGCGGTCATCAGTTTTCATTCTCTGGAAGATCGGATGGTCAAGCAGTTCATCGTGCGCGAATCGGGTCGGCTGGCACGCCGTGATCCGATCACCGGTGCGCCGGTGCACGATGCGCCTCCGCGTCTCGAGGCCATCGCCCGCGTGCTGCCTGATGACGATGAGATTCGGCACAACCCGCGCGCCCGCTCGGCGGTGCTGCGCGTGGCCAGGCGTCTCTGAGCCATGGTCAAGCTGAACGTGCTGCTCGCCACCATGCTGATCACCTGCTCGTTGCTGCTGGTCACCTCGCAGCATCGCGCCCGCAAGGGGTTCATCGATCTGGAGCGCGCTCAGGCCATGGCCCGCAAGCACGAAGTGGAGTGGCAAGAGTTGCTGCTCGCACAGACCCGGCTTGCAAAACATTCGCTGATCGACGCCGTGGCGCGTCGCGACCTGAAAATGCAGCCGGTCGGCCCCGATCGCACGCTGTATCTGAACACCCCGCAGACTGCACAGCGCAGCGCCGGGTCCACATCGTCGAAGGCGCGCTGAGATGGCCCGACCCGTCAAGCTCACCCGCAATGCCTTGCTGACCACGAAGCTGCCGGCATGGCGTTCGCGTTGCATGATGGGTCTGATGGCCATTGCGTTCCTGGCCTTGGCCGTGCGTGCGGTCTGGCTGCAGACATTCAGCAATGACTTCTTGCAGAAGCAGGGCAACTCCCGGTTTGTGCGCAATCTGGAGATCCCGGCCAATCGGGGCAAAATCGTTGACCGGACCGGGACGATGCTGGCAAGCAGTCTGCCTGCCAAGGCAGTCTGGGTGGACCCGGACGATGTCGAGGCGTCGCCCGAGCAACGGCGTCAGCTCGCCAAGCTACTCGGAATGGATCCGCGCGAACTCAATCGCAAGCTCGCCGAGGACAAGAACTATGTCTATCTGAAGCGGCAGGTGGACGCCAATGTGGCGGCGCAGGTCCAGGCCATGCGCATCCCCGGGGTGCATCTGCGCAACGAGTACAAGCGGCACTACCCGGAAGGCGAGACCGTGGCCCATGTGGTCGGGTTCACCAACGTGGAAGATGCCGGTCAGGAAGGCTTTGAACTCTCGCAGCAGCAGCGGCTTGCCGGAAAGCCCGGCAGCCGTCGCGTCATCAAGGACAACCTGGGCCGCATCATCGAGCAGATCGGGTCAGGCCGCGAGCCTCAGGATGGCGCCGACCTGTCGCTGTCGATCGACACCCGCATCCAGTTTCTGGCACACAACGCGCTGCGTGATGCCGTGCGCGAGCACAAGGCCAAAGCTGGCGCTGCGGTGGTGATTGACGTTCACACAGGGGAAGTGCTTGCCCTGTCCAACTGGCCGACCTACGACCCGAACAATCGTTTGCAGCTCACGGGCGCCCAGCTGCGCAATCGGGTACTGACCGACACCTATGAGCCCGGTTCCACCATGAAGCCGTTTTCGATCGCCATGGCGATCGAACAGGGCAAGGTGAAGCCGACCTCGATGATCGATACCTCGCCCGGCAAGCTCACGATCGGCACCGCGACCATCGGCGATACCCACGCCTACGGGTTGCTCACCGTTGAGCAAGTCCTGCAGAAGTCGTCCAACGTCGGCACCGTCAAGATGGCATTGCAACTGCCGCCGCAGCGCATGTGGGAAGGGTTCACTTCGCTGGGTTTTGGTCAGGCGCCGCAGCTGGGCTTTCCCGGGGCCGTGGCTGGCCGGGTGCGCCCCCACAAGAGCTGGAAGCCGATCGAACAGGCCACCATGGCCTATGGTCATGGGATTTCCGTGTCGCTCATCCAGATGGCCCGGGCTTATTCTGTGTTTGCGCGCGACGGTGAACTGATTCCGCTCACCATGCTGCGTCATGACGCCCCGGCCGAGGGCGTGCCTGTGTTCAAGCCCGAAACGGCCATCGCCGTACGCCGGATGCTGGAGATGGCGGCTGGCCCGCAGGGCACTGCGCCGCTTGCACAAATTCCAGGCTATCGCGTAGGGGGCAAGACCGGTACTGCGCATAAGCAGGAAAACGGCGCTTATCAGAACAAATACATTGCATCGTTCGTGGGCTTGGCGCCCATCTCTCGCCCGCGCGTAATTGTCGCGGTCATGGTCGATGAGCCCTCTGCCGGCAAATACTATGGCGGGCAGGTCGCTGCCCCGGTCTTTGCGCGCATCACAGGCGAAACGCTGCGTGCCTTGCGCGTGCAGCCGGATGCTCCGTTCGCTACGCTCATCCAGCCTGCTGATCCTGTGCGGGAGAGCCTGTGACCGCAGCGATGGACGTCGGGGCTGATCGAGTGGCGGCTGACCTCGCGGGTTGGCTCAAGGCCACCTTGCCTGCAGGCGGCCAGCTCCGGTCCGACAGCCGCGCGGTGAAGCCAGGCGATGCGTTTTTCGCGTATCCGGGCGAACGTTCGGACGGTCGCGCCTACGCGAGCCAGGCGCTTGCACGCGGCGCGTCCGCGCTGCTGTATGAACAGAATGATCAGGACAGTGGCCAGCAGTGGTCGGTCCCGAGCCGTGGTGTGCGTCATCTCAAGCGCCTGAGCGGCCCGATTGCACATGCGTATTTCGACGCGCCGACTGCGCATCTCCAGGTGCTGGCGGTGACGGGCACCAATGGCAAGACCAGCTGCAGCCAGTGGATGGCACAGGGCCTGCAGTCACTCGGTCGTCGAAGCGCCGTCATCGGAACCTTGGGCGCAGGCCGCCCTGACATGCTCACCGACTTCGGGCTGACGACACCCGATGCCCTCGCCTTGCAGGCCCAATTTGCCGACTTCAGGAGGCAGGGTGTGGAGGCGGTCGCGATGGAGGCTTCTTCGATCGGACTGGAGCAGCATCGCCTGGACGGTACGTGCATCGCTGTGGCGGTGTTTACCAATCTCACCCGCGATCATCTCGATTACCACGGCACGATGCCTGCGTATGCCCAGGCCAAGGCGCGTCTGTTTGCCTGGCCTGCGCTGCGCGCGGCGGTGCTGAATCTGGATGATCCCTGGAGCGCCACCATGCGGGCGGCGCTGTCATCTTCCACGCCCTGTATTGCTTATGGCATCGACGCCTCGCCGACTGACGACGCCGCGCGGGCAGCGCGTGCTGCCCATACCGGTCCGCGCTTGCTTGCAACCGCGATCGAGTCCACCGCGCAGGGCATGCGGATGACGCTCGACGGCGACTGGGGCACCGCTGCGCTCGAGACGCCGCTGATCGGACGCTTCAACGTGGCCAATCTGCTGGCGGTGGCCAGTGCATGGCTCGCCCTGGGCGTGCCGTTCGATGCGGCGGTCGCGCAGTTGCAAACACTGACCCCAGTGCCGGGTCGCTTGCAGCCGGTGAGCGTGCCGGGTGCGGTCGGCCCGCTTGCGGTGGTCGACTACGCACACACGCCCGATGCACTGTCCAACGCGCTCGCCGCGTTGCGACCGGTCACGCAGGCGCGCGGTGGCAAGCTCTGGTGCATCGTAGGCGCTGGTGGTGATCGCGATCCGGGCAAGCGACCCCTGATGGGTGCAGTCGCTGAGCGCGATGCCGACCATGCCGTGATCACCAGCGACAACCCGCGCAGCGAAGCTCCCGAACAGATCCTGGATGACATCGTGGGCGGCATGTCCAGAGCGCCCCGGCTGCGTGATGCCGATCGCGCCCGCACGATCGCAGCTGTGCTCGATGACGCCGCAGTCCAGGATGTCGTGCTGATTGCTGGCAAGGGCCACGAGGTCTATCAGGACATTGCCGGGGTACGGCATCCCTTTGATGACCGTGACCATGCCGCCCAGGCCCTCACGCGTCGCGCTCTGCGTGAGGAGGTCCGCCGTGTTTGATCTGCGTGAGGCCTTCGGATGGCTCAGCAGCGGTCGCCTGCTCACATCGGATGCGGGCGATACGGCCACGCCGCTGATCGGGGTGAGCACCGATACGCGCGCGGTCGGCCCCGGGCAACTGTTTGCGGCCCTGCGCGGCGAACGCTTTGATGCCCATGCATTCATCGGGCAGGCTGTGGCGAGCGGCGCAGCGGCCCTGCTGGTGGACCACTGGACCGACGCATGTCGCGTCCCGGCATTGTGGGTGACCGACACCCGACGCGCGTTGGGGGAAATCGCTGCGGGCTGGCGGCGGAAATTTTCATTGCCGGTGATTGCCGTGACAGGCAGCAACGGCAAGACCACCGTCAAGGAAATGATTGCTGCGATCCTGGCTGAGCAGCATGGGCCGGCCCTGCGTCTGGCCACGCGCGGCAACCTGAACAACGACATCGGTGTGCCGCTGACGGTCTTTGAGCTGCGCGACACCCACCGCAGCGCCGTGATTGAACTGGGCATGAATCAGCCTGGCGAAATCGCCTGGCTGGCGCATATCGCCAAGCCCGGTGTGGCCCTGGTCAATAACGCGCAGCGCGAGCACCAGGAGTTTCTGCACACGGTGGAAGCAACTGCCCGCGAAAACGGTGCCGCACTGAGCGCGCTTCCTGCAGACGGCACGGCGGTGTTCCCGGGCGATGACCCGCATACCCCGATCTGGCAAGCGCTCGCGGGTGCGCGGCGTTGCATCGACTTTGGGCTGACTGCGCAGTGCAGTGTCCACGCGCCCCCCGATGCCCAGCCTGAAGACTTCGAGTTGGCGTTGCCCGACGAACGCATTCGGGTGAGGCTGTCGATCGACGGCCAGCACAATGTACGCAATGCGCTGGCGGCGGCCGCCTGCTGCCACGCCATTGGCGTGCCTGGTCCGGTCATTGCGCGGGGTTTGGCGGCCTTTCGCCCCGCAGCCGGCCGGCTGCGCCGCTTGCAGGCTGCCAGCGGAGCGGCCCTGATTGACGACAGTTACAACGCCAATCCCGACTCCGTGCGCGCGGCTATCGATGTGCTGGCCGCCTGTCGGGCACCACGCATTCTGGTACTCGGCGACATGGCCGAGGTCGGTGATCAGGGGCCTCAGTTCCATGAGGAAGTGGGCGCCTATGCCCGTGCGCGCGGCCTGGAGCATCTGCTGGCTTGTGGGCAGGCCTCGCGTGGTGCGGCAGCTGCCTTCGGCGTACAGGGCGAATATTTCGAGACGGTTGAGCAGGTCGGCGAACGTGCGACCGCTCTGGCCTCGCCCACCGCCACCGTCCTGGTGAAAGGCTCCCGTTCGATGCGCATGGAGCGGGTCGTGCAGCAGCTCGCCGGGTCGGGCGCCCAAGCCGGAGGGCATCACTGATGCTGCTTGAACTGGCGCAGTGGCTGTCGCGCGACATCCGTTTTTTTTCGGTATTCAACTACATCACGCTCAGAGCGGTGCTGGCCACGCTCACCGCTCTGGGTATCGGGCTGCTCGCAGGACCGGCGCTGATCCGACGTCTGACCTCGATGAAAATCGGTCAGGCGGTGCGCACCGACGGTCCGCAGACCCATCTGAGCAAATCAGGCACGCCCACCATGGGCGGTGCACTGATTCTGGTGGCCATTGGTCTCGCTACGCTGTTGTGGTCCGACCTGAGCAATCGGTTCGTGTGGATCGTGCTGCTGGTGACGCTCGGGTTCGGTGCGATCGGCTGGGTCGATGACTACAGAAAGGTCGTCCATCGCAATCCGGCGGGTCTTTCAGCACGCGCCAAGTATCTCTGGCAATCGCTCATTGGCGCTGCTGCGGCGATCTATCTGACCTTTGCCGTCCCGGCAGCGTCTAATGCGCAAGCCTGGGATCTGCTCATCACCTGGATACGCTCGGGCTTCGAGATGAGCCTGCCACCCCGGGCCGATCTGATCGTGCCGTTCTTCAAAACGGTGTCCTACCCCCTGGGTGCGCTGGGGTTCATGGTGCTCACCTATTTTGTGATCGTAGGCACCAGCAATGCGGTGAATCTCACCGATGGCGCTGATGGTCTGGCCATCATGCCGTCCGTGCTGGTGGGTTCGGCACTTGGCATCTTTGCCTACGTCACGGGTAACGCCGTGTTTGCCAAGTACCTGCTGATCCCCTATGTGCCAGGTGCGGGTGAGATGACCGTCTTTTGTGGAGCGATCGCAGGCGCGGGTCTCGCCTTCCTGTGGTTCAACGCGTATCCGGCCCAGGTCTTCATGGGCGACGTGGGTGCCCTGGCTCTCGGAGGCGCGCTGGGCACGGTGGCGGTGATCGTGCGCCAGGAGATCGTGCTGTTCATCATGGGTGGTGTGTTTGTCGCCGAGACCTTGTCGGTGATGCTGCAGGTGAGCTACTTCAAGTACACCAAGCGCCGCTATGGAACAGGGCGTCGCATCTTTCGCATGGCCCCCTTGCACCATCATTTCGAGGTGGGTGGTGTGAAGGAGTCGCAGGTCGTCGTGCGGTTCTGGATCGTCACGATGATGCTCGTGCTCTTTGGTCTCTCAACGCTCAAGCTGCGCTGACCCAGGCCACGATGTACGAATTTCCGCCCCCTCAAGCCAATGGCGTGCAGCCAGCAAGTCTGTTGATGCGCCCCGAGCTGGCCGGACGTCGCGTTCTGGTGGTCGGCTTGGGCGAGTCCGGTCTGGCGATCGCCCGGTGGGCGGTGTACGCAGGCGCGCAGGTCACGGTGGCCGATAGCCGGACGGCGCCCCCGCAGCTGGCAGCCCTGCACAGTGCCTGCCCTCAAGTGCGATTCGTCGGCGGGTCGCTCGACCCCGCACTGTTGCAAGGCGCAGATCTGGTTGGCTGGAGTCAGGGCTTGTCGCCGCGCCTGGGCGACGCGGTGCCCCTGTATGCCGCAGCCGTTCAGGCAGGGATTCCGGTGTGGGGCGAAATGGAATTTTTCGCGCGCGAGCTCGCCCGGCTGCGTGCAACGGGCTACAACACGCGCGTGGCTGCGATCACAGGCACCAACGGCAAGACCACGACCACCCGATTGCTCGGCCATCTGTGTCAGCAGGCCGGATTGACTGTGGCGGTGGCAGGCAACATCAGCCCGGCTGCGCTCGACGCCCTGCGGCTGGCTATCGAGTCGGAGCAGCTGCCGCAGGTCTGGGTGCTCGAACTGGCCAGCTATCAGTTGGCGCTCGCCGAGAGCTTCTCGCCCGACTGCGCCACCGTGCTCAATGTGACCCAGGATCACCTGGATTGGCACGGCACCCTGGACGATTACCTGCAGGCCAAGCAGCGCATTTACGGACCCACTACGGTCTGCGTGGCCAATCGGGCAGATCCGCTGACCTTGCCGGGCGCTTCGCTGCAGCCAGCAGCGCCTGCGGCGCCACCCGTGAGCGCGCGAGCGGCCAAGCGTACCAACGCGCAGCTGCCCTGTGCCCCCGTGCGCACCGTGGTGACCTTCGGCCCGGACGCGCCAACCAAAGCACCCGGCTATGGTCTCGTGCAGGACGGCGGGCTGAGCTGGCTGGCCGAAGCAGTGAGCGATGACGAGCCCACCGGACGCCGACGCAAAGAGGCCTCGGCGGTGCGGGTACGCAAACTCATGCCTGCAGATGCGCTGCTGATCCGTGGTGCGCACAATCAGGCCAATGCGCTGGCTGCCCTGGCCCTGGCCCGGGCGATCGATGTGCCGATGGCAGCGATGCTGCATGGCCTGCGTACGTATGCAGGGGAACCGCATCGCTGTGAGCGTATCGCGGTGATTGATGAGGTCGAGTACTACGACGACAGCAAGGGCACCAATGTGGGGGCCACGGCCGCAGCGCTGCTGGGTCTGGGCAAGCCTGTGGTGCTGATTGCCGGTGGTGATGGCAAGGGCCAGGATTTTTCAGTTCTGATGCCTGCCGTGGCCGGCCATGCCGCGGCGGTGCTGCTGATCGGTCGTGATGCGCCGACCCTGCGCGCCGCGCTGCAGGGGATCTCTGCACCGATCGAGGACTGCGCCGACCTGCCAGCAGCCGTCAGGCGGGCGGCCGATCTGGCGCGTCCCGGGCAGGCAGTGCTGCTGTCACCAGCGTGCGCGAGCTTCGACATGTTCCGCAACTACGCACACCGCGCCGAGGTGTTTATTGATGCGGTGCGCGCCCTGGCCGCTGATCGGGGCCAACCATGCTGACCCTGCGCCTGCCCCGGTTTGGCGCGGCAGCGAGCGGGCGCAGCCCGCTGCGTTCGGTCACGCCCGGGTCGGTGCGCGAATATGACTTGCCGCTGATCTGGGCCAGCGTTGCCCTCATGCTCTTCGGCATGGTGATGGTCTACTCCGCCTCCATCGCACTGCCCGACTCGGCCCGTTTTTCTTCGCTGCGCACCACGCATCACCTCATGCGACATGCCTTTGCACTCACGGTGGGCATGAGCTGCGCCGTGGTTGCCTTTGCCATTCCGGTGCAGCGCTGGCAACGGCTTGCACCGACGCTGCTTCTGGTTGGGTTGGCGTTGCTGGTGCTGGTGCTGATCCCGGGGATCGGCAAGGTCGTGCTGGGCGCCCGCCGCTGGATCTCATTCGGAGTGATCAACCTGCAGCCCTCAGAGCTGATGAAGTTGTTCGTGATCCTGTACGCCGCCGATTACGCGGTCCGCAAGCAGGAATGGATGCATCAGTTCACCAAGGGATTCCTGCCGATGGCGCTGGCCATGGCGCTGATCGGATTGCTGCTGCTGCTTGAGCCCGACCTGGGTGCCTTCATCGTGATCGCGGCCGTGGCAATGGGTCTGCTCTTTCTGGGTGGCGTCAGCGCGCGTCTGTTCGCAGGTCTGGCGCTGGTGCTGCCAGCGCTTCTGGCCGCCGTGATCTGGTTTTCGCCCTGGAGGCGGGCGCGCATGTTTGCCTACCTCGATCCCTTCGATGAAAAGAATGCGCTCGGCAAGGGCTATCAGTTGTCGCACTCGCTGATCGCGTTCGGGCGTGGCGAATGGTTTGGCGTAGGCCTGGGTGGCAGCGTCGAGAAGTGGCATTACCTGCCCGAAGCCCACACTGATTTTCTGCTCGCCGTCATTGGCGAGGAACTGGGGCTGGCAGGGGTGTTGACCGTGCTGGTGCTGTTTTTCTGGATCGTGCGCCGCTGTGTCGAGATCGGGCGGCAGTCGGTGGCGCTCGACCGGTTTTTTGCTGGGTTGGCTGCGCAGGGCGTGGGCCTGTGGCTCGGCGTCCAGGCTTTCATCAACATGGGCGTGAATCTGGGGCTCCTGCCCACGAAAGGCCTGACGCTGCCACTCATGAGCTATGGCGGCTCGGGGATCATGGTCAACTGCATTGCGCTGGCGATCGTCTTGCGCATCGACTTCGAGAACCGCCGCATGATGCGAGGTCAGTTATGACCCGC
>DGIT01000136.1:0-29600 GCA_002386465.1 Burkholderiales bacterium UBA4615 | reverse complement strand
TGCTCATCATGGCCGGTGGCACCGGCGGGCATGTTTTTCCGGGGCTCGCGGTGGCGGATGCGATGAAGGCCCGCGACTGGAACGTGGTGTGGCTTGGTAATCCGGACGGGATGGAAGCCACTCTCGTGCCGCGCCATGGCATTCCGATGCAGTTCGTGCAGATCCGCGGGCTGCGCGGTAAAGGATGGATGACTCGCCTCACGATGCCGCTGACCCTGGCGCGTGCCTGCTGGCAAAGCCTTTCGGCGCTGCGGCGGGTGCGACCGGCCGTGGTGCTGGGCATGGGCGGCTATGTCGCCTTCCCCGGTGGGCTGGTTGCCGCCCTGACCCGCACGCCGCTGGTGGTGCACGAACAGAATTCCGTAGCCGGGCTGACCAATCGCCTGCTCTCCCGTCTGGCCCAGCGGGTCATGGTGGCCTTTCCGGATGCGCTCGCTGGCGGACAGTGGTGCGGCAACCCGGTGCGTGACGATGTGAGCGCCTTGCCTGATCCCGGCATCCGCTATGCGGGCCGGCAGGGTCCGCTGCGCTTGCTGGTGGTGGGCGGCAGCCTGGGTGCACAGGCCCTCAACACGGTGGTGCCGCAAGCCCTGGCGCGCATGGCGCCTGCGGAGCGGCCGATCGTGATTCATCAGAGCGGGCGCAAACATCTGGACGATCTGCAGCGCGCCTATCAGGACGCAGGCGTGCAGGCCAGCACAGTGGGCTTCATCGATGACATGGCCGATGCCTATGCCCAGGCCGATCTGGTGATTTGCCGCGCGGGCGCCATGACCGTGGCCGAGGTGGCCGCAGCCGGTGTGGCGAGCCTGATGATCCCCTATCCCTTTGCGGTGGATGACCATCAGACCGTCAACGCGCGCTTTCTTGCGCAGCGTCAGGCCGCGATGCTGGTGCCGCAATCCGAACTGACCGCTGAAGGATTGGCGAGCCTGCTTCAGGGGCTGGATCGCGCCAAACTGGTGGGGATGGCACTGCGTGCACGCGCGCTTGCACGTCCTGATGCGGCTGCCCGTGTTGCCGATGTCTGCGAAGCCCTGGCGGGCCCAGGGAAAGCTCAATGAAACACAAGGTCAAGCGCATCCACTTTATCGGCATTGGCGGCTCGGGCATGAGTGGCATTGCCGAGGTGCTGTTGAATCTGGGTTACGGCATCAGCGGCTCGGACATGGCTGAGAGCGCCACGACACGTCGGCTGGCCGGCCTGGGCGCCCGGGTGGACATCGGGCACGATGCCGCGCATGTGAGCGGCGTCGATTGCGTCGTCACATCGTCTGCTGTGCGGGGCGACAACCCCGAGGTGATGGCTGCGCGGGCTGCGCGCGTGCCGGTCGTGCCGCGGGCGCTGATGCTGGCCGAGCTGATGAAGCTCAAGCAGGGCATTGCGATCGCAGGCACTCACGGCAAGACCACTACGACCAGCCTGGTGGCCTCCATCCTGGCTGCAGGCGGAATGGATCCCACCTTCGTGATCGGCGGGCGGCTGAACAGCGCCGGCGCCAATGCGCGACTGGGCAGCGGTGATTGCATCGTCGTCGAGGCGGATGAATCCGATGCCTCGTTCCTGAACCTCACGCCCATGATCGCCGTCATCACCAACATCGATGCCGATCACATGGAGACCTACGGCCACGACTTTGCCAGGCTGCGCCAGGCCTTCGTCGAGTTCACCCAGCGCCTGCCGTTCTATGGCGCTGCCGTGCTGTGCGTGGACGACCCGCATGTGCGCGAGATCATGCCCTTCGTCTCCAAGCCGGTGCTCACCTACGGCTTCGCACCCGAGGCGCACTTTCGCGCTGTCGACCCCACGCCCGATGCCGGACGCATGCGCTTCACCTTGCATCGCAGCCAGGATGCAAGCAGTCGCCCGCTGGATATCGTGCTCAATCTGCCCGGCCTGCACAACGTTCAAAACGCACTGGCTGCGATCGCTGTGGCCGACGAACTGGGTGTATCGGACGAGGCCATCGTGACTGCGCTTGCAGCATTCAATGGCGTGGGCCGGCGCTTTCAGCGCTTTGGCGAGTTTCCCGTGGCGGCTGCGCAGGGCGGCGGACAGTTCACGCTGGTGGACGACTACGGCCATCATCCGGCCGAAATGGCGGCCACGATTGCAGCGGCGCGCGGTGCGTTCCCCGGTCGCCGACTCGTGCTGGCGTTTCAGCCGCATCGCTACACCCGCACCCGGGACCTGTTTGAGGATTTCGTGCGGGTGCTCTCAAACGCCGACGCCTTGCTGCTGGCCGAAGTGTATGCAGCCGGCGAGGCACCGATCGTCGCAGCCGATGGCCGCACACTGTCGCGCGCCGTGCGCATCGCCGGCAAGGTCGAGCCCGTCTTCATCGAAGATGCCGCGCAGATGCCACAAGCCATCCTGGATGCAGCCCGGGATGGCGATGTCGTGATCACCATGGGTGCAGGATCGATCGGCGGCGTGCCTGCCCGCATCAGGGAGATGACCGGTGGCTGACTTCGGCAAGGTCGCAGTGCTGATGGGCGGACGCTCCTCCGAGCGCGAGGTGTCGATCATGTCGGGCACCGGCGTGCTCGAGGCCTTGCGCGCCAAGGGCGTGGATGCCCATGCCTTTGACCCGGCGCAGCGCGCACTGGACGAACTGGTGCGTGACGGTTTCAAGCGCGTGTTCATTGCACTGCACGGTCGCTTCGGTGAAGACGGCACGGTGCAGGGCGCGCTCGAATTGCTCGGTCTGCCCTATACCGGCTCGGGTGTGATGGCTTCTGCCATTGCCATGGACAAGGTCTACACCAAGCGCATCTGGACGACACACGATCTGCCAACACCGGGCTTCATGGTGGCGCGCTCGGCCGATGATGTGCGTGCGGCCGCCGACCGGTTCGGCCTGCCGATGGCGGTCAAGCCCTCGCGCGAGGGCTCGACCATCGGGTTCACCAAGGTCGTCTCACGCGATCAGTGCGTGGCCGCCTACGACATCGCCCGGCGTCATGACGATGATGTGCTGTGCGAGCAGTTCATCGACGGGCGAGAACTGACCGTGCCGATCCTGGGCAGCGGCGCCCAGGCCCGCGCCTTGCCGGTGATCGAAATTCTCGCGCCGGCGGGCAACTACGATTATCAGAACAAATATTTTCGGGATGACACCCGCTACGAGTGTCCGGCTCAACTGTCTGCTGACCTGACCGCTCGCATCCAGGCCCTGTCGGTGGCGGCGTTTCATGCCATCGGTTGCGAGGGCTGGGCCCGGGTCGATGTGATGCTGCGTCGCTCGGATGAGGCGCCCTTCCTCCTCGAGATCAATACCTCGCCCGGCATGACCGGTCATTCGCTCGTGCCGATGGGCGCGCGCGCGGAAGGTGTCTCCTACGAGGATCTGTGCCTGAGCGTGCTGTCCAGCGCCAGCTTGAAGATCGGGGGCGAGCGGTGAGTCCCTGGCACGATGTCCGTCTGCTCAACACAGCCGCTAACGTGCTGATGGCACTGGCTGCCGCCGGGCTGCTTGCCGCCGGCGCTTGGTGGCTGATTCAGCGCCCCGCGTTTGCCTTGCGCACCGTAGTGATCGAGCCGGCCTCGGCCGAGCAGGGACTCCTGCATGTGAACAGTGCGCTGCTGCGCTCAAGCGGCGCCATCCCCACGCGCGGCAATTTCTTCAGCGTCAATCTGGACGCGGTGCGCGAGCGCTTTGAGGCTGTGCCCTGGGTCAGGCGTGCCGATGTGCGCCGCATCTGGCCGGATACCCTCAAAGTGGGGATCGAAGAACATCAGCCTCTCGCGGTGTGGAGCGATGGTCGGCTGGTGAACCGCCAGGGCGAACTCTTTACGGCCAACGTGGCCGAAGCAGATGCACAGGCCGATTTGCTTCAATTTTCCGGACCGCCTGGCAGCGAGGCACAGGTGACGCGCCGCTGGGCCGAATTGCAGCAGCAACTGGCACCGCTGCGTCTGGAGCCCGAGGCGGTCTCGCTGTCCAACCGCTATGCCTGGAGTGCGCGTCTGGACAATGGGCTGATGCTGCTGCTCGGGCGTGAACAGGATGTTCCGATCGCCGAGCGGGTGGCCCGCTGGGTTGCGGTCTATCCGCAGGCACAGACCACACTGAACCGCGACGTTGTGTCGGTCGATTTGCGCTACCCCAACGGGTTTGCCATGCGCGCCCCGGGTGCCTTCACTTCCCTCAAGCCAGCGCCTCGCCCCGATACCGGTGCGAAGCCCTCGACCGAATCCAGGCGCACGCCATGACACGAGAAAGCAAAGACCTGATCGTCGGTCTGGACATCGGCACCTCCAAGGTGGTGGCGGTGGTGGCCGAGATGCGCCCCGATGGTCACTACGAAATCGTGGGCCTGGGCCAGCATGAATCACGCGGTCTGAAAAAAGGCGTGGTGGTCAACATCGAGACCACGGTGGCCTCGATCCAGCAGGCGCTTGAAGAGGCCGAGCTGATGGCCGACTGCAAGATCCGCAACGTCTATACGGGCATTGCGGGCAGCCACATCCGCAGTTTCAACTCGATCGGCATGGTGGCCATCAAGGACAAGGAGGTCACCGATGCCGATGTGGCCCGCGTGATCGAGACCGCCAAGGCGGTCAACATTCCCACCGACCAGCAGATCCTGCATGTGTTGCCGCAGGAATTCATCATCGACGGTCAGGAAGACATCCGCGAGCCGATCGGCATGAGCGGTGTGCGCCTGGACGTGAAAGTGCATATCGTGACCGGTGCGGTGTCGGCCGCGCAGAACATCATCAAGTGCGTTCGCCGCTGCGGCCTGGAAGTGCAGGACCTGATCCTGCAGCCGCTGGCCTCCAGCAGCGCCGTGCTGACCGAGGACGAAAAAGAGTTGGGTGTTGCGCTGGTTGACATCGGCGGCGGCACGACGGATATCGCCATTTTTACGGGCGGCTCGATCCGCCACACCGCAGTCATCCCGATCGCTGGCGACCAGATCACCAGCGATATCGCGATGGCGCTGCGCACACCCACCCCTGATGCCGAAGACATCAAGGTGCGCTACGGCATTGCCAAGCAGGTGCTGGCCGAACCGTCTGAGCGCATCGAAGTGCCAGGCATTGGCGATCGCGGACCGCGCTCCCTGTCGCGCCAGGCACTGGCTGCCGTGATCGAGCCGCGTGTGGAAGAGCTCTTTTCACTCGTGCAGCAGGCGATTCGCGAGTCGGGTTACGAGGAACTGCTGTCGTCGGGTGTGGTGATTACCGGCGGCACGAGTCAGTTGCCCGGCCTGGCCGAATTGGGTGAAGACATTTTCCTGAAACCGGTGCGCCTGGGCGTGCCGCAGTACTCGGGTGGCCTGGCCGATGTGGTCAGGACGCCCCGGTTTGCCACCGTGCACGGATTGCTCGAGGAAGCTCGGATGCAGCGTGTGCGGGGGCGCAAGGTGGCCGAGCAGTCGGGTTCGTTCAAGGAAACCTTGCGTCGCATGAAAGAGTGGTTCGTCGGTAATTTCTGAGTTCCTGTCCATATTCTCATCAACATCAACAGCAACACATCGTCGGAGGCCCGCACAACATGTCCACATTTGAAATGATCGATAGCAGCACCGATGGCGCCATCATCAAGGTGATCGGCGTCGGTGGCGCCGGCGGCAACGCGGTGAACCACATGATCAGCCGCGGGGTGCAGGGGGTGGACTTCATCACCGTCAACACCGACCGCCAGGCGCTCAAGCGTTCACTCGCGCCCGCCTCGATCCAGCTGGGTGACGCAGGTCTGGGCGCTGGCGCCAATCCGCAGGCCGGTCGGGCCGCCTGTGAAAAGGAACGCGAGCAGGTGCGCGCGGCGCTGGCTGGGGCCAACATGGTGTTCATCACCGCCGGTATGGGCAAGGGCACCGGCACCGGAGCCTCGCCCGTGGTGGCCGAAGTCGCCAAGGAAATGGGCATCCTCACCGTGGGCGTGGTGACTAAGCCCTTCGACTTCGAGGGCAACAAGAAGATGCGCATCGCCGACGATGGCATCGAGGCGCTGGTCGAGCATGTGGACTCGCTGATCGTGGTGCTCAACCAGAAGCTCTTCGACGTGATGGACGAAGATGCCAGCCTGGAAGATGCGTTCAAGCGCGCCGACGACGTGCTGCACAACGCCGTGGCCGGCATCGCCGAGATCATCAATGTCCCGGGTCTGGTGAACGTCGACTTTGCCGACGTGCAGACCATCATGGGCGAGCAGGGCAAGGCGATGATGGGCATCGGCGAAGCCTCGGGCCTGGATCGTGCCCGCCTGGCAGCCGAGCAGGCGGTGGCCTCGCCGCTGCTTGATGGGGTGGACCTGTCGGGTGCGCGCGGGGTGATCGTGAACATCACGTCCAGCCGTTCGCTCAAGCTGCGCGAGACCAACGAGGTGATCAACACGATCAAGCAGTTCTGCGCCGACGACGCCACGATCATTCACGGCACCGTCTATGAGGAAGACATGGGCGACCGTCTGCGGGTCACCGTGGTGGCCACCGGGATCGGCCGCACCGCGCGCCGCCCCCAGCTGGTTCAGCAGCCGATGCGCGCCACCGGCACGCATGACGCGTCCGCATCAGCCGAGCCGTCCTACGGATCGCTCGACACCCCGGCGGTCTGGCGCAATGGCCGCAGCAGTGCCTCGGCCCAGGTGGCTGCGCTGGAAGAAAAAGGTGTTGATCGCCTGGACATTCCGGCCTTCCTGCGTCGTCAGGCCGACTGAGGCCGATTCCCCGCGCTGCGAAAACCCTGCCGACGACCCCTGTGGAGTCGTCGGTGCGCAGGGCTGCGGATACAATCCGCGGTCCTGCCCGCCGTACCCGGGCAGCCCACCCACTGACATCACACAGGAGTTGAGCGCATGACGATCAAGATCGGAGACCGCCTGCCCGAGGCCACGCTGACCGAATTCATTGAAGTCGAAGGCAACGGTTGCAGCATCGGCCCCAATGCATTCAAGGTGTCCGAGCTGACCAAGGGCAAGAAGATTGCCATCTTCGGTCTGCCTGGCGCATTCACCCCCACCTGTTCGGCCAAGCACGTGCCCAGCTATGTCCAGCACTTCGACGCGTTGCGCGCCAAGGGCGTGGACGAAATCTGGTGCGTGTCGGTCAACGACGCGTTCGTGATGGGCGCCTGGGGCCGTGATCAGAAGTCGGGCGGCAAGGTGCGCATGATGGGCGACGGCAGCGCCGAATTCTCAAAGGCTACCGGCCTCACGCTCGACCTGACCGCGCGCGGCATGGGTGTGCGTTCCGACCGTTACTCCATGCTCGTGGAAGACGGCGTGGTCAAGCAGCTCAACCGTGAAGCGCCCGGCAAGTTCGAGGTGAGCGACGCCGCGACGATGCTCAAGCAGCTCTGATTCAGACCACGCTCACTCGGGCAGCCCAGCGCCTGTTTTGCGTCACGCCATGCTGAGACAGCGTACCGTCAAGGCGCTTGTGCGCACGGCCGGCGTGGGGCTGCATTCCGGGCAGCGGGTCGAGCTCACGCTGCGGCCCGCAGCGCCTGACACCGGCATCGTGTTTCGCCGGGTGGATTTGCCCGAGCCGGTCGATATTCCAGCACGCGCCGAGCGGGTCGGTGACACCCGCATGGCCTCCACGCTGATGGCTGCAGACAGTGGTCCGGGTGCGCAAGTGCGGGTGGCCACGGTCGAACACCTGATGTCCGCGCTCGCGGGTCTGGGCATCGACAACCTGTACGTCGATGTCACCGCCCCAGAAATTCCCATTCTGGATGGGTCGGCCGGTTCCTTCGTGTTTCTGATCCAGTCGGTCGGGATCGTGGAGCAGCCCGCGGCCAAGCGCTTCATGCGCGTATTGCAGTCCATTGAAGTGCGCGAGGGCGACAAATGGGCCCGGCTCGATCCGCACTTTGGCTTCAAGCTCGCCTTTTCCATCGATTTCGGCCATCCGGCCATCGATGCCACGTTGCAGCGTGTTGAAGTCGATTTTGCGCAGCAGTCTTATCTGTCCTCGATTGCGCGGGCGCGCACCTTCGGTTTCATGCATGACGTGGAGGCCTTGCGTGCGCATGGGCTGGCGCAGGGTGGCAGTCTGGGCAACGCCATCGTCATGGACGAGTACCGTGTGCTCAACACGGACGGCCTGCGCTCCGACGACGAGTTCGTCAAGCACAAGATCCTCGATGCGATCGGCGACCTCTATCTGGTGGGCCATCCCTTGCTCGCGGCGTATTCGGCACACAAGTCGGGCCATGCCCTGAACAATGCGCTGCTGCGCGCGCTGATTGCGCAACCTCAGGCCTGGGCCTACGCCACCTTCGCGCAAAGGCGCGAAGCACCCCGCCTGTTCGAACTCGATTGGGCGGGGGCCTGAGCGCCCATGCCACTGCTGCGAGCCTTCATGATCCTGATCGCGCTGGGCGTGATCGGCACTGCCGCCTTGTGGCTGGTGACCCGCGAGCGCCGCTGGATGCTGTGGTCGCTGCGGCTGTTGCGCATTGGTGTGATCACCGGACTGGTGTTCTTTGCGGTGCTGATCGGCGAGCAATTGCTCGCCTGAAAAACGTGCGCTGACCTGCTCAGGCGGGCTGTACCGCTCAGCCGCTGTGCCGCTCAGCCAGGCGCCGTAAGGCGTCGCGCAATTGCGTGTGCTGCACCTGCTCTGACAGGGCCGTTACGCATGCAATCGCCGAAGCGCCGGGCGCGGGTTTGATGGCCCGTGTACGGCCGGCTTCCGGTGCCTGCCAGTGCGACTTGAATCGCACCGATTCCACCACCCAGCCATCTCGGGTCAGCGCGGCAATCAGGCTGGGCTCGACCTGGCGCATCTTGGCGGCCACGGCCGCATGGGCGGCGCCCACCACCAGCCGCCCGCCCTGGAAGGCAATGACCGTCAGGGGCATGCCTGGCAGACAGCGCCGCACCGCCTCGTGCAGCGCAGCGAGCGTTCGGGTCTGTTCACCCAGGTGGGCGAAAGAAGGGTCGGCGCGCAACCATTCGTGAGCGGGTGCCGCGCGGGGAGGGCGATGCGGTTTCACCAGGCGTGATGCAGGACTGGAAGTGGTTGTGCCGGCCACACTGTAGCCCGGATTACAGCAGGGCGGCAGGGCCTGCGTGCTACCATCTTCGATTGATCACGAGTCCTCCCTGGCCCCTTTGCGGCCTGGGCGCAATGCCCATGATCCAGAACTTTCTGACCCGGATCTTCGGCAGTCGCAATGAACGGCTGCTCAAGGAGTATCGCAAGACGGTGGCGCGCATCAATGCGCTCGAGCCGTCCACGACCGCATTGTCCGACGAAGCCCTGTCGGGGCAGACGGTCGTCTTGCGTGAGCGGCTGAGCCGGGGTGAAACCCTTGACGCGATCCTGCCGGACGCCTTTGCCGTGTGCCGCGAAGCGGCGCGCAGGGTGCTGGGCATGCGTCATTTCGATGTCCAGCTCATCGGTGGCATGGCCCTGCACCAGGGCAAGATCGCCGAGATGCGCACCGGTGAGGGCAAGACCCTCATGGCCACTTTGCCAGCCTATCTGAACGCCCTGGCGGGTCAGGGCGTGCATGTGGTCACAGTCAACGATTACCTGGCGCAGCGCGATGCCGAATGGATGGGCCGCGTCTATCGCTTCCTGGGGCTCAGCGTTGGTGTCAACCTCACGCAGATGGCCCATGGGCTGAAGAAGGACGCCTATGGCTGCGACATCACCTACGGCACCAACAACGAGTTCGGTTTCGACTATCTGCGTGACAACATGGTCTACGACCTCGGCGAGCGCGTGCAGCGCAGCCTGTCGTTCGCCATCGTCGATGAGGTCGACTCCATCCTGATCGACGAAGCGCGCACGCCGCTGATCATCTCCGGGCCGGCTGAAGATCACACCGAGCTCTATGTGCGCATGAGGCAGGTGCCGCCCATGCTCGATGCCATGGAGAGCGAGCCCAAGGCCAACGAGCCCGAACCACCCGGCGATTATTGGGTCGATCGCAAGGGCCATCAGGTGCATATCTCGGAGGCCGGCCACGAAAAGGCCGAACGCCTGTTGACCGAGCTGGGCATCCTGCCCGAGGGCGCGAGCCTGTACGACGCGGCCAATATTCAGTCCATGCATCACCTGATGGCGGCGCTGCGGGCCTACACCCTGTTTTTCCGCGATCAGCAATACGTCGTGCAAAACGGCGAAGTGGTCATCGTCGACGAATTCACCGGGCGCCTGATGCCGGGGCGGCGCTGGTCCGACGGCCTGCACCAGGCGGTCGAAGCCAAGGAAGGCGTCAAGATCCAGGCCGAGAACCAGACGCTCGCCTCGATCACCTTCCAGAACTACTTCCGCATGTACGGCAAGCTCTCTGGCATGACCGGTACGGCGGACACCGAGGCTTATGAGTTCCAGGAAATCTACAGCCTGGAAACCGTGATTATCCCGACCCACCGACCCATGGTCCGGGCCGACCGCCAGGACCAGGTGTTTCGCACGGCGCGCGAAAAATACAACGCCATTCTTGCCGACATCAAAGACTGCCACGAGCGCGGCCAACCGGTGCTGGTCGGCACCACGTCCATCGAAAACTCCGAACTGCTCTCGGGGCTGCTGCAAAAAGAAGGCCTGCCGCACAACGTGCTCAACGCCAAGCAGCATGCCCAGGAAGCGCAGATCGTCATCGATGCCGGCCGACCGGGCGCCATCACGATCGCCACCAACATGGCAGGCCGCGGCACCGACATCGTGCTGGGCGGCAATGTCTCTCGCCAGATCGATCAGATCATGGCCCGCGAGGATCTCCCCGAGTCCGACCGGCAGGCGCAGGCCGAGCCTTTGCGTGCAGGCTGGCAAGCCCTGCACGATCAGGTGCTGGCGGCTGGTGGTCTGCATATCATCGGCACCGAGCGCCACGAGTCGCGCCGGATCGACAACCAGTTGCGCGGCCGGTCAGGGCGCCAGGGCGATGCCGGATCGTCGCGTTTTTATCTGTCGATGGACGACCCGCTGCTCAAGATTTTTGCGGGCGACCGGCTCAAGGCCATCATGGACCGCCTCAAGCTGCCCGATGGCGAGGCGATCGAGGCGGGCATGGTCACGCGCTCCATCGAGAGCGCGCAACGCAAGGTCGAAGCGCGCAACTTCGATATCCGCAAGCAGCTGCTTGAATACGACGACGTCGCCAACGATCAGCGCAAGGTGATCTACCAGCAGCGCAACGATCTGCTCGAGTCCTCGGACACCGAGTCAGTGATTGCAGGCCTGAGGCAGGGCGTGTTCACCGATCTCTTCCGCCAGCATGTGCCTGAGGAGAGTGTCGAAGAACAGTGGGACCTGCCTGCACTGCAAAAAATTCTGCAGGACGACTGGCAGCTCGACGTACCCCTCACCGACTTGGCTGCCGGTGATGCCAGCGATGAGGATCTGCTGGCTGCGGTGCTCAAGGCGGCTGACACGCGCTACGCTGAAAAAGTGGCGCTGGTGGGGCGTGAGGGCTTCGAGCGTTTCGAGCGCTCGATCATGTTGCAGTCCATCGACCAGCGTTGGCGTGAGCATCTGTCGGCACTCGATCATCTGCGCCAGGGCATTCATCTGCGCGGGTATGCGCAAAAAAATCCCAAGCAGGAGTACAAGCGCGAGTCCTTTGAGCTGTTCGAGAACATGCTCCAGACCATCCGCGATGAAGTGATGCGGGTGCTCATGAATGTGCGCATCCAGAGCGCCGAGGAAGCGCAGCAGGTCGAGCAGCAGGTCGAGCGTGAGGCAAGCCAGTCGTTTTCTCAGGCGGCGTATACGCATGCTGAGTTTTCAGCAGCCCCCGATGCCGACCCCGAGCAGGTGGCCCTGGCGATGCAGTCGGCTCCGGCCTTGCCGGATGACGACAAGGAACAGCCCTTCAGGCGCTTTGGCAACAAGATCGGCCGCAACGATCCCTGTCCGTGCGGCTCTGGAAAGAAATACAAGCAATGCCACGGACGACTGGGATAAATCCGCCGGTCCGGGCGGCCGTTCTGGCCAGCCCGGAATATCCGTTCACGCCGGTCGATGCGCCGATCAAGCTCGATCAGAACGAGAGCTCGCTCGATCTGCCGGACGCGCTCAGGGCGAAGGTGCTCGAGCACCTGCACGCGCTCACCTGGAACCGTTACCCTGATCTGAATGGCGAGGCCTTGTCTGCAGCCATCGGTGCCCACGACGGATGGCCTGCGACTGGCACCGTCGCGGTCACCGGCAGCAATGTGCTGATCGCACTGCTGGTCCAGCTGGCGGGCATGGGCGCGCAGGTCCTCACGGTCAAACCCAATTTCGCGCTCTACGCGCTCGACGCAAAGCTGTGGGGCGCCGAGCTCGTTGAAGTGCCGCTTGGGCCCGACTTCGCCACCGATGTCGACGCGCTGATTGCGCAGATCGAGGCAGGCCGCGAAGCGCTCGCCGGCCGTGCAGGTCCGGCCGGCGTGATCTTTGTGCCGCGTCCGCACGCGCCGACCGGCTCGTTGTGTGCCTTGTCAGACATCGAGCGGCTGGCGCAGGCCTCGCAAGGATGGCTGCTGGTGGTCGACGAGGCCTATCACCAGTTCGCTGGCCCCAGCGCCATGGAGATTGCCCGGCGCCATGAGCATGTCGTGCTGTTGCGCACCTTCTCCAAAGCCTGGGGACTGGCCGGCGCACGTCTGGGTTATGCGCTCACCAGCGAAGCCGTGGCGCGCCAGTTGCGCAAGCTTGTGGCTCCGTTTGCGGTATCAGTGTTTCAGTCGGTGTGCGCGCAGGTGGTGCTGGCACATCCGCAGTTCATGCACGAACGCGTGGCCGCCACCATCGCCGAACGAGAGCGCGTCTTCAAGGCACTGCAGGCGCACCCCACCTGGAAGGTGCTGCCATCAGCCGCCAATTTCCTGCTGATCCGCACGCCCGATGCGGCACAGGCATATGCCTCGCTGCTGTCGGGCGGCGTGCTGGTGCGCAAGCAGGACAGCTATTTCGGATTGCAGGGTTGCATCCGCGTGACCATTGGCACGCGCGAGGAAAACGATGCGTTTCTGCGTGCTGCGGGGTTGTCGGCCGCCTGAGCCCTGGTCTATTGCTGATCTGGCTGCGTCCCTCACAGCGCACCCGCGGCGCTGACGGGCCTTGGGGCGTGCAGGCCTGCGCCGTCAGGGCGGGCTGGGTATGTGCATAGGCGAGACCGCGCGACCCTGAGCATCCACCTGCACCAGCAGCATGTCGCCCGAGCCGATGTCGCGGCCTGTAAACGCCCGGATATTCACGTGATGCGTCACCAGGATCAGGGCGCGCTCACCTTTGCCGGGCAGCATGCGGGCGATGAACCGCGTCAGCGCTTCGTTGGATGGACCCGCCTGCTCAGGTCTGTCGAAGAACGAGGCCAGTGACGCCTCGGTCGTGACACTGCCCAGGTCAAGCGCACCCGCCGTATCACGGCAGCGGCACCAGACACTCGAGAAGACCCACGCCTTGTCCACGCCCTGACGTTTGAGCCAAAGCCCTGTGCGAGTTGCCTGGGCCAGGCCCTGTACATCCAGATTGCGCTGCGTGGCACAGTCGTCCAGTCGGTAGCCGCTGGGGTCACCCACGCCGGGCGCATAGGCATGACGCATGAGCAGCACCTGACGGGGTGAGCGCAGCTTGTCAGCCAGTTCGCCTGCCTGCGCGCTCAAGCCAACCCAGCACATCAGGCACAACAGGATCACACGACAGGTCTTCATTGGTTGCTCAGCGAAAAGAATGTTCGGGGCAGGCATGCAGGGGCGTTGGCGGCCGATCGTCGATCGTCATGCAAACGAAATGGCTTGCGCCCGGACGACTTGCCCAGGCCCACGATGCGCTGGCACTCTAGCCGATCACCCGCCCCTGCACATGGGGCAGGCCCTGCAGTGGGGCCGCGGTGCTTCACGCGAGACTCCCGATATGGCCTCATCGACGACCACCTCTCCGGTCACACCGACTGGCCGCGCTGTGCTCACCGCGGTGCAACGACGCAACCTGCGCGCGCTCGCCGCCCTGATCATTCCGGCCGATGCGGCGCTGGGCATGCCGGGTGCTGACGATGCGCGCATCGTCGCGGACATTGAATTGTCCATCGGGCGCGATGCGCAGGTCGTGATGCAGGCACTCGCCAGGCTCGATGCCCTGGCGCACGGTGTGTTTGCCGACCTGCCCGGCGCGCAGCAACAGGAGGCCGCAGGTCGCCTGCGTGAAAGCGAGCCGACCCTTGCGGCCGTCCTGGAAGCGGTCACTGCGCAGGCTTATTACCGCGACGATCGCGTGATGCAGGCCATTGGCATGGAAGTGCGTGCGCCCTTTCCCAAGGGATTTGAGCTCGAGGCCGGCGATCTGTCACTGCTCGACCCGGTGCGCGCACGCTCCAAGGTGTATCGCGAAGTGCCTTAGCCCGATCACCGACCAGATGGCTTACCTGCCCGTCACTGATGCATCAATACGTTCATGACTGATCACGCTCCAAGCGCTTTCGCCCCCATTCCGACCGGAGACCTTCATGGCCAACCCTCGTATCGCTGAAGTCAAGACGCTGTCCTGCAGCGCGTCCTGGCGCAATTACTACTTTGTGAAGATCACCACCGAAGACGGCACGGTGGGCTGGAGCGAGTTCGATGAAGGCTTCGGCTCACCCGGCGTGGGCGCGGTCATCAACCAGCTGTCAGCCAAGGTGGTTGGCCAGTCGGTGATGAACCATGAGCGCATTCGCGAAGAGCTCTTCGGCATGACCCGACCCGGTGCGGGCGGCGTGGTGGGCCAGGGCTTAGGCGCGATTGAAAATGCGCTGCTCGATGCCAAGGCTAAAACACTCGGTGTGCCCTGCTACGAATTACTGGGCGGCAAGATGCGCGACCGCATGCGCGTGTACTGGTCGCATTGCGTGACCTGGCGTGCCACCCGCACACCGCATTACCAGCCGGCAATCACCAATGCAGACGGCACGCGCGCGCTGGCGCGCGAAGTGCGTGACAAGGGCTTCACCGCACTCAAGACCAATATCTTCCGCTACGAGGACGGCAAGATCCTGGGCTGGGCGCCCGGCTTTGCGCGACCCTTCGAACCAGGTCTGAATGCCGAGCGCACCATGATCAACGGATTGCGCGAGCATCTGCAGATCATGCGTGAAGCCGCTGGCCCCAATGTCGACATCCTGCTCGATCTGAACTTCAACATGCGCACCGAGGGCGCGCTGAAGGTGCTGCGGGCCATCGCCGATCTGGACATGTTCTGGATCGAGTTCGATACGCGCGACCCGCAGGCTCTGGCTCATTTGCGTGCGCGCAGCCCGCACCCGATTGCCTCGGGCGAAACGCTGATCGGCGTGCAGCAGTTCATGCCGTTCTTCAAGGCGCAGGCCATGGATGTGGCCATCGTCGACACGCCCTGGAACGGCGTGTGGCAGTCGATGAAAATTGCCGCGGCCGCTGAAGCGCATGAAGTGAACGTGGCCTGCCACAACTTCTATGGCCACCTGTGCACGATGATGAATGCGCATTTTTGTGCGGCCATTCCGAACCTTCGAATCATGGAAGTCGACATCGACCGCATTGCCTGGGACCACGAACTCTTCACGCACGTGCCCGAGTATCGGGACGGCCACCTGGTGATACCTGATCGGCCTGGCTGGGGCACTGAACCAGTGGAGGCTGTGATGCTCAAGTACCCGCCGCTGGCCTCGCACGGGCTGATGGGCCCGCCGCGCGCCAATACCGCGCGCGCCTGAGTTGATGACCATGTTCGAGCCTGCGGTCGTGCCACACAGCTGGCGCTGATCTCGCAGGAACCATTGGCGCAGTCGTGCCGTGACGCCCATCAGGATGCAGGTATGAGTTCGAACGAGTCCTTCAAGAATGAACCCGTCGATGTGCTGATCATCGGCGCGGGTGCCTCGGGCGCGGCCGTGGCATGGAGCCTGGCCGACACCCGCATGCGCATCCTGTGTCTGGAGCAAGGCGATTGGGTCAAGCCCACCGACTACCCCAGCAACGGCCGCGACTGGGAAACCCGCCAGCTGGGCGACTTCCATATCAACCCCAACCGGCGCGCGGGGCCGCACGATTACCCGATCAACGAGGACAACTCGCCGATCAAGGTCACCAATTTCAATGGTGTGGGCGGCGGCACCATTTTGTACGCGGGACATTTTCCGCGTCTGCATCCGTCGGATTTCAAGGTGCGCACGCTCGATGGCGTAGCCGACGACTGGCCAATCGACTACCGCACCCTCGAGCCGTTCTTCGCGGTAAACGATCGCATGATGGGCATCTCGGGGCTGGCCGGTGACCCGGCGTATCCGCCCAAGGAAGCGGTGATGCCGCCGCTGCCGCTGGGGCGCACCGGGCAGGTCATCGGCTCGGCGATGAATCGCCTGGGCTGGCACTGGTGGCCGTCGGACACTGCCATGGCCACGCGCGAATACGAAGGCCGCGCGCCTTGCATCAACCTGGGCCACTGCATTGCAGGCTGCGCGCAAGGGGCCAAGGCCAGCACAGACATCACCTATTGGCCGGCTGCGATTCGCCAGCGAGTGGAGCTGCGCACGCGCTGCCGCGTGCGCGAGATCACCACCAACGAGCAGGGGCTCGCCTCGGGCGCGGTGTATGTCGATGCGGATGGCGTAGAGCGTTTTCAGCCGGCCGAGATCGTGATCATGGCCTGCAACGGCATTGGCACACCGCGCCTGCTGCTCAATTCGGCTTCATCGCGTCATCCCAATGGTCTGGCCAATTCCAGCGACCTGGTCGGGCGCAACCTGATGTTCCATCCGTATGCGTCCATTCGCGGGTTTTTCGATGAACCCATGGACGGCTATCGCGGCCCGCATATCGGTACCTGGAGCCATGAGTTCTACGAGACTGATCGATCGCGCGGGTTTGTGCGCGGCTATTCCTGGCAGATCAATCGCGGCATGGGGCCGGTGATGACTGCGGTCAATGGAATGAGCATCGGGCGGATTCCATGGGGCGCAGGGCATCATGCAGCGTTCAGAAAGCTGTTCGATCGCAGCGCAGCGATCTCAGCTATTTGTGAAGACCTGCCCGAGTTGCACAACCGGGTCACACTTGATGCAGTCCTCAAGGATGCTGATGGCATTCCCGCACCGAAGATCGATTACACCTTGAGCGACAACAGTCGGCTCATGCTTGATCATGCGATTGCGCGCGGCACCGAGCTGATGCGTGAAGCAGGTGCGCATGACGTGGCCGCGGTGGCCCCCCAGCTCTATGCTGGCTGGCACCTGTTGGGCACGGCGCGCATGGGCACCGACCCAGGCACTTCCGTGGTCAATGAATGGGGCCGCAGCCACGATGTGAAGAACCTGTTCATCGTCGATGGCAGCGTATTCGTGACCTCGGGCGGTGTGAACCCCACGTCCACCCTACAGGCCATCGCGCTGTACGTGGCCGACCAGATCAAGCAGCGGCTGACCAATCTGTTCGACTGATCCGCTGTCATGTCAGGGCGCTGACGGACACTGCTGCGAACCGCGGCAGATCGGTACATCGCAGCAGTACAATTCCGGGTTTTGCGCCCCGCTGTATCCGTACAGCGCCCGACCCGGACCACGCTCATGCCCGTCAATCTCACCGCCCCCGATCCCGCCTCACTGTTGCCGGTGGCCGGCCTGGAACTTGGCACCGCGCAGGCCGGTATCCGTAAAGCCAATCGGCGTGATGTGCTGCTGGCGCGACTGGCGCCAGGCACCACCGCTGCGGGCGTGTTCACACGCAACCGGTTCTGCGCCGCGCCGGTTCAAATCTGCCGTGAGCACCTGGCCCTGAATCAGGGCGTGCGCGCGCTGGTCGTCAATACCGGCAATGCGAATGCAGGCACTGGCGCGCAGGGCCTGAGCGCCGCACGCGACACCTGTGCGGCCGTGGCGCGCCTGATGGGGTGCGAACCGTCGCAGGTGCTGCCGTTTTCGACTGGCGTGATCCTTGAGCAGTTGCCGGTCGATCGGCTGGTGGCAGGGCTGCCGCAGGCGCTGGCCGATCTGAAGCCTGCCAATTGGGCCCAGGCGGCCGAGGCCATCATGACCACCGACACGCTGCCCAAGGCGTTTTCGCGACGCGTGCAGGTGGGCGGCGCTCAGGCCGTCGTCACCGGCATGTCCAAGGGCGCCGGCATGATCCGCCCGAATATGGGCACGATGCTGGGCTTTGTGGCCACCGACGCCGCAGTACCGCAGGAGCTGCTGCAGCAGTGGGTCCGGGAGGCGGCCGATGCGAGTTTCAACCGCATCACCATTGATGGCGACACCTCCACCAATGATTCCTTTGTATTGCTGGCCACGGGTGCGGGCGGCATGCGTGTGGACAGTGCCGCATCCGCGCAGGGACAGGCTTTGCGCGAGGCCATCGTCGAGGTGGCGCGTCTGCTGGCACAGGCGATCGTGCGCGACGGCGAAGGCGCCACCAAATTCATCACCGTGCAGATTGAGGGCGCTGGCAACGCACGCGAGGCCGACGCGGTGGCCTATGCCATTGCACACTCGCCGCTCATCAAGACCGCGTTCTTTGCATCCGACCCGAACCTGGGCCGCATTTTGTGTGCCATCGGCTACGCCGGCATCGATGATCTGGATCAAACGAAGATCGACCTTTACCTGGGCGATGTGCATGTGGCGCGCCAGGGCGGCCGTCACCCCGACTACCTTGAAGAAGACGGCCAGCGAGTGATGAAGGAAGCCGAGATCACCGTGCGCGCCGTGCTCAACCGTGGCAGCGCTGCCACCACCGTGTGGACCTGCGACCTGTCGCACGACTACGTTTCGATCAACGCCGACTACCGGTCCTGAGCACCATGCCCGCATCTGCTTCCTCGCGCCGTGCGAGTCCTGCCCCAGCCGTGACTGCGACCTCGTCCCTCAACCCCAGCCTGCAGCGCCTGGCCGATCGCATCGAAGGTGTCCTTGCGCGGGTCGATGCGCTGCTGCCGCAGACGGTCGAACCCGACTGGGATGCGGTGGCGTTTCGCTGGCGTCGCCGGGCCACGGGCCTGGGTGTGCAGTCGTGGCTGCAGGCCGTGCGCCACCGTTCCGGCATCAAACTGAGCGACCTGCGCAATATCGACGAAGCCAAGCAACTCATTGAGCGCAACACGCGTCAGTTCGTCGAAGGCCGCCCGGCCAACAATGTCCTGCTCACCGGTTCGCGCGGTACGGGCAAGTCCTCGCTGATCAAGGCCTGCCTGAATGCCTATTCTAAAAAGGGCTTGCGCCTGATCGAAGTGGATAAAGCCGATCTGGTCGATCTGCCCGATATCGTCGACCTGGTGGCCGAGCGGCCCGAGAAGTTCATTGTGTTCTGCGACGACCTGTCGTTTGAAGAGGGCGAAGCTGGCTACAAGGCGATGAAGGTGGCACTCGACGGCTCGATTGCCGCGTCGTCTGAGAACGTGCTGATCTATGCCACCAGCAACCGCCGCCATCTGATGCCCGAGAAGATGAGCGAGAACCTCGCAGCGCATCACACCGAAGACGGCGAGATCCATCCGGGCGAGAGTTCGGAAGAAAAAATTTCGCTCTCAGAGCGCTTCGGCCTCTGGGTCAATTTCTATCCATTCCGCCAGGACGACTACCTCACGGTCGTGGCGCACTGGCTCGCCCATTTCGGCTGCGATGCCCGCCAGATTGAGGCGGCGCGTGGCGATGCCTTGCGCTGGGCGCTGGAGCGTGGCTCGCGCTCGGGCCGAGTGGCCTGGCAATTTGCCCGTGACTGGGCGGGCAGCCATGAAGCGGCGGGCGGTGCACCGAAAGCGCCAAAGCGTTCGCGTTGAGTGGTGCGACGGGCTGCGCAATGACTGATCCTGACCGATCCGTTGCAGCTGCCCCCAAGGTGGTCGATGTGGCCGTAGGTGTCATCGAACGGCCGGATGGCCAGGTGCTGCTGGCGTGCCGGCCACCGGGGCGCCCCTACGCAGGCTACTGGGAGTTCCCTGGTGGGAAGGTCGAGCCGGGCGAACCGGTCGCCGACGCCCTGGCCCGCGAACTCGACGAGGAGCTCGGTCTTCAGGGCGTGCAGTCGACGCCCTGGCTGGTCATTGGCCATACTTATCCCCATGCCACCGTGCGGCTGTTCTTTCGACGGGTGCGACAGTGGCAGGGCGAACCGCAATCCCGGGAAGGGCAGCGGTTGTCCTGGCAGCCAGCCTCGGGCATTGCGCTTGAGCCGCTGCTGCCGGCTTCCCTCGGCCCGATCCGCTGGCTGGCCTTGCCACCGGTCTATGCGATCTCCTGCGCCGGGCTGCTGGGTGTGTCCGCTTTCGAAGACGCGCTGGAGCGGGCACTCGAGGCGCACAGCCGTCAGATGGACCTCCCTTCGTCTGACAAGCGATATACCGTGAGTGCGCCCTCACATTTTTGGCTGCAACTGCGGGAGCCTGATCTGCCTGCACCGCAATGCGAGGCACTCTTTGAGCGACTGATGGCGCTGCGGGCGCGTGCTCGGCTGCGACTGATCATCAGCAGCCGGCACCCCGCTTCCTGGTGGCATCAGGCCGATGGCGTGCATCTCACCGCCCGCGATCTGATGGCGGCACAGATGCGCCCACAGGCCGACTGGGTGGCGGCATCCTGCCATTCGCCTGAGGAGTTGCGGCAGGCCGCCGAGATGGGCTGTGACTTTGCGGTGGCTGGCCCGGTCCTGCCGACGGCCAGTCACCCCGGTGCGCCCACCATCGGTTTCGACGGCCTGGCCGCACTGACCTCGCAAGCGGCCTTGCCGGTCTTCGGGCTGGGCGGCTTGCAGGCAGGCTTGCTGGAGGCCGCCCGTGCTGCGGGCGCTCAGGGGGTGGCGCTCATGCGCGCCGCCTGGGACTGAGGTCGCAGGTCAGTTTTCGCGACGCCCGGTCGGTCGATCTGCCGCGGCCGGGCCCAAGCCGTCGTTTTCCGCATCCGGATCCAGGGATTCGCCCGGGATGGCATAGCCGTTCGAGGCCCACACACCGAGATCGATCTGTTTGCAGCGTTCGCTGCAGAACGGGCGCCAGCGGTTGGCCGGCGAAAACTCGGACTTGTGTCCGCAGATCGGGCAGTCGATGGTGACGCTCATGAAACGGTATCCGTAGCGACAGTCGTTGGTGCGCAGGTCAGAGGCTGCACAGCGACAGATCGAACTCCACCACCCCGTCAAACGGGCGTGGCCGCAGATCTCCGCCCTGCATGGTGAAGCGGATCCAGAGCATGTACTTGTTGGCCGAGATCTCCGGGATGGCGCCGCTGGCGGGATCGAGCCGGATCTGCAGCATGTGGAAGACCCGCCCGCCCAGCGCCTGCTGATAGCTGCCCTGATGGGTGGAGACCCGTGAGCGGTGGGCAGACTCACGCAGCAATTGCAGGACAATGACGAGGCAGTCGCGCAGGGGGCGAAAGGGCGCAGCCCAGCTGTCGATATCCTGCCTGCGCTGCTCGCTGTCCCGATGCTGCCACGCATGGTAGGAAGGCAGGTCAAATTCGCAGGTGCCGCCCGCAATACCAGTACGGTTGCGGATGCTCATCAGCCATTCGTTGTCACGCAAATGCTGACCAGTGCGCCCTGAGGATGTCGACAGCGCCTGGGTGGCCGCGTCAATTTGCGCCAGCACCTGATCCAGGGCGGCGGCAGACACTGCTGGATTGTCACGAAAGGCACCCAGTGCCAGGCGTTGGCGTTCGAGTTCCTGCAGGAGATCGGACTTCAGGTCAGCGCGCGACGCGACCTCGAGGATCTCGAAGAGCGTGGTGATCGCGACATGATGCTCCAGCGGCCCGGGCTGGGTCATGAAATGATCCAGACGGGTGAAGAGATCCTCGAGCCTGAGCAGCGTGCGGATCCGTTCGTTCAGCGGATATTCGTAGAGGATCAACGCGTAAGTCGTCCAGGTCGCACGCGGGAATCCGCGCCGGCATTCTGAACGATTAGCGTTGCGTTGACAAACGCCGATACAGAGCGTCGATGCGCTCGACCTGAGCCGGCAAGGCGTCCGCGCTCCCGCCGTTGTCGACCACATCGTCCGCCACCGCCAGCCGCTGCTCGCGCGTGGCTTGTGCAGCCATGATCGCGTCGACTTGCGAGCGCGCCAATCCGCTGCGGCGCATCACCCTTTCGACCTGCACTTCGGTGGGGCAATCGACCACCAGCACGCGGTCGAAACGTCCGCGCGCACCACCCCCTTCGACCAGCAGCGGAATGGCGACCAGCACATAGGGCGCAGCATTCTGCAATGCAGCGGCGATCCCGGCGTCGGTACCGGCGCGGATGAGCGGGTGAAGGACGCCCTCAAGCAGCTTGCGCGCCTGCGGGTCGGAAAATGCGCGCTCACGCATGGCCGCGCGGTCCATCCGGCCATCAGGCGCGATGACTGCATCGCCGAACGCCTGACGAATCGGCTCGATCGCGGTACCGCCGGGAGCAGTCAGTGCGTGGGCGATCTGGTCGGTATCCACCAGCGCCGCACCGCGGGTGACCAGCGCATCGGCGACCGTACTCTTGCCGCTGCCAATGCCGCCAGTCAGGCCAATGATCAGCGTCGGGTGCGTGCGGCCGGACATGGTGTGCTCAGCCCAGACGGAACAGACCACCCAACAGGCCCGGCATGAGCAGGGCCAACAGCCCGGCTCCGGCCAGATAAGGGCCAAAGGGGATCGGAATGTCACGCTTATGGCGGCGCGCAAGGATCAGAAAAATCCCCACGACTGCGCCCACCCCCGCCGACAGCAGAATGATCGAGGGCAGTGCCTGCCAGCCAAACCAGGCCCCTAGGGCAGCGAGCAACTTAAAGTCGCCATAGCCCATGCCTTCTTTTTTCGTGACCAGTTTGAAGATCCAGTAGATGGACCACAGGATGCCGTAGCCCAGCATGGCGCCGACGACAGCCTCCTGCAGCGGCACGAAAACGCCCCATAGATTGAAGGTCAGCCCCAGCCACAGGAGCGGCAGCGTGAGGTCATCAGGCAACAGCTGCGTATCCAGATCGATGAACGTCAGCGCCACCAGGAAGAAGACCACAATCAGCGCACCCACTCCAGCAGCGGTGGCACCGTAACGCGCGATCGCCGCAGCAGCCAGACCCGCAGTCAGGACTTCGACCAGCGGGTAGCGCACCGGAATGGCCGCCGAGCAGTGGGCGCAGCGCCCCTTGAGCAACAGCCAGGACAACACCGGAATGTTGTGGCGAGCTGCGATGGGTGTGGCGCATTGCGGGCAACTCGAACGCGGCTTGATCAGGTTGTATGGCTCCGAGTCGGGGAGCGGCTCACCGCGCAACTCGGCGGCCTGCGCTTGCCATTCAGCCTCCATCATGCGCGGCACGCGATGAATGACCACGTTGAGGAAACTGCCGACCAGCAACCCGAAGAGGGCGGTGAGTGCCAGCAACGGACCGGGTCCGAGCGTCGTCAGCGAATGAAGGGGCGAGGCGTCCATGGCGGCGATGGTAGCCGAGGTGCTGCCTGCGTCTGTCCGGTCAGACGACAGGCGGCAGTGTCGGCGTATCGGGCAGACCCGAGCTCAGCCGCACCAGGTCTGGCAACGAACGCGCGCCCATCTTGCGCATGACGGCTGCCCGACAGGCTTTGATCGTGCGCTCGCTCACCCCCAGTTCCCAGGCGATCTGCTTGGTGAGCGCGCCCTGCAAGACCCGCTGCAGCACGGCACGCTCGCGTGCGGTGAGTTGCTCCTGCACCTTGGCCAGTCGCTCGCGCTGTGCACGCTCGGCCCGCTTGGGCGTATCGGCTTCCAGGGCCGTGCGTACGGCTTCCAGCAGGGTGTCGCTGCTGACCGGCTTGGTCAGAAAGTCACTGGCCCCTGATTTGAGCGCGCGCACGCTGCTGGGGATGTCGCCGCGGCCGGTCAGGAAGATCGTGGGCAGATCAATGCCACGCCGATGCAGCGCATCGAACAGCGCCAGTCCGTCCGGGCCTGGCATGTGTAGATCCAGAATGAGGCAGCCGCTGGGCACCGCTTCGAGTGCGATCAGAAATTCGCCGGCTGACGCATACGCGCGTGGTGCATAACCGGCTGCGGAAAACAGGCGGGTCAGTGCACTGCGCATTGAATCGTCATCATCGACGATATGTACCGTGACGGCGGGAACAGACAGGTTCATGCGGAGCTTCCGGCGGACAACTCAGTGGGGATGGGAGGGGCGACCGGTTGGGCGCGGCGTCGTTTGGGCAATTGCACCTGCATCAGAGTACCGCCCTCGCTGCGCACGTGTGCGGTGATGCGGCCCTGATGCGCTTCGACGATCGCGCGCACGATGGGCAGCCCCAGCCCCATGCCATCGGGTTTGGTGGTGAAGAAGGAATCGAACACGCGATCGAGATCGGCAGGCTGGATACCGGCGCCGCTGTCGATCACCGACAGTTCAATGTGCTGAGCCGTCTCTGTGGTCATGACGCGCAGGCGGCGTTGGCTAGCAGGCGTGTGGTCCATCGCATCCATCGCATTCATCGCAAGGTTCAGCAAGACCTGCTGTAGCTGAATGGCATCTCCCACCAGTTGGTCGTCTGCGGCATCGAGATGGACCTCCAGGCTGATACCTCTGGCTCGCGCCTCGGGTTCGATCAGACTGAGTGCTTCACGTAGTGCGGCATGCAGACCCAAGGGGCTGTGTTCGATCTCGCGTTTTTCCAGCAGACCGCGCAGCCTGCGAATCACCTCATGCGCGCGCAGATCGTCGCGTCGAATATCGGCCAGGATGTCGCGCAGGGCCTCGGGCGACGCACGGCCGCTGCGCAGCATCAGTTCGGCCGCGTCGGCATTACTCAGAATGGCGCCCAGCGGTTGATTGATTTCGTGGGCGATCGATGCCGTGAGCTCGCCCATCGCGGCAAAACGCATGGCACGCGCCAATTCCAGGCGGCGCTGTTCGGCATCGGCCTGCGCCTGCAGACGGCGCTTGCGCTGTAAGATCAGGCCAGTAATGGTGAGGGCCTGGAGCATGACCACGGCGCCTGCCGCAATCACGAACTGACTGTATTCCGACCAGAGTGTCGCAGGCTTGCGTAGGACTTCGCATTGACCGGGTAGGCGTTCGGCCGACAGCCCGAATTCAGACAGGCGCTGAAAGTCTGCGACACAGCGAGTGGGCGCGATGGCCGTCTGGCTGCTGACCGTTGCAGGCGGCTGGCCTTGCAGCAGGCTGATCGCAAGCGCTGCAGTCTGTCTGCCTGCAGCGTTGAAGTCGATGACCTGTCCGGCGGCGGCACCGCTGTCCATGAAGGTACCGTACATGCCATAAATGGGCGCCCCGCTTGAGACAGAGAACTGCGCCAGGGCTTCAGCCGGGAAAAAACCTCGACCCTGACCGTCGCGAGACAGTGCGGTGTAGTACACGGCTGTTGTGCGGTCCAAGCCAGCAAGACGTTCGCGCAGCTGCCCGATGGCCAGGTCCTGCCACGCGTCGATTTGCCATTTGCCGCGTGCAGCAGCGCCCTGAACGACACGTTGCGTGAGCGATCGATCGAAGGCGGCGCTGCCGCCTACCACCACCAGTCGCTGTGCATCCGGCTGAATGGCTTCGATCAGGGCAAGCGTGCCCTCAATATCCAGCGCCCATTTGGCCGCAGGCATGTCATCGGGGAGGCGCTTGAGCCCAGGCGCACTCGCGTCCAGCGCACCGAAGATGACTGGCGTCTCAGGCCAGATCGCAGCTCGCATATCCAGCACGGCATCGATGCCGAGGTCGCTCACGCCGATGATCAGATCCACCGGCTGATTCGCGTATTTCTTACGTTGGAGCGCGACAAACTCCGAGCCGAACGTCTGATAGTTGAAGCGGTAGGTGTCGATGGTGTCGGTGAAGAACGCCACGCCTGCGGGCGCGGCGGCACGCAATGCGGCTCGCAGCGCTCGGTCGTGCTGCTGCATGGCTGGAAGCGCCGGATCGCTCGCCATCAGGATCACGATTCTCCACGGCTCTCCAGGCGAGGTCTGCCCGTGCGCTGTTGCTGTCGCAAGGCCCATGAGCACACACCACAGCAGGCGCAGCAACAGGTTCAAGGGGGGGCAGTCGGGTGAAGCGCAGCGCGCGGAAGCGCGCATGTTAGCCCGCATGGGCCAAGCGCGCTGCGCACCGCCGATCAGCGCAGATTGAAGTCGAATACGCGGTTCCAATCTCGCTTCATGTTGACCACCGTCCAACCCCGTGTTCCGGCTTCATCAAGCGCCTGATCCAGCTTGCCCACGGCAGAGCGCCGATCATAGGCCCACTCGCGCTCGCTGTCGGTGTGATGGACCAGCAGTGCCAATCGCGGCCCCGGTCCGGCAACGGTCCACTGCAGCATCTGCAGATCGCCATCGGAATTGCCGCCAGCCAGCAGCGGCCGACGCCCAATGTGCTGATGGATGCCGACCGGCTTGCCCGCCTTGTCGTCAATGAATGCGACTTCTGGCAAGCGAACCAGTACGGGCTTTCCGTCCCGCATTTCAAACTTTGTGCGGATGCTACTGCCGATCACCTGTTCAGGCGGAATGCCGTAGACGCGTTCGACCCAGGGGCGCATGAATTCAACACCGCCGCCCGACACGATGAATACCTTGAAGCCATTTGATTTCAGATGGGCGATCAATTCCAGCATCGGCTGGTACACCATGTCGGTGTATGGTCGTCCGCTGGTGGGATGACGCGCTGTTGTGATCCAGTGTTGCACCGTGCGTTCAAACGTTTCCGTCGTCATGCCGGCATGGGTTGCCATCACCAGTTGCAAAAGGGCTTTTTCGCCACTACGGGCGACGGACTTGAAGTCACCTCGCAACACGGAGGCAAATGGCTCCAGGGTCTTCCATTCCGGATGCTTCGCGCTGAGTTCGCGCACCCGGTCCATCGCAAACAGCAGCTGAAAATAGGCCGGTTGCTCGGCCCAGAGGGTGCCGTCGTTGTCAAAGACGGCAATACGCTCAGATGGCGAAACAAACTCGGGCGAGCCTTCTGTGGTCACCGCCTTCACGAAGGCGAGTACCCGCGCCTTAGCTGCATGCTGCGCCCATGAGCCCAGCGGTTCGGTGGCTTGGGCCGTGGCATTGGACAACCACAGCAGGCAGATCATCAGCCCTGCTCGCATCAGCGCAAGGCCGGTGTGCGTGCTGGCGCGCGTATTCATCATCGCAGTTCCCGTGAGTACATCCCGACTGAATGTCGGTAATCGTGATGCCCGCAGACCGCCCTCGAGACGTCGAAAAAAAAGCTGCGCTCGCAGGGCGAACGCAGCTTTGTAAGGCGGGCAGTCGCCCTGGGCGAGACACACGGTGCAGCCATCGTGCGCTGCACCTGCCTGTTCCCTACTGATTGGTCCTGGTAACCGCTTCCATCACCCGGTCAAGATTGAAGCTGCCGGGTTTCTGACGCGGAGGGAATTCCTTGAAGCTTTGCAGCCACTGGCCCACATAGGCGCCGGCGGGCGCAATCGCGTACATGCGCTCCAGGTACCAGCGCTGGTACCCGATGGCGTGCTCGGATTCAGCCCTCTCGAACGGGTCCATGCGCAGATTGGTGATGGTGGGTGCACGCAGTTGGGTGAACGGCTGCTGCCAGACCTTGAGGCCTTCGGCCTCCTGCTTCAGGAAGGTCACCTTCCAGTTGTCGTAGCGCAGGGCGGCCACACTGCCGTCGTCGGTCCAGTAAATGAACTCACGACGCGGCCAGGTTTTCGTGTCGCCACGCAGTGCCGGACCCAGGTCATAGCCGTCCAGGTGCACCTTGTAGTTCATGTTGCCGATCTTGCGGCCCTTCTTCAGGTCCGCCACGACGGTACCGTTGCCAGCCGCAGCAAGCAGGGTCGGCAGCATGTCTTCATGTGCAGCAATGTCGTTGATAATGGTTCCGGGCTTGATGACACCGGGCCACTTGATCAGGGTCGGTACACGATAGCCGCCTTCCCACTGGGTGTTCTTCTCACCCTTGAACATGGTAGTGCCGCCGTCAGGCCAGGTGAAGGTCTCGGCACCGTTGTCGGACGAATACATGACGATGGTGTTGTCGTCCAGGCCCAGCGCCTTGAGCTTGGCCAGGATCTGACCGACGTGACCATCATGCTCGACCATGCCGTCGGCATAGATGCCCAGGCCGGTCTTGCCAGCGGACTCCGCCTTCAGGTGGGTAAAGATGTGCATGCGGGTGGAGTTCCACCAAAGAAAAAACGGCTTATCCGCCTTTGCGGCACGCTCCATGAAGTCGATCGCCTTCTCGGTCACCTCCTCATCAATCGTCTCCATGCGCTTCTTGGTGAGCGGTCCCGTGTCCTTGATCCGGCCATCCGCAAAGCTGTGGATGACTCCACGGGGACCGAATTTCTTTTTGAACTCGGGATTTTTCGGGTAGTCGGGATTTTCAGGCTCCTCCTCCGCATTGAGGTGGTAGAGGTTGCCAAAAAACTCCTCAAATCCATGGCTGGTCGGCAGCATGTCATCGCGGTCGCCGAGGTGGTTTTTTCCAAACTGACCGGTCATGTAGCCCTTGGCCTTGAGAAGCGTTGCAATGGTCGGATCTTCTTTCTTCATCCCCTCCGGCGTGCCAGGGAGGCCCACCTTCGTGAGACCTGTCCGGATGGGCGACTGGCCGGTGATAAATGCCGCACGCCCGGCGGTGCAGGATTGCTGACCATACCAATCGGTGAAAAGCGCCCCCTCGGTGGCGACACTGTCAATGTTTGGCGTTTTATAGCCCATCATTCCGCGGTTGATGGCGCTGACATTGAATTGACCGATGTCGTCACCCCAAATGATCAGGACATTTGGTTTTTTTTGGTCTGCGGCATGAGCCGAGGCGACGATAGCAAGAGAAGCAAAGACGGCCCACTTTTTCACCAAGGAAACGGATAACATAGAATCGTGTTTGTAGGCTCAAGGGCTTATTCGGTCAATGCTCAAAGGTGGCTAAAGCCGTTTTCTGATGCTTTTGTCGAAGCCAGTCCAGCGGGCGGCGCGTTCACTTTCACCGTTGGCGGTAGAGCGAGTGTGGCCGATGGAGCGGTAGCCGAATGCGGTGAGGGCGTGTTTTTTGATGGAGTCTTGCACTTGCTCGCGGGTGCGGGCGGCCATGGGGTTGAGCTTCACGATGTAGAGGTCGCGGAGGACATCGAAGTGGTAGAGTTCCACGATTTTGGTTTTTTCGCGCGCGTCGTTTTGCTGGCGGCGGACTCCGGTGATCCAGACATCGAGTGTGGAGAGTTTTTTTTGTAGGGGAATGACTTTGCGAAGGGAACAGCAGAGGTCAGGCTTGTTTTTCCAAAGCTCGGGGCCGAGGTCGGCGGCTTGTTGTTCGACGGTTTGCTCAGGGATGAGCGGCTCAATGGTGATGGCGAAGCGTTTCTCGATGGCAGCTTTCAGCTCATGCGTTTCGGGAAAGAGGAGGCCGGTGTCGATGGTGAAGACGGGAAAATTCAGGCCGTGGGAGAAGGCCTCGTTCATGACGACGAGACCGGCACCTTGGAAGCTGGTGCCGATTGCAGCGCGCATGCCAAATTTTTCCCATGCCCAGGACAAAACCTCGCGCAGACTGGCGGATTCCAACTCCTCGGCCTTGCGACGGATTTCCTCGGGATCGAATTTCGACGGCATGAATGGAAGATTGAACCACGGAGAGCACGGAGGACACGGAGGGCACGGGGTGAAGAAAAAATCTTCCAAGCCTGCTGGGCTTTACCAACTCTGTGCTCTCTGTGTCCTCTGTGATGAAAAATTACAGGCTTTTTGCAGCGGCGACGACATGGGCGGCGG
>DGIT01000110.1 GCA_002386465.1 Burkholderiales bacterium UBA4615 | reverse complement strand
GTACCGACCTCCAGTGTGTCCACGCCAGCGCGCATCAGCCCCTCGCGAACTGCTGCCTCGCGGCGCTGCGCTGCGGCTTCGAATCGGCGGCGGAATGCTTTGTCCTCGGTATCGACCTGGATCTGCTCACCCGTTTCAATGTCTTCCAGTGTGACCAGACCAAGATCGGGGAGGCTCGATTCCAGCGGGTCGTGCACGCGCAGTGCGATCACTTCATGGCGCTGGCTTAGCCGGGCCAGCACCGCTGGCCAACCCGGGGCGCTGATGAAATCGGATACGACAAAAACCAGCGAGCGACGTTTGATGCAGCCGGCCGCGGCATGCAGGATGGCGCCCAGATCGGTGGTGCGGCCAGCGGTGGGCGCAGCACTCGGGGTCTGCAGGGCGTGCACGACCTGCAGCAGATGACGTCGACCGGTTCGCGCCGGCAGCACCGTGGCCTGGTGGGCATCGTGACCGTACAGTCCCACGGCATTGCCGTGTCGCGAGAGCAGGCGGGCCACCACGCTTACAAAGTTCACGGCCAGATCGCGCTTGCTCAGGGCGCCCGAGCCAAATCCGAGCGAGCCGCTGCGGTCCACAACGAACCAGGCCGCCACTTCGCGGTCCTCAAGGTACTCGCGTACGTAAGGTGTGTGCAGGCGCGCGGTCACGTTCCAGTCGATACGCCGCACATCGTCCTGGAACTGATATTCGCGCAGATCGGCCAGATCGAGCCCGGTACCGCGAAACAAGGTGCGGTAATCACCGTGCAGCAGGCCGTCCAGACGGCGGATGACCGTCCAGTCCAGCCGTCGCAGCAGGGCTTCAGGATCCCTGGTCAAGGTCGACATGAGTCCGCAGCGGCCGGGGTGGCTTGGGGATGGCTTTCATGATCGTGCGGATGATCTGGTCTGCACTTTGTCCTTCGGCCAGGGCTTCATAGGACAGCACCAGACGATGGCGCAGCACATCGGGTGCGATGTCGGTCAGGTCTTCGGGCAGCGCATACCGGCGCCCGCGCAGGAAGGCGAGCGCCCGCGCGCCCTCGACCAGCGCGATCGTGGCGCGAGGGCTGGCGCCGAAGCTCAGCAGCCGCGAGACATCGTCAATGCCATGCCGCTGCGGCTCACGCGTGGCCGATACCAGCCGCACCGCATAGTGCATGAGCGACGGGTCGACATAACCCTGGCGGCATTCGCGCTGCAGGGCGCTCAGCTGGGCCGTCGTGGCGACCGACCCTACCGAGACCGGCGGGCCCGTGACCCGCTCGACGATCACGAACTCCTCTTCGTCGCTTGGATAGCCCACCAGCACTTTCATCATGAACCGATCGACCTGCGCTTCGGGCAGCGGGTAGGTGCCTTCGGTTTCGATCGGGTTTTGCGTGGCCATCACCAGGAAAGGTTCCGGCACCCGATGCGTTTCGCCGGCGATGGTGACCTGGCGCTCCTGCATGACTTCAAGCAGAGCACTTTGCACCTTGGCCGGCGCACGGTTGATCTCGTCGGCCAGCAGCAGGTTGGTGAAGACCGGCCCGAGCGATGTGCTGAATTCGCCGGTCTTCTGGCTGTAGACCCGGGTGCCCACGAGGTCGGCCGGCACCAGATCCGGTGTGAACTGGATGCGCCGGAAATGCCCCTCGATTGTGGTGGCCAAGGTCTTGATTGTGAGCGTCTTGGCCAGTCCCGGGACCCCCTCCACCAGAAGGTGTCCCTGCGCCAGGATGGCCACCAGGACCCGCTCGAGGAAGGTGTCCTGGCCTACGACCACCTTTTTCACCTCAAATAGGATCCGTTCCATCAGGGCTGCAATGTCGCTGTCTGTCTGGCCAGGGTCGCTGTGTCCGTTCATGCCGTGAGCATCCGAGGAAATGTGTGTGTGTTCAGAAAGGCGACATGCCGGCGCCTGCGGCTGCGTTCTCGATGGGGACGGCAAAGCCGATGCCTACGAAGACGCGCTGTTCGGTTGGATTCAGCACGGCTGTGACGATCCCGATCACTTCGCCTTCGGGTGTCATCAGTGGGCCGCCCGAGCTGCCGGGATTGACGGCGGCATCGAACTGGATCAGGTTGGTCAGGATCTGCTTGCCCTCGGGCGAACGGAATTCGCGCTTGAGGCCGGAGACCACGCCGGAGGTGACCGATGGCCCGATCCCGAATGGAAAGCCTGCCGCGACCACGGTATCGCCCGGGCGCACGTCCGCGGTGGATTTGAGCGTGGCCGCCGGCAAGTCATCGGGTAGCGTACGGGCCTGGAGCACCGCCAGATCCTGATCCGGTTGAACCTTCACCACATCCGCATCGGATTCCAGGCCGTCGGCGAAGACCACTTTGATCGAGGTGGCGCCTGCGACGACATGCAGATTGGTGAGGATCAGCCCGGACTCCAGGACGACCACACCGCTGCCCACGCCAATGTCTTCGCCGGGTTCGCCGTTCTTGCCCGGTCCCAGGCGACGGACACGGACCAGCGACGGGCGGATGGTGTCCCAGGCCTTGGCTGCCGGCGAGGGCAGAGGTTCATTTTCAAGGGTTCGCAGCACTGCCGCATCGATATCGCTCTGGCTCAGAGAGCGTGCGGCAGGCTGCAGGTAAGGTTGCGCCACAGCGCCCAGCAGCAGACCCGCCAGCCCCACGGCCAGCAGGCGCGTCCCGGGGCGGTTGACGCGTTGTTTTGCGCGCTGCCAGCGGCCGGGCGCGTGCGGCGCAGGCAGTGCAGGCGGCGCGGACTCGGTCGGTCGGGCTGATTCATCCGCCCGGCCTTGAGGCCGACGTGCAGGCGGTGATCCCTCGCTGGCAGGCGAGGGCGATCGGCTGTAAAGGACGCGTCGCGACATGGCGACGGGAACGGTAGCATGGCCTTCGGACGGGCGGATAGCGCGCGGCGCCGTTCAGCGCGTGCTGACTGCGCGACGTGCCAGCCCGAGGCCCCGCTGGCGGTCGGATATCGACCGATCGACGTCTGGTGTCCTGCCGCGCTCGGGGTCGGCACCACAAAAGAAAACGGGCCAAGAGCGGTTAAGCCATCGACCCGTGTATAAAAAGTGGCGCGCCCGGCAGGATTCGAACCCACGACCCCTTGGTTCGTAGCCAAGTACTCTATCCAACTGAGCTACGGGCGCTAAGACTGAAAGTATAGCATGAGTTGAAAACTGGCTTGGTGCGCCTGCCTTGTCGCGAGATGTTAAATCCCGCAATGTGGAACATGGTTTCTTCATGCGAAAGTTAAGCTAGACTACGCTCGCTTCCAATGCCCGACCAGTCTTGCGCTTTCGTAAGACTGGGCCCACACCGCGACAGGAGACCCGGATGTCTGCCTTGCCCGATATGCCTTCGACCAATGATGCCGATTCGCTCGAAACCCAGGAGTGGCTCGATGCGCTTGAAGCGGTGATTGATCGGGAGGGCCCCGAGCGCGCGCATTTTCTGCTTGAGGCGCTGACCGAAAAGGCCCGTCGAAGCGGAGCTTTCATCCCCTTCTCGGCCCGTACCGCCTACATCAACACCATCCCGGTCCAGCTCGAGGCGCGCAGTCCCGGCAACGCTGAGTTCGAAGAGCGCATCCGGTCTTATATCCGCTGGAACGCGATGGCGATGGTCGTCCGGGCCAATCGACTGAGCCCACCCGATGGCGGCGATCTGGGCGGGCACATCGCTTCGTTTGCCTCGCTCGCCACCATGATCGGCGCGGGCATGAACCATTTTTGGCATGCGCCGCATGAGGGGCACGGTGGCGACCTGGTCTATTTCCAGGGGCATACCGCGCCCGGCATCTACGCACGAGCTCTCCTCGAGGGGCGCCTGAGCGAAGACCGGCTCAACCATTTCCGACAAGAAGTCCAGGGCAAGGGATTGCCGTCGTACCCGCATCCCAAGCTGATGCCCGATTTTTGGCAGTTCCCCACCGTATCGATGGGCCTGGGGCCCATCATGGGGATCTATCAGGCCCGATTCCTGAAGTACCTGCACGCGCGCGGGTTGGCCGACACCTCCAATCGCAAGGTGTGGGTGTTCTGCGGCGACGGTGAGATGGATGAGCCCGAGTCGCTCGGCGCGATCAGCCTCGCAGCTCGCGAAAATCTCGATAACCTGATCTTCGTGGTGAACTGCAAT
>DGIT01000109.1 GCA_002386465.1 Burkholderiales bacterium UBA4615 | reverse complement strand
GATACCGAGGACAAAGCATTCCGCCGCCGATTTGGAGCCGCAGCGCAGCGCCGCGAGGAAGCGGTTCGCCAGGGGCTGATGCACGCTGGCGTGGACTCACTGGAGGTCGGTACCACTGATGACCTGGCCGACGCCGTCCTGCGTTTTGCCGACCTGCGTCGTCAGCGCAGCCGGCTCGCCAGCGCCGGTTCCTTGCCGGCGCATCTAGCGCCTGTCGCCACGGGTGCGCCATGAGCTTTATCTGGCCTCAAATGCTCTGGCTGCTGGCAGCGCTTGTACCGCTGTCCTGGGTGGCGATGCGCTGGGCCCGTCGGGGCAGCCGGTCTGCCTGGCCGGGGTTGAAAACGCCTGGTGGCGCGCCGATCGCAGCGCGCCGCTGGGTGAGCAAGCTGCCGATTGTCCTGGCCCTGGCCGCTGGCGTGCTCTGGTGCCTGGCTGCCGCCCGCCCGGCATCGGTCATCACGCTGCCGTCACCGCATGAGACCGTGATCCTCGCCATCGATGCCTCGGGCAGCATGCGCGCCAACGACATCGCGCCCAATCGCCTGGCGGCGGCGCAAACAGCCGCGCGCGCCTTCATCGCGCAACAGCCGCGCAGCACGCGCATCGGCATCGTCGGCTTCGCCGGCACTGCCTCGCTGGTGCAACCGCCGACTGATCGGCGCGAGGACATTCTGCAAGCGATCGAGCGTCTGCAGCCGCAGCGTGGCACTGCAATTGGCAGCGCAATCGTGGTGTCGCTCGCCGCCATCTTTCCGGGAGCCGGGATCGATCTGAACAGCGTCACGCGCCAGCAAGCCAGCGGCTCCCTGCCAGGATCACGTGAAGCCCGTCGCGATGCTGCACGTGGCGCGGGCGGGAGCGCCTCAGCAGCACAAAGCGGTGAGACGCCTGCGGTTGAACCGGGCTCGTTCGACTCGGCGGTGATCGTGCTGATGACCGATGGACAATCGACGGCCGGCCCCGATCCAGTGGCTGCAGCCAAGCTTGCTGCCGGCCGCGGGGTGCGGGTCTACACAGTGGGGATCGGGACTGCAAAAGGCGAAGTCATGCGCTCGGATGGCTGGTCGATGCGCGTGAGTCTGGATGAAGCTGTACTCAAGACGGTCGCTGACCTCACACGAGGAGAGTACTTCCAGGCCGCCAGCGCGGGCGAACTGGAGCGCATCTACCGGTCACTGAACAGTCGATTCGTGACCGAGAAAAAAGAGATGGAAATCGGCGCGCTGTTGTCAGTGGCGGCAACCTGCCTTGCATTGGTCGCTGCGGCCTTAGCCATGATGCGGTCTGGTCGGATCATCTGACCCGAGTGCGGCGGTCGGCATGCGCCCCATCGGGCGGCATGCCGAAGCGCGACAGGGCGACGGACTTAGACCGGACCCATGTAGGCCGAGGCCAGCGCCACCTGGAGTGCGGCCACGGTCTGATTCAGGGAACGCCCGATTTCTTCGAGATTGGCCAGTTGGTCGATCCGGTCGCGCAGGCGCACCTGCTCGGGCTCGCCCAACAGCAGATCAAACATTCCAGTGGCACGCAGCAAGCCCACCAGCAAAGCGTCACGCGGGCTTGGAATGTCGTCGTTGTTGAGCAGAGTCATGATGCGGCTCTTGACTTCACGCTCCTCGATCCCGCTGGTAGGCGGATAGACACGCGTGCGAAACACCCACATCAGACGCTTTTCAACCGACTGCAACACCCCGCGATTGACCAGACGCTGAGTAATGCGATCACGCAGCACCGGACCTTCTTCGGCGATCCGCCGCAACCATGCCTCGGAGGACAACTGTTTGGGCTCGCTGACGATATCAGCCAGCGTTTCGTCCAGGATCGAATCTCCCAGCGGCGCCTTGGAGGTCACGAACAAACGACTTGGGTCGGTGTCCACCCTGCCCTCGAGTGTCAGTTCACCGACCAATGCCGCAGCCAGTCCCAGCTCCAGCGCCAGAGGCGGCAAGTGCATCACAGTGCCGGTTTCGTCATCGAGTGCGATCAACAAAAGCTCTTCGGCAAGCGTCAGTCGCGTCGGCGTTGCAGGGGAGGTCGTCATGGCGCGCCTCAGGATTGGATGTTGAGGATGCGATCAAACCCGCTGATCTGCAGCACTTCGAGGACAGCAGGCTTGGGACCGCGCAGCACCAGCGTGCCGCCGTTGCCCTTGGCCGCCTTCGCTGCCGCCAGGAACACACGAAGCCCGGCGCTGCTGACATAGTCAAGTTTGGACAGGTCCACTTCGACATTGGCCCCGGCCTGCGAGAACAGCGCAAGCAGGTCCTTTTCGGCGGCTGCGGCGTTCGAGCCATCCAAGCGTCCGATCGGAGCGTAATGAGCAGGATTCGACATGGCGTTTCAACTCAACAGGAAAGTTTAGGTGGAGAGACGACCTAGTGATGCACTTGAAACCACTAACTGTAGCCTGCGCAGTGTATCCCAGGAGGCTGCGTGCAACTTGGCCTGATCAGGCAACCCGTTCAGGCCACCCAGCTCACGGTGACCTCCAGGCAATTACGCCCGTTAGCGTAGCGGTAGGCCAGCCGGTCCGAGAACTCTCGGACCATCATGATGCCCAGCCCACCCGGCTCGGCATCCATCAGATCCTCAGGAAGCGCTTTCGTCTGATGGGTTGTCGGATCGAATGCTGGGCCGCCATCGTCCACTGTCAGGGTGGCCTCACGCGTCTGGGCTGCGGCATCCGACACCGTCAGAGTGAGTCGCACATCCGACGCGGCCGCCTGTGCGCCCCCGTGGTGAACCACGTTGGCAAGCAACTCATCGAGACACTGATCCAGGCGTCGCACCTGCGTCTCGGGCAGCTTGAGCGCCTCACCGGCTTGCGCCAGCCACTGAGACGCTCGGGCGATTTCCTGGACGTCCGCCTTGATCGAAAGACTCAGTGCCATGATCGCAGCAACTTGCCCGGCAGTTCGCGGTGCAGCACGCCCTGGGCATCGGCGACCCGCACACCATTGACCCATACGCCATGCACCCCGCGGGACTGCGTCACCACGCGGGTGGCCCCCGCAGGCAGATCGTTGGCGCGCGTGCGCGCACCGCGTCCGACCGCCTGCGGATCGAACAGCAGCAAATCGGCCGCCATGCCCTCGCGAATGCTCCCGCGATTCCGAATACCGAAAAACTCGGCCTGGGCGCTGGTGAGCCTGCGCACTGCCTCTGCCATCGGCATAGCCGCCTGATCACGCACCCAATGGCCCAGCAGGTGCAGCCCGAAGCCGGAATCATCCAGAAACGACAGATGCGCGCCCGCGTCTGACAGCGATATCAGACTGTCGGAGTGATTGAGCAGTTTGGCCACCGCCTGTTCGTCATGGTTGAAGGCCGTAAGCGAAAACAGCGTGCCCAGTTGCTCGGAGAGCGCCAGATCGAAGAGGCAATCCAGCGGATCGACGCCCTGCTCTCGCGCAATGCTGCCGATCGTGCGATCAATCAGACCGTCTCGGGACCGGTCCACCGGCTGCAGCACATGGATCAGGTCCCAGTTGCCCGCAAACAGCCTGCGCGCCGGGGTTTTCAGCTCATCGCGGATCGCCTGTCGCAGGACAGGATCGCGCATCTTCGCCATGAGCGCCTCGCCCTTGAGGCCAAACACCGGCTTCCAGGCATTCAGGGGCTCCAGGGGATACGGTGATTCAAAACTGAAATCGAACACCAGTGGCGTGGCGGCCACCGCGCCCCGCATATGCCGACCACGGGCATTGGCATCGTGAATCGCCGAAAGATCATCGAAGACGCCCTGGGGCGTAATCGCCGAGTGGAGCAAGGCCGCCACCAGCACCGGGCGCCCGGATTCTGCAGCGAAGGTCTCGAGCATGGGCACCGGCGTGGACGGTCCCTTGGTCATCATGAAAACACCCTGGTTGCGCGCACGAAGCGGCTGGGCCAGTGCGAGAAATTCCGACCAGTCGGCCAGCCTTGAAGGCATCGGACGACCATCGAAGGCATTGTGGGAGGTGGTCGTGGTGGAGGCCAGGCCGATTGCGCCCGCTGCAAGCGCCTCATCGACCAGGGTCTGCATGCGGGCAACTTCTTCAGGGGTAGCGGCGCGATCCGAGCCTTGGGTGCCCATCACATAGGTGCGCAATGTGGAATGGCCCACGAAAGCCGCCAGATTCATGGCGCACCCCCCCGCCTCGATCTGGTCAAGGTATTGCGGAAAACTCTCAAAATTCCAGCGGATCCCGGCTTGCAGGCTGGCGAGCGACATGCCTTCGACCTGGGTGAGGTTCTTCGTGACCAGGTCACGCGAGGCCGCATCCGGATGACAGGGCGCAATCGTGAAGCCACAGTTTCCGATGATCGCGGTGGTCACGCCCATGCCCACCGACTGATCCAGGTACGGATCCCAGGTGATTTGCGCGTCGTAGTGCGTGTGGTTGTCGATGATGCCGGGCATCAGCGTCAGACCGCGGGCATCGACATGCTCGCGTGCTTCGGTTGCTGCAATCAGTGAGCCTGCAGAGCGCACCGCGGCGATACGCCCGTCGCGCACCGCCACCTGACCGTCGAAGGGTTCGCCACCCTGTCCGTCGTGGATGCGCGCATGGGAGATCAGCAGGTCAAACATGGTGAAAAAACCTTGTGTGGTGAAGAACGCGCCGTTGAGCGCGCAGGTTCAGGCCAAACGCGCGGGCTGAAGTCCCTTTGGCCTTTCTGCGGTTCAGCCCAGTATAAGGGCTGGGGGCCGGCTCAGTCGCCGCCGCGCAGGCTTGCACCGCCATCAACCGGCAATGCAACGCCTGTCACAAATTGCGCCTCATCGCTGGCCAGGAAGAGGCACGCATGGGCGGTGTCCCAACCAGTCCCCATCTTGCGGCGCAAAGGCACCTTGGCGTCGCGGGCCGCCGCAATCTCAGTGCGAGGCCGATTCCACTCGCGCGCCCGCGTGTCCACCGCCATCGGGGTATCCATCAGACCGGGGAGCACCACGTTGGCTCTCACACCGAATTCGGCATTCTGTCGGGCGACCTGCTCGGTGAACGCCACCATGCCCGCTTTGCTGGTCTTGTAGGCCACATTGGGATAGGTGCTCGACCAGGCCGCCACCGATGAGATCGCCACGATCGCGCCCGAGCGCTGGACGCGCATGATTGGCAGCACATGCTTGACCGCCATGACATAGCCGCGCAAGTTGATCGCCATGACATTGTCGAAGGCCTCCTCGGAGATCTCGAACATGTTGCGATCACCGCCCGACAGGCTCACCCCGACGTTGTAGTGCAGGACATCGATCCGGCCGAAGCGGGCCTGAGCATGCGCAATGGCAGCAGCCATCGCCGCCTCGCTGCGCACATCGGCCTGCAGGGCCTCACAGGCACCGCCCTGCGCTGTCACGGCATCGGCCGTGGCCTGCGCCGCCGACAGATCGCGGTCGACCGACAGCACCCGCGCGCCTTCGCGTGCGTAGAGCAGCGCGGCAGCGCGCCCGTTGCCCACGCCTTCTCCGGGACTTTGCCCGGCGCCGATCAGCACGACCACCTTGTCCTGCATGCGCATGTTGTCTCCCCGCCCCGTTCAGCCTGTGATATCCAGGCAGTCTAACGCGGGCCGCCATGCGGGCCAGCAAGACGTGCCGGTCGCTCGATTGGCTGCACAGTCGGCTGCTCGATCCATCACACAAGACGTCGCGTTGACCAGGTTGATGGCCACGCCTACCATCGACTGATCGGCTTCGGCCATCAGCCAGTCCGCCTGCGGCGGCCCAGCCCATGAACCCACCCACTCTTTGCGTTGGCACGGCCGGCACCTCGGTGTGGTTCAGTCGTGATCTGGGCGACACGTGGGAGCGTCCCTATTCCGAATCGGGCCTGTACCTCGAAGCCCGCGTCTGGGCGCTGTGCAGCCACCCGGATCGCCCGGGCGAACTGCTGGCTGGCACCGACTCGGGTCTGTATCGGTGGTCGGAAGCCTCCCGCACCTGGACGCACCTGCCCGGGCCCTTGGATGCGCTGTGTACCTGGGCGCTGGCGCAGGATCCACGCGATGCCAACGTGATCGTGGCCGGCACCCACCCCGCCGCCTTGTTTGTCTCAGAGGACGGCGGGCGCTCGTGGCACACCGCGCAGGCCACGCTCGCGCAGACCTGCGTGTTTGTGGGCCGACCACGGGTCACCCAGGTGCTTTTCGATCCGACACACCCCGATACGCTCTGGGCAGGCGTTGAAATCGATGCGGTGCATCGCAGCGCCGATCGGGGGCGCACCTGGACGCGCCTGGATCAGGGTCTGCTGTCGGGTGACATCCACGGACTCGCTGTCGTACAGCACGTCAACACAACCGTCTACGCCACGACCAACAAGGGCCTGCATCGCAGTGACGATGGCGGGCTCCACTGGACCTTCCAGCCTCTGGACGCCCCGTGGCAATACACTCGCAGCATCACGGCCCGGGCCGATGGCGACAGCACGCTGTTTCTGACCAACGGCAATGGCCCGCCCGGCTCCACCGGGCGCCTGTTGCGCTCGGTTGACTACGGCACAAGCTGGCACGACGTCGGACTGCCCGGGCCGATCAACAGCACACCGTGGTGTGTCGTCTCGCATGTCTCAAACCCTCAGGTCGTGTTCACCGTCACCAATCTGGGGCAGTTGTTCAGAAGCCTCGACGGCGGTCTGACCTGGGCGAAATTGCCACGCGAATTCGGTGAAGTCCGCTCCATGCAGTTGCTCGCCTGACCCATTCACCTCTCATCGGAGTCCATCTGCTCATGATCACGCTGTTGCATGAACAACGCGAAGCCCACCTGCCCTCCGGGCGGGCGCAGGGCGAATCCCTCTGGCTCGATGCAGCCGAACTTGAGTCTGTGACCGGCTGGGCCTGGAAGCCCGAAGGCCTGTGCCAGGGGCCGGTCTGTGTGCCGCTGCCTCGCGCCGGTGCGAAAGACTGGGTCCGCGACGATCGCATCGATGCGGCAGCCGTGTGGGCTCACATGGGGCACCCTGTGGTGCATGACGAGACTGGCTCGACCTGGGTGCTGGGCACCGGCGCGGCCCAGCGCAGTGAGGCGCTGACCAGCTTGCAGGCGCCCGACTTCGAATTACCCGACCTGTCGGGCAGGATGCATCGCCTCTCCGACTATCGCGGACGCAAAGTCTTTCTGGCGACCTGGGCCTCCTGGTGAGGGTGTCGAGCCGACCTGTCCGTGTGGCAGGCACTGTTCGAATCACTCGCCGATCAGTCCTTTGTCGTGATCGCCGTGGCGCTGGATCAGCCCGAGGCAGCACGCGCCTGGATCGAAGCGTCTTCCCCGACCTACCCCTGTCTGATTGATCGTGACCACCATGTCGCCGATCTGTTCAACCTGGTGAATGTGCCGCAGGCCGTCTGGATCGATGAAAGCGGCCGTATCGTGCGCCCGCCGGAAACGGCCGGATCAGGCAATGGTTTGAGATTCATGGACCGTTCCACCGGTGCCCTGCCCGAGGCCGTCATGGCCGAGCGCAAGCGCATCAAGTCGGTTTACATGGATGCGGTCCGCGATTGGGCCCGCCACGGCGCGAGCAGCCAGCATGTGCTGGATGCGCCCACTGCGGCGAGTCGTCTGCCACAGGCTTCGGCGCAGATTGCGCAGGCCCATGCGCACTTCAGGCTGGGCCAGCATCTGCAACGCCAGGGCCAGGCGCAGGCCGCGCGGCAGGCATTCGACGAAGCGGTACGCCTTCACCCGGAGTCGTGGAGCATCTGGCGCCAGGCGGCTCCCAAGGATGCCCGCGGTCTGGCGGCAGGCCCCGACTTCTGGGCACGCGTAGACGCCCTGGGCGAGCGGGATTACTACGCGCCGATCGAAATGGCCGGCATTCGCCCGGCCAGCTGAACGGTACCGCTGCGTCGCTCGCATGGCATGCCATGCGAGCCGCGCGGCGGCAGCCCCTTTCAGAGGCTGGCCTCGCCCGCGGACTATAATCCGACGTTCGAGGTGCCCCGCTTCGCTTATATCCGACCCGCTTTGGACCTCCCCACCGCCGATCCCTACGACACGCTCGGTGTGCCATCCGGCGCCTCTGCCGAGGACATCAAGCGCGCTTTTCGCCGTAAAGCGTCGTTCTATCACCCTGATCGCAATGCCGCCCCGGATGCAGCGCAGCGTTTTCGCGAGGCGCAGGCCGCCTATGAACTGCTGAGCGACGACACACGCCGCCGGGCGCATGACGAAAAGCGTCAGAAACACCTGCTCGATGACCCGGTCGCGGTGGCGCGCCGCATGTTCGAGTCCTACCTCGAGGACATCGAATGAGTCTCTCAGCCTATTTCCACGACCTGTGCGAGCGCTATCAGGCCGAGATTGACGACCTGCGCGATGACTCCGAAGGGCGCAACGTGCTGCAGGCCCGACTGCGCGACAAGCGCAAGGCCTTCAGCGCCCTGCTGCCCATGATCAGCTACAGCCCCGAAATGGTGGCGAGCGCCTTTCATGGCGCCTTTGAATTTCCTGCGCCCCGGCGCGCGGCCCTGCACGATCTGCTGCAACGCGAGCCTGGTGGATTCCTGCCCTGGGGTGAATTGGCGCAGCACATCGGTATTGCCGGCTGGGCCCAGACCATGATCGATCAGGTGCTTGCTGAAGAAGGCGGCGAAGACTTTCTTTCTAGCACGGTCGGGATGGAATTTGTGCTGAGCGGTGCGGGTGGGCGCGGCGCCATGCGGCGTGCGTCGGCTGATCTGCACGATGCAGGCGATGAGACGGAATCCGAGGAGACCGGCACTGAGGCCTGGGCTGAGGACGATGGCACGCGACGTACGGGCACCGGCCTGGGCGATGACGAGGATGGCAGCGACGAGGCCGGCGACCCCAATGCCAGTGGTGAAGACTTCCTCGAAGACCAGGGCTTCGATCGCAGGCAACCCGAATGACGCACCCCATCGTGAAAACCGTCTCGAACATGGTGTTCGAGGGCAACATCGACAGCGCCGAGCGTGCGCTCGCCACCGTGGCCGATCAGGAAGGCGATTTCGCACTGGCGCGGGTCATCGACGAAATGGCGCCGCGCGATCTGGTCGCGATCCTGCGCGAACACGACGCCTCGCGCGGCTCGATCATCAGCGAGCTGATCTCGCCCGCGCAATTCCTGGCGGCAGTCAGCCTGGAGTCGGGGTATCGCGAACGCGGCCACGAGTCGCTCAAGGGCATGATCAACGCGGTCGTCTTTGCCGACGCCGCACGCACCGACGATTTCATCGAAGTGCTGGGCAGTACGCCAGAGGGCGTGGCCGCACTGGTCGACTATTTCGCGGACCGTCACGAGGAAATCGAATACTTCTTTCGAAACGGCACCTATTCCGAGTTCGAAGGCGAAGACTTCTCAGGCATTCCCGCAGAGGACAGCGACCTCGATGTCGGTGAGCCTGACGACCGCGTACGCCGCACGATGGTGCGGCAAAGCGAAGTCGAAGACCATGACTGGCGCGAATTGGGTTGGCGCCTGCGTGCAGACCACTACGAGATCTTTCGGGAAATCCTGGAAATTTTGCGGCGCAAGTACCGGCAGGCACTGGCCGAGCAGGCTCAGGTGGCTGCGCTCGCAGCCGCAGCGGCAGCCGCTGCAGCCGCCGCCAGCGCCGAAGACGATGAGGACGACGTGCTGTGAACCGTCTGGCCACTCGCGACGATCGCACACTCTTTGAGCGCGCCTGGGCACACGGCACGGCCGCCGGCATCATCACGCCCGAAGTGCGTGCGGCCATTGTTCAGGAAGGCACACGCGCCATGCGCAAGATCGCCTCGATCCTGGGCTCGGAAAATCTGCGCGCCGACCTCGACCGTGCGCAGCGCAGCATGCTGGGGCTGGTGAACTTGCATCTGCAGGAGGTCAGCGCAGGCGATCTGCGCCTGGCCGCACGATCGATCGCCGATCGCGGACTGCTGGCCCATACCCGAGGCGCTTCGCAATCCATCAAGCGCATCCTGGCGAGCCGCGAAGGGGCCGACCCAGACCAGCTCGACGCCGAACAGAAGCGCCGCTTCGAAGAAGAAGTCGTGTCCGCCTGGGCCCGCTACAGCTTCGAGGAATTCCGTGCGCAGCAAGAAGAAGCCGACCGTGTGCGCGCCCGGCGTGAAGCCGCCCGCGCCTTGTCTGCGACCCTGAGCGGACGTGCCCCCGAGGCCTGGCACGAACCCGAGCAAGTCATCATGACCGGACTCTTCGTGCTGGCGGTAGGCCGCACCAAGGCCTGGCCGCGCCATTCGGGCGAACTGGAAACGCTGCTGGCTGCAGCCCGCAAAGCGCCCGCCAAGCTCGGCAAGCCGCCGCGCGTCCTGCCACCGGCGCACAAGGCCGAACTGGAAGCCGTCTGGGTTCAGATGGCCCCTGCATTGGCTGCGCTCATCACCGACCCGAGCACGCCGCTGCATGTGCTGGCCGCCGGTGATCCCTCAGTCAATCGCCTGCATGAAGTGCTGGCCTTGCCTGATGACGCTCTGGATGAAGTGGCCGACCATGATGAACGCACCACCACGCACTGGCAGACACTGACGCGCGGACATACCGACGAACCGCGTCTGCTGCTCGTGATGCTGCAGGGCGTGATGGGCGTGACCGACAAAGCGCCCTTCAGTCAGCGCACAGCCGATCGACTGCTCGACACCGAGCTGGTCTCGCGCCCGCCCAAGTCCAAAGCACGCACCTGGCTTGAGCACAATGCGCCTCACCGCATGCAGGCCGATCTGCTCGAACTCTGGGACGACTTCTGGGACGAGCGGGAATCGTCCCTGCATGAAGACGCCAGCGCTGAGGACTATCGGGCCTTCGCACAAGACTGGTTCCCGATGCGTGCACCGGGCAAGCCGAAAAAGTCCGCATAAGTTTCACACTGCCGCAACGCCTGCGTGCAGGGGCCATCACGCATGAGGCGATCGGCACAAGGCATATCGGAGGACCATGGCTCACGCCATGAGCCAGCCCCGGGTTAACCTGCTGCCCATGCTGCACCTGCATTTCTCAAACCGCTACGAACGCCTGCGCCACGCGCTGCTCAAGCGCCTGGGCCAAGCCCCGGGCGATCCTTTCACCGCGCAGCAAATCATCGTTCCCAGTACTGCCCTGCGCCGTGACCTCACACTGGCCGCAGCCGAGCAGCATGGCATCGCCGCCAATCTGCAGTTCGGATATCTGGCGCAGTGGCTGTGGCGCCAGATCGGACGGGTCACGCATGTGGCCGATGACTCCCCCTTCGCCGCCCCAGTCCTGACCTGGCGGGTCTATCAGACTCTTGAAGCGTCTGACTGGGTACGCAGCCATCCGCGTCTGAATGCCTGGCTGCAGGCATCCGATGAGGTCATGCGCCTGGAATTCGCCCGGCAAGTAGCCAGCCTGCTCGAGGACTATGTCACCTACCGGCCGCACTGGCTCGAACGCTGGCAGCAAGGCCTGCCGGCTGGTCCGGCGCATACCTCTCCTGATGCACTGGCCGATCAGGCCTGGCAGGCCGAGCTCTGGCGGCGCCTCAATGCACAACTGGCCCTGCCCACCCAGGACCCGGTCAAAGCCTTCATCGCCGCGTTGAGCCACATGAGCCAGGAAGAGGCTCAGGCCTTGGGACTGCCAACCGAAGCGCATGTGTTCGCGCTGCCCGCCATTGCGCCCTTGCATCTCGATCTGCTGCGAGCCATCGGTCAGGTGTGCACCCTGCACCTGTATGTGCTCAACCCCTGCGAGGCCTTCTGGTTCGACTTGCTCGCCCCCCGCACGCTCACCTGGCTCAAGCAGCAGGGTGGCGCCCGAAGCTCGGCCGGCCATGAGGCCGGGCATGCGTTACTCAACGCATGGGGGACGCAGACCCAATCCCATGTCGGGCTGCTCATCGACCGCTTCGGCGAGCACATGACAGACGACGCCCACTTCGATGCACCCGAGGGGCACAGTCTGCTTGCGCAATTGCAGACCTCCATCCTCACGCTGGCCCCGCTTGAAGCCGGCACGCTCAGCCTGTCCGCCACCGACCGCAGCCTGGAGGTCCGCGTCTGCCACAGCCTCACCCGCGAACTCGAAGTCCTGCACGATTGCCTGCTCGGGCTTTTTGCTGGCGATGACCCGGGGTTGCCCGCACTCAAGCCATGGGAGGTGCTGGTCGTCACTCCCGATCTGGAATCGGCTGCGCCGCTCATTGAAGGCGTGTTCGGCAGCGTCCCCGAAGGCCGGCGCATCGACTGGACGATCACCGGGAGGGCGCGCAGCCGCGTGCATGCGCCAGCGAGCGCGCTGCTCGCAGTACTGGCGCTCATTGGCTCCCGCGTCACGGCCAGCGCAGTATTCAGCGTCCTGCAGCACGATACCGTCGCACGGCGCTTCGGTCTGGATGAAGCAGACCTGCAGCAGATCCACACCTGGATGCGCAGCAGCGGCTTTCGCTGGGCCTTTGATGCCGAGCACCTCACCAGTCTGAATCTGCCTGCCCATGCGGCGCATACCCTTGAGAGCGCGCTACGGCGGCTCTTCCTGGGCTATGCGCTGCCCGACGCAAGCCCCGTGCCCTTTCAGGGGCAGCTTCCAAGCGGCGGCGCTCAAGGTCAGGCAGCGCAGGCCCTGGGCCGCCTGTGGCGGTTTACCCAGAGCCTTCACGCCCTGCGCGATCGCACCAGTCGGCCTCACAGGCCAGACGCCTGGCGCAGCCTGCTCGACGATGCGCTGAACACCTTCATCACGCCCCATGACGATCAACTCGACGACTGGCGCGAGCTGCGCAACACCTTGCATCAGCTGATCACCCAGATGCACACCGGTGGCCTGACGCAGTCAGTCAGCCTGCCGGTCGTGCGTAGCGCCCTGCAAACCGTGCTCGATGACCCCGCCCGGGGCGGCGTACCGTCTGGCGCCGTCACGTTCACCTCCATGAGCGCGCTGCGAGCCCTGCCCTACCGCGTGGTGTGCGTCATCGGGCTCAATGACGGCAGCTTCCCGGGTACGCAAGCACCCGCGGAATTCGACCTGATCGCACTGCAGCCGCAGCCTGGCGACCGGCAGCGCCGCATCGACGACCGCAACCTTTTTCTCGATCTGCTGCTGAGCGCACGTCACATGCTCTATTTGAGCTACACCGGCCATAGCATCCGCGACAACGCCCCCCTGCCGCCTTCGGTAATGATCAGCGAGCTGCTGGAAACCGTCGCACGGGCCGCTGCCGCCGAGCCGGTACGCACGCAACTCGTCGTGCACCACACCCTGCAGCCCTTTGCCCCTGAAGCCTTTGCGCCGCCGGCCTCCGGCACCGATTCCCGACTGCAAAGCTTCAACACCGAACTCGCCAGCGCTCTGAAGGCCAGGCGCGCCAGCCCACAGCAGGCCACGCTCACGCAGCCCGACGCAATCGAAGCGGCTGATGCCCCTCGCCCAGGCAATGACCCTGACCCGGCCGACGGCCCCGACATCCTTGATGCCTCCGATTCCGATGAAGAAGACGGCACCGATCGTGACCAGCCCTCGCAGGCACCGGCATTTTTCGCCTCACCGCTGCCGTCACCGGATTCAGCCTGGCGCAACGTGCCCCTCGAGCGCCTGATCGCATTTTTCCGACACCCGGCCCGTGCGCTCCTCACCCATCGACTGGGCCTGAGCCTGGCCGATACCCAAGACGCCCTCGAAGACGACGAGCCCTTCATCGTGACAGCCGCCGCACGGCGGTCATTGGCGGCCCGTCTGTTGCCCGCGATGCTGCAAGGACAGACCGCGCAGCAGCTGCACACCGCTGCGCGTGCCGGCCTGGAACTGCCGGCAGGCGCGCTCGGCGAACAGGCACTCGGCACCGAGCTCGCCGCACTCGAGGCCTTTGCCGAGCGAGTGCGGGCATCTCGCCACGCACCACAGTTACCCGCCCACAGCGTGCAGTGCTCATGCATGCTGGACGGTGAACGCTGGCAGATCACGGCCCACTTCACCGATCTGCGTGCCTCCGGCGTGTTGGCCTGGCGGTATGCGCCCCTGCGGGCCACAGACCGGCTGAGCGCCTGGATCACACTGCTCCTTGCCGGTGTGCAGTCGCCCGCCGGCATGGCGCCACAGGCCCTGTTCATTGCCCAGGACGGTCTGTTGCAGCTGCAGATGCCCCAGGACCCCACCGCCCATCTGCAGCGCTTGCTGGCCCTGTACCGGCAGGGCTTGAGCGAACCGTTGCCAGTCTTTCCGCAGACCGCCTGGGCCTTCATGAACAGCGGGGAGCGGCTGTCAGAGGCACGCAAGATCTGGGCACCACACCAGGACCGTGGCTGGAGCGAATCACAGGATCCGGCCTGGAGGCTGGCCCTGCGGGGTCGCAGCGACCCGCTCGATCATCGTTTTATCGCACTGGCGCGCGAGGTCTTCGGCCCTCTCATGGAGCACACGCTTGAGCAGCCCTGAGCCCATGAATGCCGTCGCATGCGGGCTGCACGGCGTCAATCTGATCGAGGCCTCAGCTGGCACAGGCAAGACCTGGACCCTGTGCGGCCTGTACTTGCGCCTGCTCCTTGAGCGCAAGCTCGGCGTTGCGCAAATTCTGGTCGTCACGTTCACCAATGCCGCCACGGCCGAACTGCGTGAGCGCATCCGCACCCGCCTGCTTCAGGCCCTTGCCTGGCTGGAACACGCACCCCAGGACACCGACCCCTTCATTGTCACCTGCCTGTCCGCGCTGATCGAACAGGGTCGCAGCACCACGTCGCTGCGCGAAGCCCTGCAGGAGGCACTGCAAGGCTTCGACGAAGCCGCCATTTTCACCATCCACGGTTTTTGTCAGCGTGCACTCAGCGATGCCTCCTTCAGCGCCGGCATGCCGCTCTCGCTGGAACTCCTGCGCGACGACTCAGCGTTGCGAGCGGAGGTGGTACACGATTTCTGGCGGCAACACGTGGCGCAGTGCCCGGATGCCGACCTGGCCGCCTGGCTCTCCACCTGCGGCGATTCGCCCGAGCGTCTGGCTGCCCTGCTCAAGCGTCGGCTGAGCCGACCGATGTCCACCCTGATCTGGCCGCCCGATACGCCATCCACACCCTTTGGCGCAACGGAGCGTGCCGAACTGATCAGGCTGCACGGGCAGGCTCGACACACCTGGCAAACCGAGCGCACAGACATCCTCCACTGCATCAGCACGTCGCTGCCACGGCTGAACGCAAGGTCCTACAACGCAGCAAGCGTTGAAACGGCCACTCGCCAATGGGACCAGGCCCTGGCCACGGTCGACCCACTCGCCTGGCCGACCGACTTCGACAAGCTCGGGCTGTTCAGCACCGAGCGGCTCATCCCGAAAAAGGGTCAGCCTGCGCCCCTGCCACACCGGTTTTTCGATGAAGCCAAGCACTTGTTGCAGGCAACAGACCAGGCCAGGGCCACCCTGTCTCAACGACGCCTGACCTTGTTTCGCAGGCTGCTCGAGTCAGCCCCACAGGCCGTACGCGCGCTCAAGCGCGAGCGTCGTGTGATCGCCTTTGACGACATGCTCAGCAACCTGCATGAGCGACTCGCGTCGCCCCACTATCCGACGCTTGCCGGTGCCCTGGCCGAACGCTTTCCCGTTGCTCTGATCGATGAATTCCAGGACACCGACCCACTGCAATTCGCGATTTTTCGCAGCATCTGGCAGGGCGACACGGCCTGCGTGTTCCTGATCGGCGACCCGAAGCAGGCGATCTACAGTTTTCGCAACGCCGACCTGCATACCTATCTGCAGGCTCGCGCGCATGCCGGCGCAAGCTTTACCCTGACCGACAATCAGCGCTCGAGCGCCGCCCTGCTCAACGCCCTCAACCCACTGTTTGGGGCGAATCCGCGCGCCTTCATGCTCGACGGTCTGCGCTATCACCCGGTCGGCCTGGGCGCGCATACCCGCCGCCCGTTCCGGGATACACGCCCGCTCCCGGATGATGGCCAGATCATTCCTGCACACGCGCGCGCTGCGATGCAGGTCTGGACATTGCCGGGTGAACATGAAGGCGACCGGCTCGACAAACCATCAGCGCGGCAGGCCGTCGTGCGTGCCTGCGCAGCCGAAATCCTCGACCTCCTCCATGGTGCCCAACTAGGCCAGGTGCACTACGACAACCGGGCGCTGCAGGCGGGCGACATCGCCATCCTCGTGCGCAGCCACGCACAGGGCCTGCAGATGCGCCAGGCACTCGCGCTGGTCGGTGTTGGCAGCGTCGAGCTGTCCCAGGCCAGCGTCTTTCAAAGCCCCGACGCGGAAGGCTTGGAGCAGGTGCTGTGTGCGGTGCTCGAGCCACGGCGCGACGGGCTGCTGCGCACCGCACTTTCCACCGATCTCATCGGGCTGAGCGCACTCGACATCGATGAGCTTTCGCACAACACCGTCGCCCTGACCGAGCACATCACACGCTTCTCCAACTGGCGTCAGCTGTGGTTCGAGCGCGGCATCGGCGTGATGCTTCGTCAACTGATGGAGCAGATGCGCGTGAGCCTGCGCATGCTTGCCCGCGATGACGCCGAGCGCCGCCTCACCAACCTCTCGCATCTCACCGAGCTGTTACACGAAGCCGCGGCCGAACACCCTGCGCCCGATGCCCTGCTGCGCTGGCTGCAAACCCGGCGCAGCCTGGATGACGCAGGCGATGCTGCGCAACTGCGTCTGGAGTCTGATCGTAACCTGGTGCAGATCCTCACCGTGCATCGCTCAAAAGGGCTGGAATTTCCCGTGGTGTTTTGTCCGTTCCTGTGGGATGCGGGCAGCAACCCGCGCCAGAAGCCGCTCCTGGGCGAGGAATATCACGATGCAACCGGCCAGCCGGTCTGGGATCTGCGCGGCGAGCCGCTCGACAAGACCGAAGCCGACGACCTCAAGCAGGCCATCCGACTGGAGTCTGCTGCCGAAGAGATGCGGCTGATCTATGTCGCACTCACGCGGGCCGTGCATCGCTGCTATCTGGTGACGGGTCTGTTTCGCAAGCGCACCAGCACGGCCAGCAGCCGTCGGACCCTGCTGCATTGGCTCGTAGCGGGGGAGCAGATGTCGCCCACGGACTGGCTGCAGCACAAGCTTTCCGAAGACCGGATCCTGTCGGCCTGGGCGCACTGGGCAGCTCAATGCGCGCCCCATGTGGCGCTCACGCCATTGCCCTCCTTGCCCACGGCGCGCGGCGCCAGGCCTCTCGTGCTGCACAGCCCGCCCCCCTTTCCACTCGTTGCAGCACGCGTGGCACCCACCAGCCTGCCCCGCGCCTGGCGGCTGGGCAGCTACAGCAGCCTCGCCTATGGCGCGCGACACGAAGGATCCGCCGTCGACCATGACGCACGCCAGACCCGGACCCATGCAACATCAGATGACGGGCCCGTCGCAACAGACCCGGCGGCCGACCTGTCGCAAGACATTCTGCAATTTCCGCGCGGCGCAGCTGCCGGTGATTGCTTGCACGATGTCTTCGAGCGCATCGACTTCACCCGCTGCGATGACTGGCCGATGGCGATCGATGCGGCGCTGCGGCGCTATCCGCCCGGGGCACGCACGGTCCAGGAGGCGGCCCAGTTGCCCGCCATGGTGGCCAACATGCTCCAGCATGTGCTGCACACGCCCATCCTGCCGGGGCTCAGGCTCACACACATTGCGCATGAGCGGCGGCTCATTGAACTCGAATTCGCACTGCCCGCCAAGGCACTGCAGGCCGCGGCACTTGCCACGCTGCTCAGAAATCATGGCTACGGCATGCCGAGCTTTGCATTCGGCAGCTTGCAGGGATATCTGCGCGGCTTCATCGATCTGGTCTTCGAGCACGATGGCCGCTTCCATGTACTCGACTGGAAGTCGAACCACCTGGGTATGCAGCAGCGCGACTATGCCCCCGCGCGGCTCGACGAGGCCATGACCGCCAACGGCTACCACCTTCAAGCCTTGCTCTACGTCCTGGCGTTGCACCGGTACCTCGGTCGGCGTGTGCCCCACTATCACTACGACACCCACATGGGCGAGGTCTTCTATCTCTTCGTGCGCGGTGTGCGGCCCGACTGGATGCTCCCGGATGGCCGCGCCTGCGGCGTGCATGCCACCCGACCACCGCTGTCACTGATCGATGCGCTGGGCCATCTGATTGACGGATCAGGGGTCTCGCCATGATCCAATCCCTCGAACCCTCAACGCCCGAGTGGCTGGCAGCCGGCTTTGCCGAGCAGGTCGTGCAATGGGCCCGACAGCACTGCGATGCACTGCCGGCCGATGCACTCAAGCGCCTGTGGCTGGCCGCACACCGCCTCAGCCTGGCCACCAGCGCGGGGCATGTGTGCCTGCCCCTGCACGATCTCCTGAGCGCATCGCGCGATGCCGCTGCGCCCGAGCGCACCGATTCCAATCCGCCTGCGCTCACGCTGGGCAGCCTGCGCCAGTCGCTGATGGACAGCGGAACCGTAGGCACACCGCTGCATCCCAGTGCCTGCCCGATGGTGCTGGACGATCACGACCGGCTCTATCTGCATCGCTACTTCGACTACGAGAGCCGATTGGCCGCACGATTGCTGCGGGCTGCCGTGCCATCGGGCGATCTGTTCAACGAGCACGATCGTTTACTGACCCGTCAGCTGCTGCACAGCCTGTTGCCCGCAGACGATCATCCTCACGCATCCGAGGCACCCGACGGGCAACACGTTGCGGTCGCGCTGGCGCTCACACGGCGGCTCACGATCATCAGCGGTGGGCCTGGTACCGGAAAGACCACCACGGTCGTCAGCCTGCTGGCGTGCCTGCTTGCACAGCACCCCGATGCACGCATCGCCTTGGCCGCACCCACGGGCAAGGCCGCTGCGCGCATGACCGAAGCCATCCGCAGCCGTGCGGGCCATCTGCCACACGCATTGCAGGCCCGCATGCCCACCACCTCCTCCACGGTGCACCGGCTGCTCGGCGTGCGACCTGAGGGCGCAGGTTTTGTGCACCATGCGAACCATCGGCTGCCAATCGATGTCCTGATCGTTGACGAGGCTTCGATGCTTGATCTGGCGCTGGCCACCCATTTGCTGGAAGCCGTGCCCGAGCACGCACGCATCGTGCTGCTGGGCGACAAGGACCAGCTCGCCTCGGTGGAGGCGGGTGCCGTATTTGCCGAGCTCAGCCGAGAGTCCATCAGCGCCGATCAATCGCGCGCCGCCCTCCATGCACTCCTGGGTTCCGCGCCATCCGCATCCCAACCCGAACTGCCCGAGCACACTCAATCGAACGTACAGTGCGACATTTCCTCCAGCCCAGGCGCTCTGAACGCCTCGGTGGTCTGGCTGAACCGCACCTATCGCTTCAACGCAGGCTCAGGCATCGGTCAACTCGCGCATGCTGTGCGCGAAGGTTCACCCGAAGCGCTCATGTCTGCGGTACGCCGCGCGCCTTCCCCATCCAGCGCGCAGGCGGACATCACGTGGATCAGCGACACGGCATCCCCCGGCGCCACGCACCTGTGGACGACACTGGTCGAAGGGTACGCGCCACTGGCGCTGGCGCTGGCACAGGCCCCGCACGATGTCGCGGCGGTCACTCATGCCTTCAACCAATTCCGGGCACTGTGCGCAGTGCGAGAAGGTCCCCATGGCAGCCGCAGCCTGAATCAGCGACTGTCCGACTGGATCCGCCAGCAAGTCGGAGCTCCACCGGCATCAGCGTGGTTCATCGGCCAGGCGCTGATCGTGCGTCAGAACGACTACCTGCTCGGTCTGTTCAATGGCGATGTCGGGCTGGTGCTGCCCAACCAGGAAGGCGAGCTGTGCGTCTGGTTCAGCCAGGACCCACAGGGCTATCGCAGCATCGCCCCCGCCCGACTGCCCGCCCATGAGCCGGCTTATGCCCTGACCATCCATACCTCACAGGGCTCTGAATTCGACCGTGTTGCGGTCATCCTGCCACCCCTGCCCGCCCGGACGGCATCGCGCGAACTGCTCTACACCGGCATCACCCGCGCGCGGCACAGCCTGGTGTTGAGCGCATCCGAGGCCGCGCTCAGCGCCGCAGTCCTGTCACCCACCCGACGCGACAGCGGACTGCGGGACCGACTGTCCGAGGTGGCGCAGCCTGGTCTGGTGCCAGCGCACAACGGGGCGGCAATGCACTAGACGCTGATCGGCACATCCGGCATGCGCCCAGGATTGCGCGCGGCAATCAGCGGCCGCACCCATCGCGCAAAGCGCACACACTCCTCGTCGTGCAGATAGCCCGACAGGCAGAAGGAATGGCACCCTAGATCGATGAACTGCTGCAAGGTTTGCGCGCACTGCTCGGGGTTGCCGACCACCACAATGCCGGCTCCAGGCCGAATGCGCGTAATCCCAGTCCACAGATGCGGAGCGATCATTTCGCCATGGGTGTCCGCCAGCTCCTGAACCCGGCGGTTAGCCGCCGAACTGCCGTAATGACTTTTGATGAACGCAGTCTGGGCTTCGGTCACGTTGGCCACCAGCGCCTGGGCCGCATCCCAGGCTTCATCTTCGGTCGGGCGGCAAATGATCTGCAGCCGCATGCCAAATCCAATCTCTTTCTCACGCCCATGCCGGGCCGCCAGCTCGCGAATGCGCGCCATGTTCGCGCGAATCGCGTCGACCGTATCGCCCCAGAACAGATGCACGTCTGCATGACGCGCCGATACCTCCCAGGCCTCGGGCGAGCCGCCGCCCAGATAAAAGCGCAGGGCCTGCGACGGACGAGGCGCAACGCGCGCGCCATGCAAGGCATGAAACCGACCCTCGAAATCCACTGGCGTGCGTGAAGTCCACAGCTGCTTCATGAGGCTCACGTCTTCGTCCATCAGCGCATAGCGATCTTCCTTGGCCAGCTTGATGCCATCCTGGCGCGACTCCTCGTCGCTTTGTCCTGCTATCAGGTTGACCGATACACGCCCGGCAGACAGCTGCTCGATCGCTGCAATCATGCGCGCCATGAGAATCGGACTCGCGTAGCCGGGACGCGCCGCCACCAGCATGCGCATCCGCTCTGTGCGCGCCAGCACCATCGAAGACACGATGTAGGCGTCCCAGCACGACGACGCCACCGGCACCAGCATGTATTCAAAGCCAGAGGCCTCAGCAGCCTTCGCAACGCGGTCAAACAGGGCCATCGACGGGGGAATGGCGCCTTCCTTGGTGCCGTACTCAATCGTGTCGCCTGCCGTGGGCAGGAACCAGCCGAATTCAAGTGTTCTCATGGTGGAGCTCTCATCATCCTTCACGCATCGGTTACATCAATTGCATCAATTGCATCAGTTGCACCGGTTACGTCGGTTACGTCGGTTACGTCGGTTGCATCGGCGACATCACTTGCATCACTTGCATCAATTTTATCGATTGATCCGGATACCCTGCGTGAGTGGGCACGCGGACCCTGATCACGATCTGCTTGACCTGCGCCCTGACTCAGCTCTGCGAATGTGCCCGCGCCCGCACCGCTTCGCGGCGCGTCTCGATATCCTGCGCACTCACTGAACCATTGTTGGCATCGGCACGTTCGCGTTCAATTGCCATGCCTTGCGCAAAGGTTGCGGCATAACCGTCATCGATCACCTTCTTGTAGGCCACCAGCATGTGCGGCAGCGCACTGAGCATGTCGCGTGCAAGGGCGCGCGCCTGCGGCATCAGCTGGGAGGGCGGCACGACGCGATTGACCAGACCCCAGGCCAGCGCCTGCTCGGCCCCCAGAAAATTGCCAGTGAGCGACAGCTCCTTGGCGCGCGAAATACCGACGATCCGGCTCAGCTTTTGCGACAGGCCCCAACCGGGCATCACACCGACCCGTGCATGCGTATCGGCAAATCGGGCTTCCGACGAAGCCAGCAGCACATCGCAAGCCAGGGCCAGTTCAAATCCGCCAGTGATGGCCACGCCATTGATGGCACCAATCACCGGCCCACTGAAGCGGCCGATCGAACGCACCGGATCGCCCACTTGCACCGCCTCCTGCATTGACGACACGGCCGAGGCATCGTCTTTCAAACCCTTCACGCCCAGCTCCTTCAGATCCAGCCCGGCAGTAAACGCACGGCCTGCACCCGTGAGGATCAGCACCCGAACCTCGGGGTCAGCCTCCAGCGCATCCACCGCATCCGCCAGCTCCTGACGCAATGCGCGCGACAGTGCGTTCATGGCGCCCGGCCGATTCAGCGTCAGCACGGCGTAGCCTTCGGGCGATTTTTCGATCAGGACGTTCGGTTCGGTCATCTGTGAATTCCCAGGAAAGCGATCCCGCAAGGGCACGGGTCAAGCCACCATTGTCGCCCAGCAGCCCGGTCATTCAAGGCACGGGCGATTTCGATTCGCCGCTCCCTGCGGATGCTCATGAACGCGCAGGGAACCCTCTCCGGTCCCGCAGCGCTGCAACGGTGACCTCCCTCGGCTTGCGAACCGACGCATTGACGCCCCTGCGTGCCGGGGCTATGGTCGTCCAATTGCCCTGAGGAGACAGCGAGATGAGCACCCCCTACGACCTGGTCATTCGCGGTGGCCAACTGATCGATGGCACCGGCGCGCCCATGCGCGAAGCCGATGTCGCAATCCTGGGCGGGCGCATTGCCGCCGTAGGTCCGGCACTGGGCGCGGGCAAAGAGGAGATTGACGCGCGCGGCCTGCTGGTCACGCCAGGCTTTGTCGATGTCCACACGCATTACGACGCTCAGGCCGCCTGGGATAGCCGCATGCATCCCTCCACCTGGCACGGTGTCACGACCGCGGTGATGGGCAATTGCGGCGTGGGTTTCGCACCGGTGCGCACCGCCGACCGCGACAAGCTGATCGAGCTGATGGAAGGTGTGGAAGACATTCCGGGCGCCGTGCTGCATGAAGGCCTGGACTGGAGCTGGGAGAGTTTCAGCGATTACCTCAACGCGCTGGAGCAGCGCCCGCGCGATGTCGACCTCTGCGCCCAACTGCCGCATGGCGCACTGCGGGTCTATGTGATGGGCGAGCGCGCCACTCGCCTTGAGCCAGCCACCGAGGCCGACATTGCGCAGATGCGCACCTTGGCACGCGATGCGGCACAAGCCGGTGCGATCGGGTTTTCCACCTCGCGCAGCATCAATCACCGCACGCTCAAGGGTGATCCCACCCCGTCCTTGCGTGCCGGCGAAGCCGAGCTCACCGGTATCGCCATGGGCCTGAGCGACGCGGGCAAAGGCGTGCTGGAGTACATCTCCGACTGGGACACGCCCGATCCGCAGACCGAGTTCGCCATGGTGCGCAGAGTGGTCGAGCGCTCAGGGCGCCCGCTGTCTTTTTCGCTGGCCCAGCGCAACACCACGCCGCATGTGTGGCGTGAACTGCTCGACCTGACCGATGCAGCCGCCCGCGACGGTCTGCCCATTCGCGCTCAGGTGGCACCGCGCCCGATCGGCGTGCTGCTCGGTCTGCAGGGCAGTCGCAACCCCTTCAGTGTGTGCCCCGCCTACAAGGCGATTGCACACCGCCCGCTCGCCGAACGAGTGACCATCATGCGCGATCCGGCCTTTCGCGCGAAACTGCTCGAGGAGTCCCGGTCGCTGGCCCATGGCGATGTCTTTCACAAGCGCCTGGCAGCCTACGACCGCATGTTTCCGCTGGGCGAACGGCCCGACTACGAGCCGCCCCTGTCCGAATCCATCACGGCGCATGCCCAGCGCGCAGGCTGCACGCCGGCCGAATTTGCCTACGACTACCTGCTCAAGGAAGACGGGCGCAGTTTCATCCTGGCGCCCTTTGCCAACTATGCCGACGGCAACCTCGATGTGTGCCGCACCATGCTCGACAACCCCAACACCCTGATGGGCCTGGGCGATGGCGGCGCACACGTGAGCATCATTTCGGACGCGAGCTTCAGCACCTATCTGCTCACGCACTGGGGCCGCGACCGCGCCCATGGCCGCCTGCCTGTAGAGCAGCTGGTGCGCAAGCACACCTCGGTGAATGCACGCGCGGTGGGCCTGATGGACCGCGGTGTGCTGGCCCCTGGCATGAAGGCCGATGTGAATGTCATCGACTTTGCCAGGCTGCAGGTCGAGCGGCCCTACATGGCCCACGACCTGCCAGCCCAGGGCAAGCGCCTGTTGCAATCGGCGTCGGGCTACGTTGCCACGGTGCTGTCAGGCCAGATCACCTATCGCAACGGCCAGGCCACTGCGGCCCTGCCGGGGCGGCTGGTGCGCGGCCCCCAGACCGCGCCCGCCTGATCCGAAGCGGCCGACGCTCAGAACGTCTCGAAACCGAGCGCGGCCCGGAAACGGTTTTTCAGGTGCACGCCGTCGCGCGACGGCAGCACCCTGGGCACTTCGTCTGCGGCGATCAGCACCTGTGCGAACAGGCACCCCTGGCGCGCGTTGATCACCTCGGCCAGGGCATCGAGCTCATTGTGCGCCCGCACCTGGCGTGAATCCGACAGGCCGCAGGCGCGCGCCACCTCGGTCAACTGGGTGCCCAGGCTGGTGTGACTGGGCTGCATGCCGGTCTCGGCAAAATGCCCGTTGTCCAGCACGACCACGCTCAAGTTCGGCGGCTGTTGCGCAGCGATCGTGGCGAGCGCACCCATGCCCATCAGCTGTTCACCGTCGCCGGTAATGACCAGCACGCTGCGCTGAGGCTGCGCCAGCGCCAGGCCCAGTCCGATGGCGGCGGCCCCGCCCATCGCGCCCCACAGGTAAAAATTTTCAGGCCGGTCACCGGCTGCGAACACGTCATAGGCCGATGACCCCAGCCCGGTGATGACGAGCGCATCGGGACAGGCGGCGATCAGGCTGGCCACCACCGCACGACGGTCCAGCTTCGAGCCGCCCGCCTGAACCGATCCCTTTTTCACGCTGCTGCCGGACTTGCCTGCCTTGGACACTTTTTTAGCGCTCATTTGGATGCCACCCATTTCTTGCGACCGATCAGACGCTGCGACAGCAGCACGGCCATGGGCTCGCCACTGTCGAACGCCGAATCCAACGCCGCCTGCACGGTGTCAGCCACATCTTCGGCCCGATCGACCCGCAGCACATTCAATCCCATCGCCTCCAGCACGGTCTGCGTGGCGCGCGCCATGGGGACCTGCCAGGGATTGAATTCGGCGAACTCGCCCCGCATGGTAATCAGGGTCAGAAACGGAAATCGGCAGTTCTGAATCAGCGAGAGCATGTTGATGCAATTGCCCACGCCGCTGCTTTGCATGAGCAGTGCGGAACGCTCACCGCCCAGCCATGCGCCACAGCAGGTCGCCACGCCTTCTTCTTCGGTGGTCAACACTACCGCACGCATCTTGGGGTCGGCATGCACTTTGCGGATCACGTGCGCATGGCCGGCATCGGGCACATACGCCACCTGGCGCACCTGCCCTTTTTTCAGAACGGAAAAAATCTCTTCCTGCCACGCATGTGGCTTGGCGACGGTCACGGTGATGCTCTCCTCACAAACGGCAGCCTGGCTGCCCGATTGGTCTTGCTGGAATGAAGCGCCAAATCAAGTGCGACATGAAATGCGATAGGCATGTCGACACAACGCACTACAGCCAGTCCCGCTC
>DGIT01000131.1:289-20784 GCA_002386465.1 Burkholderiales bacterium UBA4615 | reverse complement strand
GTTGAGTACGAGCCACTGAGCGGTCAGGTGCAATCGGTCACGCATGCCTGGGGCACGTCGCTGGAGGCCGCCGAAGCGCTGGTGCAGTGCGTGCGCGTCATCACCAATCCCAGCGTCAATCAGCAGCTGTGTGGCGATACGGTGCGCGTGGTGCCCAGCACCAGTCAGATCACCTTCAATGCGGTGCTGCTCAAGAGCGGCACCTACCAGTCCGTGTTGAACGGCACGGTTCTGTTCGCGCCACTCTGATCCCATGCTCACTGATCCACCGGCCGCTGATGCAGCCATCGATGACGGCAACCAACTGACGCTCGCGCGCTATGCCGAGCGCGCGTACCTCGACTATGCGGTTTCAGTCGTCAAGGGCCGTGCGCTGCCTGATGTAGCGGACGGCCAAAAGCCGGTGCAGCGGCGCATTCTGTACGCCATGGATGCCATGGGCCTGGGGCCTGCGGCCAAGCCGGTCAAGTCGGCGCGCGTGGTGGGCGATGTGCTGGGCAAATTTCATCCGCATGGCGATACGGCCGCTTATGACGCGCTCGTGCGTATGGCGCAATCGTTCACACTGCGTTATCCGCTGGTCGATGGTCAGGGCAATTTTGGTTCACGCGATGGCGATGGTGCAGCCGCCATGCGTTACACCGAAGCGCGGCTTACGCCCTATGCACGCCTGCTGCTCGACGAAATCGATCAGGGGACAGTCGATTTCGTACCCAACTATGACGGCTCCACTGAGGAGCCTGCGTTGTTGCCGGCGCGCTTGCCGATGGTGCTGCTGAACGGTGCATCCGGCATTGCAGTGGGCATGGCCACCGAAATTCCTCCGCACAATTTGCGAGAGGTGGCGCAAGCCGCGGTGCTGGCGGTGCGCAACCCGAAGGTCGAGATCGATGAACTGATGTCGGTCATGCCCGGCCCGGATTTTCCGGGCGGCGGACAGGTCATTTCTTCGCCCGCCGATTTGCGTGAGATTTATGCCACCGGGCGCGGTTCCATCAAAGTGCGCGCACGCCATACGATCGAAGAGCTCGCGCGCGGGCAGTGGCAACTGGTCATTAATGAGTTGCCACACGGCGTATCGGCTGCGAAGGTGCTCGAGCAAATCGAAGAGCTCACCAACCCCAAGGTCAAGCTTGGAAAGAAGTCGCTCACGCCTGAGCAAGTGCAGTTGAAGCAGACGATCCTGTCGGTGCTTGAAACCGTGCGCGACGAATCCGGGCGTGAGGCGCAGGTGCGTCTGGTGTTCGAGCCGCGCTCATCGCGCCTGGCGCCGCAAGATCTGCTGGTGGCACTGCTGGCCCATTCCGGGCTGGAGTCGAGCGTGCCGGTGAATCTGGTCATGATCGGCCGGGACGGGCGGCCTCAGCAAAAAACCCTGCCTGTGATCTTGCGTGAATGGGCTGATTTCCGGATCACGACCGTCACGCGTCGCACGCAGCATCGTCTGGGTAAGGTCGATGACCGCATCCATATCCTGGAGGGCCGCCAGAAGATCCTGCTCAATATCGACGAGGTCATCCGGATCATCCGGGCTTCAGATGAGCCCAAGCCTGCGCTCGTTGCGGCGTTCGCGCTGAGCGAACGACAGGCCGACGACATCCTCGAGATCCGATTGCGTCAGCTGGCGCGACTGGAGGGCATTCGCATCGAGCAGGAGCTGACTGCACTGCGCACCGAGCGCGGGCAACTGGATGCGCTCCTGGGCAGCGATGCGGCTATGCGCCGCCAGCTCGTCAAGGAAATCGAAGCCGACGCCAAGCAGTATGGCGATGCGCGTCGCACTCTGATCGAGGCGGCGCAGCGCACGGTGGCTGAGGTGAAAGTGACTGAGGAGCCGGTCACGGTCATCGTGTCCGAAAAGGGCTGGGTGCGGGCGCGCCAGGGGCATGGCCATGATGCTTCGCTCTTTGCCTTCAAGGCCGGCGATGCCTTCTACGGCGCGTTTGAGGTCAAGACCACCGACACGCTGTTTGCGATTGGCTCGGGAGGCAGAGTGCACAGCGTGCCGGTCTCGTCGTTGCCGTCTGCGCGGAGCGACGGAGTACCGATCACCACACTCGTGGAGCTTGAGCCCGGAGCAAGGATCGAACACATCTTTGCTGCCGCCCAGGACGCAGGCGTGCTGATGGCCACCCGTGAAGGTCAGGGTCTGATCACACAGGCGGCCGATCTTGTGGGCCGCAATAAAGCGGGTCGTCAGTTCATCACGCTCGATGCCGGCGATGCGCCGATCCGCCCGACCTTGTTCCATCCTGGGCAGAGTACGGTTGTGTGCCTGGCGGGTACCTCTGAAAAGCCCAAGTTGCTCACCTTCGGTTTAAGCGAAGTGAAGGTCTTGCGCAGTGGCGGGCGTGGGTCGCGCCTGATTGATCTGGCCAAAGGCGAAGCACTCTTGCAGGTGCTGGTATGTGGCGAGCATGGAGTCGTGCTGTCAGGCACTGGGCGTGCATCCAAGCCCATGAGCCGCTCGCTCAATGCGCGCGAGCTCAATGAGTTTCTCGGCGCGCGTGGCCGCAAGGGCAAGTCAATCGAGCCGCGCTGGAAAGATTGTGTGCTGACTGCGCTGCCCGCAGCCTCCCCATCAAGTTCACGTTGAGTGGAAGCGATGAAGCGTGTCGGATTGAACGGAGTGCGCGGGCTGGTACCCACCAACAAAGGCGTCGCACTGCTCGTGGCAACGGTTCTGGCGCTTGTCGGTGGGGCACTGGTGGCGGCTGCGCCAGACAACCCGGACTACAACCCGGCGAAGGCGCACCACCGGCCAGATGGATTTCGTAACCTGGGCGACAGTGTGGTCGACAAGCCCTTCAGCGAATTCCTGCGCTGGCAGATCGAGCGGCGTCAGACCGGTGTACCCCGACCTCCCTCCAGCGACTGGCTTGAGCGTCTGTCTGAACAGTCCAAGCCCACCGTCTTGAAGGTGGCCACGCAGAGTGACCAGGCCGCATTGCCCGAGCGCGCCGACGCGGGCGCGATGCGTCTGACCTGGATCGGTCACGCCACGATGCTGCTGCAGTTCAACGGACTGAATGTGCTGATCGATCCGATTCTCTCCGAGCGTGCCTCACCCGTGAGCTTTACCGGCCCCAAACGCATCGTGTCCGCCGTGTTGCCCCAGGGCGGCCTGCCACCCATCGATGTGGTCCTGATTTCCCACAACCATTACGACCATCTGGATGAGCCGACCGTGCGCGGACTGTTGCGCCAGCCATCGGGCCAGCCCCTGTTCATTGTGCCGCTGGGCATCGACCGCTGGCTCAAGGAGGTCGGTGCTCAGCGCACGCAGGCGCTCGACTGGTGGGACGCGATTGAAGTGAGCGGTGCCAGCATTCACCTGACGCCAGCACAGCACTGGAGTACGCGCAGTCTGTGGGACCGCAACCGGACACTGTGGGGCGGCTTTGTGGTGCGACGCGATGGATTTTCGTTCTACTACAGCGGTGATACGGGGTATTCGGCGCCACTGTTTCAGCAAATCGCCGAGCGCTTTGGCGGCTTCGATCTGGCCGCGCTTCCGGTGGGTGCCTATGCGCCGCGCTGGTTCATGCGCGAGCAGCATATCGACCCGACAGAGGCAGTGCAGGTGCTGCAGGACGTCAAGGCGCGACAAGCCATTGGCGTGCACTGGGGCACATTCGAGCTGGCTGATGAGTCGCTCGACGAACCGCTGCGCGCGGTGCCGCAGGCCCTGGCTGCGGCCGGGATGACCGACGACCGATTACTGCTGTTCCGACACGGCGAGACCCGTCGTTTTTCACCGTCCACTTCTATGGCTAGCCAATGAGTACCGATTCTTCCGTTGTCATGTTGTCCGTACCGTCACCCACCGAAGACATGGACTTTGAGCTGCTTGCCTGCGCGGATGGCCGGTTTGTCGGCATTGCGCGCCTCAATCGCCCTGGCCAACTCAATGCGCTGAATCTGGCCATGTGCCAGGCCATGCTTGATCAGTTTCGCGCGTGGGCGTCGGATGAGTCGATTGCCTGCGTGATGCTGCTGGGCAATGGCCGGGCCTTCTGCGCGGGGGGTGATGTGGCTGAAGTGATCCGACAGGTGCGCGCAGGCGGACCGCAGCGCTTCGTCTATGGCGATGCCTTCTTCGATGTGGAGTACCAGCTCGATCTGCTCATTCACCTGTATCCCAAGCCCTTCATCACCTGGGCGCATGGTGTGGACATGGGCGGTGGGGTGGGGCTGTCTGTGGCCGGCAGCGAACGTATCGTGTCCGAGGGCCTGAAGCTCGCTATGCCCGAAATTCATATCGGCTTGTTCCCGGATGTAGGCGGCGGCTGGTTCCTGAACCGTGTGCCAGGTGAAGCGGGGCTGCTGTTGGCCATGACCGGCGCCATCGTGAACGAGGCGGATGCGCTCTATGCAAGGCTCGCTGACCATTGCGTGGCGCAGGCCCGTCAGCCCGATTTCATGCAGGGCCTGGTCGGCCTGGATTGGAGCGGGTCGGTGGCAGGGCAACGTGCCAGGCTGCGAGCGTTTTGCACAGCCTTTGCATCGCAGACCCCCGTGACCCTGCCCGAGAGCGGTTTGCAGACCCACCATGACCTGATCCGATCCATCTGCATGCGCCCCGATGCGCAAGGTGTGCTGGCGGGCCTGAAGGCCGCTGCGGCGGCGCAGCCATGGTTTGTAAAGCCTTACGACAATCTGGCGGCTGGCTCGCCTACCGCGGCCAGCGTCACCTACGAATACATGCGCCGGTGCCGCCCGCTGGGCATTGGCGATGTGCTGGCGCTGGATCTGGTGGTGGCCAAGCAATGCCAGCGGCATCCGGATTTCCCGGAAGGGGTGCGTGCGTTGCTGATCGACAAGAGCCGTGATGCAAAGTGGTCACCCGGTGCGTTTGATCAGGTAAGCGATACGCTGGTGGAGCGGTTTTTTTCGTACTGAGGGGGCCGTCAGCTTGCGCAGAAAGGCTCACAACATGGAGACCGCACTGGCGGCCAGCGCTGCGCCCATCGTCCAGTTGAAGAGTCGCAGTCGGGTCGGGTGAGCCAGCCAGCCCCGCAGCGCACCGCCCACATTGGCCCACAGCGTGATGCTCGCCGCGCAGATCAGGGCAAACAGGGCGATGTGCAGAGCCAGCGCGGTGTATTGACCGGCCAGCGTTGTGAACCAGGTGCCTGCGACCGAGATGGCGAGCATCCAGCCTTTGGGGCTGACGAACTGGATCAGGGTGGATTGCCAGACCGCCAGCGGTTGGCTCAGCGACTTGCCATCGGGCCCGCTACTGGTGGCCAGGCGCCATGACAACCAGAGCAGATAGCTCACGCCCAGCACGCGCAATCCCGCTTCAATGCCCGGCATGGCGAGCAAGGCGGCGAGCGCACCGGCGCTGGCCAGCACCAGCATGCTGGAGAACCCCAGCATTGTGCCCAGGGCATGGGGTGCCACCCGACGCGCACCGAAATGCACACCTGTGGCCAGCGCAATGGTGTTGTTGGGGCCCGGCGTAAAGGCACCGACCACAGCGAAAACCAGAAACGAGAGAAAATCGGAGGACATGAGGGCGGGTGCAGTGGGACTTGAAGAGTGCGAGGACCAGCCCCAAGACTGAAGATTTTACGGCTTCAAACCCTGATTTTTCCAAACGAGTAGCGATTCAGACATGAGTGATACCAAGCAAACCCTCGGCTTTCAGACCGAAGTCACGCAGCTGCTGCAGCTGATGATCCATTCGCTCTACAGCAACCGCGAGATTTTCTTGCGTGAGCTGGTCTCCAATGCGTCGGATGCCTGTGACAAGCTGCGCTTCGAGGCGATCGACCATCCCGACTGGTATGGCACTGATACCGATCTGCAGATCCGCATTGAGCATGACGCCGCTGCGCGCACCATCACCATCACCGACAACGGCATCGGGCTGTCGCGCCAGGAGGCCATTGATAACCTGGGCACCATCGCCCGCTCGGGTACCAAGGAGTTTTTCTCCAACCTTACCGGCGACAAGGCACGCGACGCCAACCTGATCGGTCAGTTCGGCGTAGGCTTTTATTCGTCTTTCATCGTGGCGGATCGGGTCACGGTGGAGTCGCGCCGCGCTGGTCTGTCGGCGGAAGAAGGCATTCGCTGGGAGTCGGAAGGCACGGGAGAATTCAGCATCGAGCCGATCACGCGCGCTGAGCGCGGCACCCGCGTGACCCTGCATCTGCGTGCCAAGCCTGAAGACGAAGATGCCTCAGACCCGTCGGATCTGCTGAACGGATGGCGCTTGCGCTCGATCATTCGAAAATATTCCGACCATATTTCGCTGCCGATCCGCATGAAGCAGGAGGCCACGAAAGAAGGCGATGCGGTGGAGTGGGAAACGGTCAATCAGGCCAGTGCGCTCTGGACGCGTAGCAAGTCCGAGATCGAGGACGAGCAATACCGGGAGTTCTACAAGCATCTGACCAATGACGCCGATGCGCCCCTAGCCTGGACGCACAACCGTGTGGAGGGGCGCAGCGAATACACCCAGCTGTTGTATGTGCCGGCCCGTGCACCCTTTGATTTGTGGGACCGCCAGCATCGTCGCGGCATTCGTTTATATGTGCGTCGCGTCTTCATCATGGATGACGCCGAGCAGCTCATGCCGGTGTATCTGCGCTTTGTGAAGGGCGTGGTCGATTCAGCGGACTTGCCGCTCAATGTATCGCGGGAAATTTTGCAGGAAAGCCGGGATGTGCGCGCCATTCGGGAGGGCAGCACCAAGCGCGTGCTGTCTATGCTGGAAGATCTGGCTGAAAACAAACCCGAGGACTACGCAAAGTTCTGGGGTGAATTCGGGCAGGTTCTGAAAGAAGGCTTGGGCGAAGATTTCGGCAACCAGGAGCGTCTTGCGAAGCTCTTGCGCTTTGCATCCACCAGTACGGCCTCTGGGGAGCAGACCGTAGCGCTTGAGCAGTATGTGGCGCGCATGAAGGAAGGCCAGGACAAGATCTATTACGTGACTGCGGAGAATGAGTCGGCCGCCCGCAGCAGCCCGCACCTGGAAGTGTTTCGCCGTAAAGAGGTCGAAGTGCTGGTCCTGTCTGACAGGGTGGACGAATGGATGCTGTCGTTCCTAAGCGAATTCGATGGCAAGCAATTGGTTTCGGTCGCGCGTGGTGGCCTCGACTTAGGCAGCCTGCAGGATGCAAAAGAGAAAGCGAAAGTCGAAGAGGTCGCTAAGGACTTCGCCGATCTGGTCGCCCGGATCAAGACGGCCTTAGGCGAGAAAGTGAAAGACGTGCGGGTCACCGACCGCCTGACCGATTCACCGTCCTGTCTGGTGTCCGACGAAGGTGAGATGAGTGGCACGCTGGAACGCATGCTCAAGCAGGCCGGCCAACAAGCCCCGGAGCGCAAACCGATTCTTGAGATCAATCCTGCGCACCCGCTGGTGGCGCGCATGAAGGACCAGGGGGCGCAAACGGCGGATGCAGACGGTTGGTCGCATCTGTTGTTTGATCAGGCGGTGTTGGCCGAGGGCGGGCATCTGGAAGACCCGGCTGGGTTTGTGAAACGGTTGAATGGGTTGTTGTTGGGGGTGGCGAACACTTAGTCGGTGCGTGGCGCTTCGAACATGAGCGAGGTGCATCAAGCGGGTGCGCACTTTGCACTGTATCGATGCTTGATCGTTACAGGTTTCGATGCACCCATGTCAGTGCCCGGCGAAAATTTACGATGTGCTCGTTTTGTACAGATGATTGTTCCTTATGATCACCGTTCGTCGGTAGTTACCGTCCGATGAGTGCGTATCGAGATTGATTTGATCTGTGATGTGCGTTGCGCGCGATGTGTGCGCTTTTCCACATCCATCTGCGTTACGTTCTGTACAATGCGAACAGGTTTGCATGGGGGTGGTGAGGCGTTTGCCTGAATGCGATCGTCAGGTTTCCCCGCATGGTCCCAGACGATCTTTATTTTAACTACGTTTACCTAGTTCTTTAGAGGGGTTCAAAATGATCCGATTCAAACAAGCGGTTGCTGCATTTCTGGCTGATGAAGAAGGGGCTTCGGCGGTTGAATACGCTGTTCTGGTTGCTGTGATCGCAACCGTGGTGTTCGTTGCTGTCAAGCAGTTCGACCTGAATGGCGTGTTCGGATCGGCTGCAGACAAGGCGAAAGCCTGTGTTAACAGCGCCGGGGCGACCTGTTAATAATTTGGACTGTTATCTCCGGTTGCTCACCGTGCCTGTCGATCCGATCGTACGGTGCGGTGAGCAGTGGTAGCGAGGCAGTGTTCAAGCGTTTATTTGATGGCAGTCGGGAGAAGGTTTTGCTCTGCCAAAGCCGTTTCAAGACTTCTGGTTGTTAACGAAAGTGCGTCTGCTCTTGATGAGTGCAACGTGAACATCTGAAGCCTGCGGGCGAGTCGATTTGGCTTGTTTGGCTTGATTAAAGGGTTCAAGATGCAGTCTCTATTGCGCACGGTTCGCGTACGTTACCAGCGTGGTGCCTCCGCAATTGAATACGCGGTACTCGCAGCGTTAGTGTCCCTTTTGGTTTTTGTTGCTGGTCGTGGATTCGGTGTTCAATTGCCTGCGCTGTTTTCGACATCGACGACAGTCGCTGGTGATGCGATCTCGGGTTCGCCTGGCCGAGCAGGTGCGGCCCCTGGTCAAACGGGAGTGGCCGCAGGCTTAGTGGGCAACGCGAATGCGGGCGCTGCCTCGAATGCAGCCTCGAATGCGAGTGGTACTGGCGTTGCCAACTCCGGCAGTGCCACGCATCCGGGTCCGGGCGGCGCTGCGAGGGGCGGGAACGGGAATTAGTCCTGGGTTTGCAGGCTCTGAAAGATTTTTGAGCAATTGGGGTGCGCCCGTTGTTTGGATGGACTGATACAGGACTTCTTATCGCGCTGGGCTTGGCTTGTTTTTTTGACGTGCGTTTTCGCCGCATTCCCAATGTATTGGTCGGCGTTGTTTTGTGTGCCTCCGTCGCGCTGATTCTTCTCGGACTCGGCGAACTCACCTTGAGCCAATGTATTTTGGGCGCGGTCTTCGGACTGCTCGTGCCTTTACCTCTATATGCGATGCGCGCTTTAGGCGCCGGAGACGTGAAACTGATGGCTGCGATTGGGGCGTTCCTGGGTGTTCCAGGAATCCTTTGGGTCATCGTTTACACGGGGATGGCAGGGGGTGCGATGGGGTTGGCGGTGCTGTGGTGGTTGGATGGTTGGAAGCAAACAGTTTCCAAGCTAGCGCTGTTTATTCGGTTTCGACAGATCGAGTTTTTGCGCCCGGGTTCGGCGGGTGGCAACAAGCCTGTTCGTCCTGTTCGACTACCCTATGCGCTGGCGATCAGTGCAGGGGTGGCCGTTTATCGTTTCTTCGGTCCACCCGTTTGACCTTGGATACTTGAATGCGTTCGAGCCGTACGTTGATCATGATCGGACTGGCTTTGCTGGCCGGGCTAGCCGCTGCCGTCTTGGCTGTGCGCTGGTTGAACGATCAGGCGAGTGCGCGGTCTTCGTCCGACGCCGAGTCAAAGTTCGTGCAGGTGGCCGTCGCATCGGAGGATCTGCGGCTGGGATATCCGCTCACGGTCAAGCAGGTGAAAATGGCGTCCTGGCCTGCAGAGGCAGTGCCTCAGGGTGGCATCGCCAAGGCGGAGGATGCGGTCGGGCGTGTGCCGCTCGCCAACATGGTCAAGGGCGAACCGATTCTCGAGACAAAGCTTGCAGCGAAGGGCGCACGTGGCGGGCTTATTGCGTCGATCAAGCCTGGTAAGCGGGCTATCTCTGTGGGTGTGAATGAAGTGGTAGGGGTGTCGGGTGATGCGCTGGAGGGCAGTTTTGTGGATGTGCTGGTAAACACCAGCGACAGCGTAGACGGTGATCGGCAGCGAAACATCTCGAAAATTGTTCTGCAACGCGTGCGAGTCCTGGCTGTGTCCACAACCGGGGCGGTCAACGGCAGAGTGAACGCGGTCACGCTCGAAGTGTCGCCCGATGATGCGGAGAAGCTCGATCTCGCGCGCAGCATTGGCACGCTTTCTCTTGTTTTGAGAAGTCAGGCGGAAGACATGGCGGCGGCAACACGAGGCGCAACGCGCGAGGGATTGTTGGGTTTGCCGCCGCGCGCCCCTGCCGCCGCTGCCGCCGCCGCAGCACTTCCCAAACCCGCGCCAGCCCCTGTTCGCGAGGGGGGGCGTGCGGAAGCATCCGCTGTGCTTCGCGCGGAGCCCAAAACATGCGTCGATGCATTGATCGGCAGCGAACGTCGCAGCGAATGTTTTTGAAGGCAATAAACTTGATGCCACAACGCATGCCGGTCCCGCCTGCCCGAGGGAGTTTCGAGCACAGATCGGCTATCTCCGGCGGGCTTTCAGCTTTTACTGTTCTCGTTGCGCTGTGTCTTCCTTTGACGGTTTCGGCGCAAACGGGTGCCCCATCACAAACCGCGGGTCAAGCTGCCGGCATGAGTCCGTCAGCGGTCCCGCGCGCGGTTCAATCGCCAAGATCGGCTCAGCCTCGTGCTCCATTGGCCCCGGCAGATCCTGTTTCTGAGGGTGGCACTGCAGAGTCCGCCCCCTCGTGTTCCGGCGGGTTGCCCCAGGCGATTCTTGTCAAGATGAACGCAGGCAAGTCCACCTTGATCGACTTGCCGGAGCCAGTCGTGCGCCGCACGGTCGGAGACCCAGGGGTGGTCGACAGTCGTATGGTGTCTGCGCAGGTCCTCTACATGGCCAGTGCTCGCATTGGTTCGACGAATGTGATCCTTCAAGGGCGAAGCGGGCGCTGCGTTCTTCTGGACGTTGTGGTCGGCATCGATACAGATGCAGTACAGGCCAAACTCACCGAACTGATGCCGGATGAACCCAATGTTCGCGTGACGGCTGCGGGTGACAGCCTGGTTCTCACCGGGGTTGTGCGCGATGCCGCGGCGGTGGAGCGTGCAGTCGTGATCGCGAACGCTTACGTTCGTACGGGTAACCGTGGTGGTGTTTCTCGGGTAGGTGCTTCGTCGGGAACGCCCGGGTTAGGAACCGGTGGCGGTGCTGGGGCGATCGAACGAGCTGATGCTGGCGCTGCGCCACTGTCCGCGAGGGTGGTCAATTTGCTCTCAGTGAGCAGCGCGCAGCAGGTCATGCTGGAGGTCAAGGTCGCCGAAGTTTCCAAGAACCTTCTTGACAAGCTAGGGGCCTCGGTTGGTGGCATTCGTACAAGTGGCGCCTGGACGTATACCTTCCTCACGAATTTCCTGTCAGGTGCCTTGGGCGCAACGCTCGGTGGCATCAATGCACGCGGTGACCAATTCAGCATCGAGGCTGAGAAACGTGATGGCCTGGTGCGCATTCTGGCTGAGCCAAACGTTATGGCGATCAGCGGACAGGAGGGAAGTTTCCTGGCCGGTGGCAAGATCCTGATCCCCGTGGCCCAAGCCAGTGGCACGGGTGCAGTGGCAGTGACACTCGAAGAGAAAGAGTTCGGTGTGGGGCTGCGCTTCACTCCGACCGTGCTCGCCGACGGAAGGATCAATTTGCGGGTGGCACCTGAGGTGTCAGAACTATCCCGACAGGGCGTGGGCGTTTCGACCGGCACGTTTTCGTCTACGGTGCTGCCGCTGATCAGCACGCGCCGGGCATCGACCACTGTCCAACTTTTTGACGGTCAAAGTTTTGCGATTGGCGGTCTGATCAAGAGCAGCGGGGCGTCAACGGTGCGTGCTCTGCCCATCCTGGGCGAATTGCCGATCATCGGCGCCTTGTTTCGAAGCACCGAGTTCCAAAACGAGAACACCGAGCTGGTGTTTATCGTGACGCCCCGTCTTGTGAAGCCACTTGGTCCGAATTATGTACTGCCCACCGATCGCATCGGCACTCCTGGCAGGGCGGCACTCATGCTGGACGGGCGCCTTGACTCCGACGGTATCCCTCCAGTGCCTGCCTCGGTGTCACCGCGGCCTGCTGCCCCTGTCTTCGAAATTAAGTGAGGGTGTCGAAATGTCTGTCATGCGTAGCCTTGGAGTCTTGACGGTGATGGTGGCGTGTGTGGGATGCGCACCCACCACGCCGGCGTTTGATCGTTACTACGGCGAGTCCGTTAAAACGCTGATGGCCGAGCAGGTGATCCAACCGAACGCCTCGGTCGCAAATCAAAACCGCATCCCCGAGGGTCTTGACGGGCGCTCCGCCAGAGAAACGATGGAGCGCTATCAGCGTTCGTTCACGCAGCCAGCCCGACCTGCCCCGTTTGTTCTTGGGATCGGCGGCGGGTCTGAGGCGTCATCTCAGTAGCGCGTACCAGGGAGCCCCTTTTGCTGTGATGGCCCACGTGATCAGCTTGGATGCTCTGAGTACCTCTCGACGAGCGGCTCGAAACGATGCGATCGCACCGTTTTTCAAGCGAGGCCGACATCGCCATCAACAACGAGGCGCCTTCGCGCCCGTGGTGGCTGTCATGGCCGTCCCGGTTTTGTTGGGGATGTTCGGTCTGTCTTACTCTGTGTCAGATCTTCTGATTGCCCGTACGCAGTTGCAGGCAGCTACTGATTCCTGTGCGTTGGCCGCTGCGACCCAGTTAGCTATCGGGAATACTTCGCCACACCCTGCGACAGTCGGTCTGAATTTCGCCCAATTGAACCAGGTAGGGATTGCTCACAAGCAGCTTTCTGTCACATCTTCATCTTGTGGTGCAGCAGCAAATGGGGCGTCGGGCACACAGTTGCAGGTCTGCTTCAGCTCGAAATTGACCGATCCCTTCACGGATACGCTTCCGACCGGCTCACAAAGATTTGCCCGCTGTCAGGCAACTCAGGCGGGTTTCCTGCCCACGCTGATTTCAGCCGTCTCCCCGTTTTCCGTGACAGCCACGTCGACTGCCGGGATTGGTTATACCGAAGATCTGTGCATCATGCCGATTGCGGTATGTAACCCGTCAGCTGGCCAAATAGAAAAAGGGCAAGTTATTACAGGTTTATGGAAAAACGATAACGACACGCTAAATAAATTTAAATGGGCGAAATTTGACGGCGATGTCAATACAAATGGCAACGCGGCGAGACTGAAATCTTACTTGCAGGGTAATGGAAGCTGCCCGAAAGTGAATTTTGCCTCGCTCACCAACATCAAGCAGGAAGGCGGAAACGTGCAAGCGATTCAGGATGAATGGAATGCGCGCGTTCAAAGCCCGACACGGAAGTTTATGGGAGCAGTGATCGTGAACTGCTCCACGAGCGGAGGCCTTCTGGACACGGGTAACGTCTCCGTGAAACCGCTGGCTTACGCCTGTATGGAATTGCTGACTAGTGCGGTGACAGGTAACGGAAACGGAAAGGGAGGCGCTGATACTCCCAGGATGATATATCGAGGAGCCCTATCCGCACCAGGCATAGGCTGTGCAGCCAATTACGGCGCAGCCGTGTCTGGCAGCAATCAAGGCCAGCCGATTGCGGCTTTGGCTCGCTGAGTTGAGTTCATGAAGATACGGTCTAGATTCGATCGCGGTGCAGCCGCAGTGGAACTGGCCTTAGTCACGATTCCCATCGTGCTGATCGCTTTGGCAACGCTCGAATTTAGCTTTGCCCTCAATCAGTACCATAGCCTCTCCAAGCGGGTGCACGACGCAGCACGCTATCTGACCCAGTTTGATCCTGCTTCGCCTGATTTCAGCAGCACTCATGTTAACAATGCGTTCAATCTTGTTCAGGGTGCTGATGTTGCGGCGTCATCCGCTTTTCAGCTACCAAGCCTCGAGTCGCCAACCCAGGGCCCTCTTTGTACGGTGAACTGTCTCTTTGTGTGCTCGTCCGGGTTCTCAACGACGTCACGATGCACCGGTAGTCCGCAACCGTACTACTGGCCGGCAACCGGAGCATTAAACGGTATTCGTGCCCTCACGGTGGGTGTCTACCGCTATCAATACACCCCGAAATTTTTCCCCGCAGCGCTTGCGAACCAGATTGATCTGACGTTCCCAATGGTCGCTGTCACGCTTCCCCAGGGAATCTGACAGATGAATCGTCGGAACGATGACCAGGAAAGAGGGCAGTGGTACTCGCTCTCGCCCCAAGGCATCAGGCAGTCACAGCAAGGTGGTGTCGCCGTTGAGTTTGCACTCAGTTTTTACGCGTTCGTTCTGCTGATGATGCTGACCGTGTGGGCGGGTATTTATGGATACCAATATTCGGCGGCGAATATTGCGACCGAACTTGGAGCCCGAGCGGTCGCGGTCTGTTACGACGAACCAATCGATCCATCCAAAGCCGTTGCCGCGATGACCGCCTGGATCCCGGTGACGACTTCTGACATCGCCGTGAAGAAGCTTCCTGCCGGTTGTTCGGGTACGGCGTGTACCAACGTACAGGTGACTTTGCTGCCGAGTTATCAGAGGTCACAGGGTGCCCCGTTCAATGTGGCCGGATTGAGTTTTCCTGCATCAGTCGCTGTGACGAAGCGCCTGGAATTGCCGAGTGCTGCGTGTTCGTGATTGCCCATGCCGATGCCTACGTCCGAGCCCCTGAAAATCGCCCTCTGTTGCCGTACCCAACCAAGGCTCGATGCGACCTATGACCTGCTTCGGGGCATCCCTGGCGTCAATGTCTCAGTCGTCACGCTCGGTGGCGCCTACGAGGCCATCGGCGTGCTCGCTGAGCAAAAGAGCGACGTCCTGGTCGTCGAGGCTGACGCCAGTTCAGCATCCGACTATGAAGCGCTGACACATATCATTGCGCAACATCCGAGCGTGGTCATCGTCCTGATTGCAGCAGATATTTCAGTGGACATGCTGCGCGCGGCGCTGCGGATCGGGCTGAAAGAGGTTGTGTCCCTCAATGGCGACCCGGCAGAGCTGCCTCAAGCGCTCGATCGCATTCGCAGAAGCCGCAGCCATTCGGTCGCCACCGGCGGACAAGTCATGGCTTTCGTCTCCTGCAAGGGCGGCAGTGGTGCAACGTTCATCGCGACCAATCTTGGATACGCGCTCGCTGAGCGATCCAACAAACGGGTCATGCTGATCGATCTCAATCTGCAATTTGGGGATGCCATTCTCTACTTGTCGGATCGCCGGCCAGTCAGCTCTGTTGTGGATATTGTGCGCGATGTGCATCGGGTCGATGCGGCCTTGCTTGAGTCAGCCGTTGTGCAGGTTTTGCCGAACTTCTGGGTGTTGCCGGCGCCGAATGATCCAACCGCAGCGTCTGAAATTGGCGGTGCAGATGTCAGCGGGCTGTTGTCCTTTGCGCGCTCGCAAGCTGACTATGTAATTCTCGACCTTGGGCGAACTCTGGATGCAGGAACAGTGCAGGCGCTCGACATGTCGGACCATATTTACCCTGTTCTGCAGCAGACATTGCCTTATGTCAGGGACGGCAAGCGCATGTTGTCGCTTTTCAAGTCGCTGGGCTATTCAGAGGGCAAGCAGCGTCCTGTGCTGAGTCGATTCGACCGCAATGCCGATATCACCCAAAAAGATCTTGAGGACGCGCTGGAAGCCCCGCTCTTTGCAGTCCTGCCTAATGATTACAAAGTGGCTTCGGCTTCAGTCAATCAGGGTGTGCCCGTTCCTAAGCTGGCTCGCAGCAGTGCGATTGCGAAAAGTCTGAGCGAGTTTGCCGGCCGCATTGACGACCCAATTTCAGCGCCCGGTCAGACTTCGTGGATTAAACGGTTTCTGGGCAGTCGTGGCTAAACAGGAGAGATCAAGTGTCATTGCGTGAACGGCTGGCTGCCATTGAAACGCCCGAGCGCAAGCCGCCGGTCCCGATTGAGTCACGGGCCCCCGTGAGTGCTTCTAGGGTGCAGGCTGAACTCAAGCAGCGAGTGCATCTGGCCCTGATCGACCGCGTAGATCTGGGGCGCTTCCAGCGGCTCAGTGAAGAGCGGGTGCGTGAGGAAATCAGAGTCCAGGTCGCTCAGATTCTTCAGGAAGAGGACGCGGTTCTGAATGATGCCGAGCGCCGCGCCTTGCTGACTGAAGTCCAGCACGAAATGCTTGGTTTTGGACCGCTGGAGCCTTTGCTGAATGATCAGAGCGTGGCCGACATCCTGGTGAACGGATCGAGCAGCGTGTTCGTCGAGCGAAACGGGCGTCTGGAAAAAACTGATGTTCGTTTTGACAACGATGAGCATCTGATGAAGATCATTGAAAAGATCACCTCCCGCGTAGGCAGGCGGGTGGATGAGTCCAGTCCGATGGTGGATGCGCGGTTGCCCGATGGTTCTCGGGTCAATGCGATCATTCCGCCTTTGGCGCTTGATGGCCCTGTATTGTCGATCAGGAAGTTTTCGCGCATTCCGTTGCGCATGCCTGATCTGATTGCCAAGAAGGCCTTGCCCGAGCCCATGGCCAAGTTGCTCAATGCGATGGTTGGCGGCAAGCTCAATACGATCATCTCCGGCGGTACCGGCAGCGGCAAGACGACGCTGTTGAATATTCTGTCGTCTTACATCCCGGATTCAGAGCGCATTGTCACCATCGAAGACGCTGCCGAGCTTCAATTGCAGCAATCACACGTAGTTCGGCTTGAGACGCGTCCCCCAAATCTTGAAGGACGCGGCGAAATCAGCCAGCGCGCCTTGGTCAAAAATGCATTGAGGATGCGTCCGGATCGCATCATCCTGGGGGAGGTTCGGGGGAGTGAGGTGATCGATATGCTGCAGGCCATGAACTCTGGCCACGAAGGTTCAATCGCGACCATTCACGCCAACACGCCCAGAGACGCACTGACGCGGATTGAATCGATGCTGACGATGTCCGACGTCTCCATGTCGACCAAAGCCTTGCGGGCACAGATCGCCTCGGCGATTTCAATCATCGTGCAGGTGAGCCGCCTGACTGACGGTCAGCGCAAAGTCGTCAGCATTCAGGAAATTACTGGCATGGAGGGCGACATGATTGCCATGCACGAGGTGTGGGGCTACAAGCAAACCGGGCTTGGCCCTGAGCGCCAGGTGATGGGCCATTTCTCAGCGACCGGTATCCGGCCAAGATTCGCCGAGCGCATGGCCAATGCTGGCTACACGCTCCCGGACGAGATGTTTGATCCTGCACGGCGGTATTCCTGAAATGTCTGGTACAGATCTATCTCTGCTGCTGATTGGCGTCTTTACGTTCCTGCTGGTTGCGTTGGCCGTTGATCTTGGGATCAGCTGGTGGCGAGCGAACCGTTCCGAACCGGCGCGGCGCGTCCGATCTCGCATTGAGCGCATGTCGTCCTCTGATCACGATCCACTCGAGTCTTCTGAATCTGATGACTCGCAAGTGCTTCAAGGCAAGGTCTACAGTCGAAATGCCAAGCTGAACAGCGTTCTGGCAACTGTTCCGCGAATCGATGAGGTCGATCGTTGGCTGCGTCAGTCCGGTTCCAGCTGGACCGTCGGAAAACTTATCTTTTTGAGCCTGGCCGCGTTGCTCGGTGGCTTGATGCTGACGGTGTTGATCGGGGTCGATGCGGTGCTCGCGATTCCCTTGGCTGTCATCCTTGGAAGCTTGCCTACCCTAAGCATCAAACAACGCCGAGACAACCGATTGAAGCGGTTCGATGCCCAGCTTCCTGATGCGCTGGAGGTGCTCAGCCGCGCGATGCGTGCTGGATATTCCATGCCGGCGGCCATGAAGGTGGTTGCCGAAGACATGCCGGATCCAATTGGGGCGGAATTCCGGATGGCGCATGACCAGATTACCTTTGGCGCCTCACCGCAAGTCGCATTGTCCAATCTGACTCAGCGTGTACCGAGTTCGGACTTGAAATTCATGACGATTGCCACCCTTATTCAACGTGAAACGGGGGGCAATCTGGCCGAAGTCTTGAACAAAATCGCGCAGCTGATGCGAGAGCGCAGTACGCTTGCCGGCCAAATCAGGGTCCTGTCGGCCGACGGCCGAATCTCAGGGATCATTTTGTTTTTATTGCCGTTTATCACCGTCCTGATGGCATATCTTCTGAACCCGACGTATATCCAGAAACTCTGGACGACTGAGCAGGGACATAAGATGCTCTGGGTTTCCGCCGGGATGATGACGGTCGGTGTCTTCTGGATGCGCCGCGTGATCCGCATCAATTTTTAATTGTAGTTGGCCCTTGCGATGGATTTTTCTCGCGACACGCTGATCCTTGTAGCAATTGCGTTCTGCGCGTTTGCCAGCGCCTTGTTGCTGACGCTTGCTTTATGGCGAGTGGGATCACGTGCACGGCTGGCCGTCCGGTTGCGTCGACTTGAGGACACCAAACTTGGTGTGGCGGATGAAGAGGGCGGGTTCATCGAGGCGATTGCAGACTTTAGTGGCCGACTCTCAACGCTGACTCTGCCCGAAAAGGAAGATGAGCGGTCCCGAATGCGCGACCGCTTTTTTCATGCAGGCTGGCGCCAGCCGCGAGCACCCATTGCATTCTTCGGTGTGAAGACTCTGCTGACGGTGGGCCTGCCACTTGTGGCCCTGCTCGTGTGCCTTGTATGGCCTTCGGAGCTGAGTTTTTCGGATTACTGGTCTGCCATGGCGCTCAGCGGAGCAGTGGGCTTGTTTTTGCCTGAGATTGTGCTGAATCGCAAAATTGAGGCGCGTAAGCGGGCACTCTTCAATGCGTTTCCAGATGCCTTGGATCTGATGATCGTCTGCATGGAGGCGGGCCTTAGCCTGGAAGCTGCCTTGAGTCGTGTAGCCGAAGAAATGGCCTCTGCCTACCCTGATATCGCCTCGGAATTGCAGCTGGTTGTGCTGGAAATGCGAGCTGGGCGTGGGCGCGACGTGGCCTTGCGTAATCTTGGCAGTCGCAATGGTGTGGACGAAATTTCGTCTCTTGTTTCGACCTTGATTCAGGCAGACCAATTCGGCGGCAGCGCGGTTGATTCACTCCGCATTTACAGCGAATTGCTTCGCACGCGCCGAAAACAGCGCGCTGAAGAGCAGGCTGCCACCATTGGTACGAGACTCGTGTTTCCGCTGATGCTGTGTATTCTTCCGACCTTGCTCATTGTTGTGGCTGGCCCGGCCTTCCTCACGATCGCAGAACTGCTGAAGGGTATGGCGGGCGGTAAATAATTTAAAGGAACGCGCACCGTGAAATCGTTGACCGGTTACTCATTGGTTCTGTCAGTATTGGCCGTGGCGCTCTTTCAGGGATGTGCGAGCTCGCCTGAGCAATCGGGTGTTGTGCCGTTTGCCAAGCCGGCTCAGCAAGCGGTTTCTGCAGCTCAGCGGGAATACGATCAGGGCAAGGCGTGGTTGACTCAGGGCGAGCTCAGCCAGGCGATGCGCTCGCTCGATCGATGTCTGCAACTCGAGCCGACGCATGTAGAGGCCTTGAACGCGAAAGCGTCGATCCTTGCGACTCAGGGGAATTTGGCGCAGGCCAGCCGCACGCTGACGCGTGCATTGACAATTGATGATGCGCGAGCACATGTCCACTACAACATGGGCTTGGTCAAACGAATGCAGGGCGATTTGCCCGGTGCGCGCATCGCCTTTCAGCGTGTCATTGAGCTGGATGCCGCTCACACGAATGCGCGCAATGCCTTGACCTCGTTGCCTGCTATTGGCAATACCGTCGCCCAGCCGTTATCCCCCACAGTTGCGCAGACTGGCCATATGTCCCTGGTACGTGTGCCACGCTCTGATGCGCAGTATCCGTCGATGGCATCGATTGCGTCGACCGGAGGCTTGCCGGTTGCAGTGGGGTCGCAATTGGTCGTGCCTGAAAGCGTGGCGATCGCGGCGCGGTTGGACACTGAGGCGCGGATCGTCGTCTTGAATGCGCGGGGCGTATCGCAACTGGCCCGTACACTCAGCGTGCAGTGGCGTGATCAGGGCGCGCAGGTATCGCGCGCCTACAATCGCGACAAGTTGGATATGCGTCAGACGCGTATCTACTATCGCCCGGGGTACGAAAATGAAGCCCGCCAGATTGCGCAGAGACTGCCTGTTCAGGCCTCGGTCGTCCCTGCGTCTGCTGGCGCTAAGCGCGAACTCCTGGTCATTATTGGCAAGGACATGCGAGGCTATAAGTTGACGGATGCTGGATGGGAGTCCTCCGCGATCGTCCTTGGCGATGCTGGCGGTGATAAGCCGGGTGGGTAGCGTGTCCGGTTGCACTGCTGCGCCAGCAAATCAAGCTTGAAATGTCTTCTACCTGAAACGGGACGGGAATGAATCGCGTCGTTCAGCTGTTTGCTGCTGGTTTTTTGGCAGCCAGCATGGCCCTCTCCGGTTGCGGGAGCAGTTCGAGCCAGAGTGGTGGTGATTCAGGCAACTCAGTGGCGACATTGACGGCCCTGAGTCTGACGCCCGAGACCCGGTTCTTGCCAATTGGCCCGACCCAAGTCTTGACTGCAACCGGCACGTATTCGGACGGCAGTTCCAAAGTGCTGCAATCAGGACTCACCTGGACTTCCAGCAATCCGGGGGCGGTTTCGGTGACCTCGAGTGGTGTGTTAAGCGCTCGCACTCCTGGCAGTGCACGCATTACTGCAGCATCGGGTAATGTGGTGGGCCTGATGTCCGTCACGGCCACTTCGGCTCAATTGCGGTCTGTGTCTGTTTCGCCAGCCTCGCCCCTTGTGCCAGCCGGCACGAAGCAAAA
>DGIT01000131.1:0-224 GCA_002386465.1 Burkholderiales bacterium UBA4615 | reverse complement strand
GCACAACGCTCGAACTGACCTCTGGGGTCAACTGGGCGTCCTCGGCCGACAGTGTTGCCACGATTGATAGTGCTGGGTTGCTGACGGGGCGTAGTGCGGGGAACGTGACGGTCACCGCGAGCTTCAGCGGGTTGGGGGGGCGGGCATCAGTTGTCGTGACTGCGGCGCAGTTGCGCGCCATTGCCATTACCCCATTAGTGAATTCGGCGCCTGCAGGGGTCAGC
>DGIT01000090.1:18016-18232 GCA_002386465.1 Burkholderiales bacterium UBA4615 | reverse complement strand
CCGGCGCGCATCGTGCATGGCGACTATGGCTTGCACAACACCTTGATCGGGCCGCGCGGCACGATCGCAGCAGTGGTGGACTGGGAGATTTCCACGCTGGGAGATCCACTGGCCGATCTGGCCTACGCGCTCAATCAGTGGTTTGACCCCGCCGACCCACCCAACCCGCGGGTGGTGCCCCCCACATCGCTGCCGGGCTTTGCGCATCGCCCGTAT
>DGIT01000090.1:0-17851 GCA_002386465.1 Burkholderiales bacterium UBA4615 | reverse complement strand
CTGCGCCGCGCGATCGATATCGCGCTGATGCAAGCCGAGCAGGCCGTGGATCGGCTGGAGAAACGAAACGTCACCTGACGGCTCTGACGTGCCCAGCTCGGGCCTGTGCCGTGGTGTTCCAGGAAGGAATGGCCTCTGCTAGGCAGGCAGATGAAGTGGTCGCTCAGCTCGCCAAGATCCAGCGATTTCTCAAGGCCGATTCCTCGCTGAGCAGCTGGACATGCGCATGTTGCAAAGCCTCGACCATATCGGACATGGCCGGCGACATGATGCGCCTGCGCAGCCTGGCGATGCTCCATTCGGCATGCAGCCAAGGGGCCTGCAGTAAGGGCACGAGTTCGCCTCGGTTCATCGCTTCGCGCAGTGTGCCCAACGAGGCAAACGTGAACGCATCGGTCGTCGCCACGATCCGCGCGGCCAAATTGAAGCTGGGACATTCGATCGCTGGAAACCCAGGCAGACTGGCTGCACCGCGCGCGGCCAACATCGGCTTGAGCAAACGTGCCGGCAGCATGACCACCTGCGCAAACGGATAGGCCAGCACGTCGCTCATCGCCGGATGGGGTTGTCGTGTCAGCGGATGGCCAGCCCGCACCACGACGTATCCAGTTAGCGGGGCAAGTGTGGCCATCACTTCGATCGCATCATCATCGGCGAGCACACTGCTTTCACCCACCGCCAGATCAATCGTGCGCGCGCGCAGACTGCGGGCCATGGCGCTGGGCTCTTCCATCCGCACTCGCAAACGCAACGAAGGATGCTTCGAAACGAACACGGGGGCACAGACCGGTGCCAGCGCCTCGGCAGCGTAGGCCCCAAATCCCACCGCAAGCTCGCCGGTCACCAGCCCCTTGACGCGTGCGACCTCCTGTTCCAGATCCCCGACTCCGGCCAGCAATTGAGCCGCGTGGTCCAGAAATACACGACCAAAGTCGGTGGGCTGGTGTCCCGAGCGGCGTCGCTCAAAAAGCGGCAAGCCAACCCGCGCCTCCAGTTCCTTGATGCCCCGGCTCAACGAAGGCTGGGCGATGTTCAAGGCCTCGGCGGCGCGGCTGAAACTGCCGTGCTCGGCCAGTGCCTGGGCCTGTCGGAGCAGACGGAAGTCGATTTGCATGCATTGAATATACCTAAAACGCATGGAATCCATAGCAAGATTGGCATTGCGCTATGCAAGGACGGTCAGGCACTCTCGCGACCGATTGTTGGCACTTGAACGGGTTAGGAAATGATCATCGACGCATGCATGACGCGGCTCAAGAACGTGTTTTGGGCGGGCGCTTTCGGGTTGGCCCTGTCTGCCTGTACCACGCCTGCAAGCGGACCGGGCGCGTACGTCTCTCCTGCCGAGGCCCGCGCCATTGCGAAGGAAGCCTGGTTGTACGCGTACGCGCCGATCCAGGGCTATCAGACCTTCTATGGTCAGGCGCTAAACGCCCAGGCGCCTGGATATGTAGGCGGTCTGAACACCTTCAGGCACTACTCCCGTACCTACACGCCTAAAGACGCAGACATCGTCACCCCCAACAACGACACACCGTATTCCTGGGCCTGGCTGGATCTGCGGGCCGAGCCCATCGTGCTGTCGCTGCCCTCTGTGCCGGCGCCGCGCTACTACGTGAACCAATGGTTCGACCTGTACACGCACAATTTTGCGTATACAGGTGTGCGGGCCACCGGTCGCGAGTCGGGCAATTACCTGTTTGCGGGCCCGAATTGGAAAGGGGAGGTACCCCCCGGCATCGCGCGGGTGTATCGCGCAGAGACCGAAATCGTGGGCACACTAACCCGCACGCAACTTGACGGCCCGGCGGATATCTCCACCTTGCAGACCCTGCAGGCGCAGTACCGGCTGATCCCGTTGTCGCAGTACGCAGGTTCGCCCAAGCCGCCTGCAGCACCGCCCTTGAACATGCCGCCCTGGGACAAGGACAAGGCAGAAGGCATTGGCTTCATCGGCTATCTGAATGCCATGCTGCCACTCATGCCGACGGTGCCCTCCGAGAAGGCCGCCATGGAGCGGTTCGCCAAGATCGGCATTGCGCCCGGTAAACCCTTTGACCCGGCCCGCTTGTCGCCCGAACTGCGCACGGCGATTGAGCAGGGTGTGCAGGATGCAACCAAACAGCTGACCGAGACGGCTGCGGTGCAGAAGGATTCGAAAAAGCTCTTCGGCACGCGTGAGCAATTGGGCAATGACTATGTGATGAACCGGTCTCTGGGCGCCATGCTGGGCATCTACGGCAACACCAAGGAAGAGGCGGTCTATGCCAGCCAGCAGACCGATCCCGAAGGCAAGGTGCTCGATGGCAACCGCAAGTGGCTGCTGCGCTTTGCGCCAGGGCAACTGCCGCCAGCCGATCTGTTCTGGTCGATCACCATGTACAACCTGCCCCAGCGCCTGCTGGTGGACAACCCGATCAACCGGTACTCGATCGGCGATCGCTCGCAGGGACTGAAGAAAAACGCCGACGGATCGATGGACATCTACCTGCAAAGCACAGACCCGGGCGGCGACAAGAGCTCGAACTGGCTGCCCACACCCAAGGGCCCGTTTTTCTTTGTGGCCCGCTTCTATGGCCCGCGCAGCAATCTGATCGATGGCAGCTGGAGCCTTCCTCCGCTCATCGAACTGAAGTAACACCCTCGCACGCATGTTCGCCCCTCACTGAAAGGCATCCGGATCCCCCATGAGCCGACTCACCCGCCCTCTCTCCTTTGCTGCAGCGCTCACGCTCTCAGCCTCCCTCGTCTCGGCCGCCTGGGCGCAGCCCGTGAACACCCGCATCGGCACCCTGCAACTGGAAAACGGCTATCCGTCCAAGGCTGCGGTCGAAAAGATTTATGACGAGATGGACTTTCAGCGGGCCAGCCAGGCCTATTTGTGGGGCTTGCCGGCGGTGGGCTTTCACAACCTGCACCAGGCCCATTTGAAGAACTTCGGGGCCAAGGACGGCGACATCGTTCTGTACCAGTCGCTCAAGGATAAGGCGGGCATGCTCACGCCCAACCTGACCACGATGTACGCCTTCAGCTTCTGGAATCTGGCAGAGAAGGGTCCGCTGGTGGTGGAAGTGCCTGCGGGCGCCACGGCAGGCGGCGTGAACGACATCTGGCAGCGGCCGATGACCGACATGGGTCAGACCGGGCCCGACAAGGGCAAGGGCGGCAAGTACCTGATTCTGCCCCCGGGCAGCGCCCCCGTGCAGGCACCGGGCTATACCGTGATCAAGTCGCCGACCAACCAGGTCTGGTGGGGCTCACGCGGCCTGTCGCCCGATATCAAGGAGGCCGAGGCCACGCTGCGCAAGCACCGGATTTACCGCTGGGCTGATCGGGCCAAACCGGGCGTGACCAACTACGTTCCGGTGGGCGGACGCGACTGGGCCTCCTGGCAGCCCAACGACATCAGCTACTTTCAGCAGCTGCGTGACGTCCTCGAGCCCGAAACACCCGAGGTGCGCGACGGCTACTTTTACGCCATGCTGCGCTCTTTGGGTATCGAGAAAGGCAAGCCTTTCGCGCCCAATGACCGTCAGAAGAAAATCCTGGGCGAAGGCGCCCAGATGGGCGAACTGATGGCTCGCGCCAATGCGTTCGAAAAGCGCTTCCCGGGCTCCACCGTTTTCAAGGGCACGCAGTGGGAATACTCGAACATGGTCGAACTCGACCAGCAGGCCAAGGGCTACTCGCAGCTCGATGAGCGTGCCTCGTGGTTCTATGAGGCCATCGGCAACACGCTGGGCATGCAGGGTCGCACCCTGGGCTTCGGTCAGGTGTACCTGGAAACCGCCAAAGACCAGGCGGGTGCATGGCTCGATGGCGGCAAGAGCTACAAGCTGCGTGTGCCGCCCAACGCACCGGTCAAGCAGTTCTGGTCGTTCACCCTCTACGAGAACATCACCCGTGCACCGCTGCAAACACCGCAGGGCGCGGCCGACATTTCGTCACGCAAGCCTGGGCTGGTGCAAAACAGCGACGGCTCGGTAGACCTGTTCTTCGGTCCCACCAAGCCGGCCGGTGCCAGCGACAACTTCGTGCAGACCGTAGCCGGCAAGGGCTGGTTCACCTACTTCCGTCTGTACGGCCCGACCGAGCCTTACTTCAACAAGACCTGGGCGCTGCCGGATCTGGTGGAGATCAAGTAAGCCAGTCTGCGTCTCTGTACACCATGACCGCCTCTGCACGCGTGGCGGTCATGGCCGCCCTGCTTGCCGTAGCGTTTCCTGTCGCGGCCTGTGGCTATCACGGCAACGCGGCGGTAGGCGCACTCAACGTGGCATACCCAAACGCCCTGTGGGTACGTACCGCCGTGTGGCAGGCCCAGCTCGATGGCTGATGCGGGTGGTTCGCAGCGACGGCAGCGAACAACTCGATCGCTTATTGCCCACGGAACTGGCGATCAAGATCAGCGAGAGCCCCGACACCTTCGAGGTTGTTCGCACGTACACCGTCCTGGGCTGGCTGCGCATCCCCGGGCCACCCGTGGAAGCAACCATCGCATTGTCGATCGTCTTTCTGGCGGTAGAGATCATCCATGTGCGCCAAGGCCCCGCCAGCCTGACCGCACAACGACCCTGGCTGGTGGCCTTTGCATTCGGCATGTTGCACGGATTGGGCTTTGCCGGTGCGCTGGCCTGCGGGCGCCGGTCTGGGCGTGGAAAGTGCCGCCTTATCTCATCGGCAGCGTGGCGAGCTTCTGGCTGATCGAACGAATTGCGGCGTGGTGAGGCTTCGACACCGTGCTGGCAGGGACACTAAGTACTTTCATCGATTGGGGGTAGATGTCGCGGCAGATCCATGGCGTCATGAAGGAGGCGCAACACATCGATCACGTCACCGTCCGACTCGCGCCCGACGCGAAACATGACGACATGACGCCCTTTGCGGCCCGTGCGGGCGACGTGAAGGGTAAAGATCCCCTTGAGAATATCGTCCCGCTTTCTTGCGCCCGACGCAGTCGGGCCGGTGGCCAGGGCATTCAGCGCTGCAACAATCGTTTCGGCGTAAACATGCGCTTGCACGTCGCCGAATTGGTCGATTGTCCAGAGCAGGATGTCCTCAAAGTCGCCCTCGGCGGACGCCGTCAGGCGCACCCTCCACCTGCGCGCTCCTTCGCTCACTTCGAGCGCGTGGCCGGCTTTCGGCCAATTGCCTTGTCGGCAATGTCGGTCAAATGACGGCTGAGTGTGGCGGGCGAGTCGAAACTGCGAAAGCGGCCGGCATCGATGTCGGCAATCCCGACACGGGCAGCCTCGCGCAGGGCGCGGAGTCGGGCGTTGTCTTGCGCTTCGCGATCCTCGATCAGACGCAGCCCTTCGCGCAGCACTTCGCTCGCGTTCTGGTAGCGCCCAGTTGACACGAGCTTTTCGACGAGGCGTGCCTGGTGATCGGTGAGGACGACATTGCGGGTTGGCATGGGGGTATCTCGAGCTTCAATTTAAGTTGGCATACTATGCCAAAGAGCCCTTCACGCCATCACGCCTGACCTGCGAAGGTCACCGGGCCCACACCTGCAACGCCCGATCGAGCGCCCTTATCCCTGCACCCGCCCCGAGGTCGCCGTCGTCCCCGCATCCACCGGCAGCACCGCGCCGGTGATCCAGCGCGCGGCATCGCTGAGCAGAAACGTCACCGCCTCGCCCACATCCCAGCCGCTGCCCTCGACCTGCAGCAGCGAACGCTTGCGACGCGACTCGCGCAGCTCGGGCGACATGCCACCTGCATAGACCATCGGCGTATAGACCATGCCCGGCGCCACGCAATTGGCGCGAATGCCCTGCGCCGCGTGCTGCGTGGCCATGGCCCGCGTCATGTTGACAATGGCGCCCTTGGAGGTCTGATACAGCAGGCCGGTTTGCTGACTGCCGAGCAAGCCCGCCACCGAGGACAGATTGACGATCGCACCGCGCCCCTGACGCACCATTTCGGGAATGGCATGGCGCGCCATCAGCACCATCGACGTCACGTTGATGGCCATGCCGCGGTCCCAGGCGGCCAGATCCAAATCCACCGCGCTGCCCGACGGGCCGCCGATGCCCACATTGTTCACCAGCGCATCCACGCGGCCCCAGGCCGCCACTGCCGCGGCCACAGCAGCCTTGCAGTCCGCCTCACGCGACACGTCGGCCTCGAAGGCCTGCGCTGTGCCGCCCTCTTTCGTGATCATGGCGACCGTGTCCTGAGCGGCCTTGATCGCGCGATCGATGACCAGTACCTTCGCCCCGCGCCGCGCCAGTAGCACCGCGGCCGCACGGCCATTGCCAATGCCATCCGTTTGCGAACCACCGCCGGTGACCAGCGCCACGCGGCCATCGAAGCGGGTGGCGTCATACCCGGGGGTGTCGTGTGGATTGCTCATCTCGGTACTCCTCGAAGGATAGGTGTCGTGGTGGCTCAGGCAGGGCATCACGCACAGGCCCAGGCCTAGGTTTAGGTTTAGGTTTAGGTTCAGCTCAGTCTAAAGAGGCGCGCGGCATGCGTCGCGCTGGGTGATGCAGATCCTGGACTGCACAGCCGAGTCAGCGAGGTCAGTCGACGAAGACTGGCAACAAGAACCGCCTGCGCTGAGTCAGCAATCGTTGGAGCCCCTCTCCCTCACCCGCCCGGCTTGCCCACCAGGCGCTTGTTGCGCCAGCCCCCCCAGCGGTAATAGGCCCAGGCCAGCAGGGCTGAGTTGGCGGTGCCCATCGGAAAGCTCCACCAGATGGCGGCCTCGCCCAGCAAGGGCTCCAGCGCCTTGGCAAACGGCACACGCACCACCCACATCGTGATGCCATAGATCAGCGTAGGCGCAAGCATGGCGGCATTGGAGCGCATGATCGCGCACAGCCCGCCCGTGATCGCCTGCACCACCCAGCCCCACAGCACGATGTCGTTGATGCCTCGCGCCTTGGCCAGCGTCTCGCCACCTTGCGGCAGGAACAACTGCAGCGGCCAGTCGCCCAGCAACTGCAGCAGCAGGCAGGTCGCGCCCGTGAGCGTGACCGCCAACAGGCACCCCCGACGTGCGATGCGCTCCACCCGATCCCAGCGCTGCGCGCCAATGTTCATGGCACTCATGGCGCTCATCGCGGAAGCCACTGCAATCGATGGCATCTGCACGTAGTTCCACAACTGGGCCGCGGCACTGTAGGCCGCAGCGGTCTTGGCGCCATAGTCATTCACCATGGCCAGCAGCACGAAGTAGGAACCCTGCACCACGAAGGACTCCAGCGCCATGGGTGAACCGCGCGTGGTGAGCATCTTCACGATGCGCAGGTCCGGGCGCAGATACCGCAGATCAGCGCCGCGCAGCGTGATCAGGACGCGCCGCCGATACAGATAGGCAACCAGTGACAACAGTGCGATGCCATTGGCCAACAGGCCGCCCAGCGCCACGCCCGCAATGCCCAGGCGCGGCAAGCCAAAGGCTCCCGTCAGCAGCACTGGCGACAGCACCAGCCCCAGGCCGATCCAGAGCAGGCTGAACCGAAACGGCGTGCGCGCATCCCCCGTGCCGCGCAACAGCATCATCATCAGCACGAACAGAAAGGTCGACGGCATCGACAGACACACCAGCCGCAGGTAGGTCACTGCGGCGTCATGTGCCTCATCCGGCACATGCATGCGGTCCAAAGCAATGGGTGCCATCCACCATCCCGCAACCGCTACCAGCAGCGCGAAGGCGAGTACCGACGCAATAGCCGTTCCCACCACCTTGCGGATGCCGCTGCGATCGTCTGCGCCAATCGACTGGCCGATGCCCACGCCGGCCGCCATGCCGATGCCCATCACCACGCCCATCATCATGAACATGAAGATGTTCGAGTTCACCACCGCCGTGAGGGCGTGTTCGCCCAGCACACGGCTCACCCAGATGGCGTTCCAGGTGCCGGCTAAGGAATGCAGGATGTTGGTCAGCAGCAGTGGCAGCGCAAAGCGTGCCAGAGTGCGGGAGATGGGGCCCTCGATCAGGGCCCGTTCTCTAGGACTGCGCGAACGCGACCCGTCCGCAGTGGACGGGTCGGTGCGGCGCTCCGTCGGCTTCAGTTGCGCCAGACGGCGGCCGAAGTGATGTCCTCGTCAGAAGACTCGTAACGACGCAGTTCGTTGCGGCCAACCACCAGGTGGTGCACCGCATCCGGACCGTCGGCGATCCGCAGGGTGCGCTGCTGGGTGTACATCTCCGACAGCGGGCTCCACTGCGACACGCCGGTGGCACCGTGCATCTGGATCGCATCATCGATGATCTTGCAGGCACGCTCGGGCACCAGGGCCTTGACCATGTGCACCCAAATGCGGGCTTCACGGTTGCCCAGCACGTCCATCGCCTTGGCGGCCTTGAGCACCATCAGGCGCATTGATTCGATCTCGATGCGGGCACGCGAGATGATCTCGACGTTGCCGCCCAGATGCGCAATCTTCTTGCCGAAGGCTTCGCGCGACAGGCCGCGCTGGATCATCAGGTCGAGGGCTTTTTCAGCAGCACCGATCGAGCGCATGCAGTGGTGGATACGGCCCGGGCCGAGGCGCACCTGCGAGATCTCGAAGCCACGGCCTTCGCCCAGCAGCATGTTGGAATCGGGCACGCGCACATTGTCGAACTTGATGTGCATGTGGCCATGGGGAGCGTCGTCATGGCCGAACACGTGCATCGGGCCGAGGATTTTCACGCCGGGCTGGTCGATCGGCACCAGGATCTGCGACTGCTGCTTGTGGGGCGGGGCGTCGGGGCTGGTCTTGACCATGGTGATCATGATCTTGCAGCGCGGGTCGCCTGCGCCCGAGATGTAGTACTTCTCGCCGTTGATCACCCAATCGTTGCCGTCTTTCACGGCGCGCATGCCGATGTTCTTGGCATCGGACGAAGCACGGTCGGGTTCGGTCATGGCATAGGCCGAGCGGATTTCGCCGGCGAGCAGGGGCTTGAGCCACTTTTCTTTCTGCTCGGGGGTGCCAACGCGCTCGAGCACTTCCATGTTGCCGGTGTCAGGGGCCGAGCAGTTCATCGACTGCGAAGCCAGGCGGTTCTTGCCCAGCTCGGCCGCGATGTAGGCGTAATCCAGATTCGACAGGCCTTCGCCGGTTTCGGCATCGGGCAGGAAGAAATTCCACAGGCCCTCTTTCTTGGCCTGGTTCTTGGCGACTTCGAGGGTCTCGAGCTGGCCCGGGGCATAGCTCCAGCGGTCAGCGCGGCCTTCGCCGAGCTTGTGGAACTTGACCGACATGGGCTCGACCACGTCTTTCACGAAACGCTTGACGTGCTCGTACAGCGGCATGGCCTTTTCGGACATGCGCAGATCGTGCAGATCGTCGGTGGGGTTCAGGCCGAAGGCGGATGCGGCCGGATGGGACTGCATGTTCATCGAAGTCTCCCTGTTGTTTGTAGACGGTGCCGTTTGCGGGAACCGGGTGGGTGAAGGATAGCTCAGATCACTGCCATCCCTGAAGGCGGGCTGCCTGTGCGCGCAGCCGCTCGGGCGAACCGAGCATCTGACGGTTGAAGCCGACCCGCTTGAACCAGTAATGCAGACCGACCAGATCGGTGAATCCCATGCCGCCGTGCACTTCGGTGGCGGTCTTGGCAACCGAGGTGGCCACGTCGCTCAGATGGGCTTTCAGGTGACACACCACCCGCGAGGCGTCCTGCGGGTCGGCGCTCAGCGCATGTCCGGCGTACCAGACAAAGGCACGGGTAGGCTCCAGGTCGGCGGCCATGGTTGCGCACAGGTGCTTGACCGCCTGGAACGATCCGATGACGCGTCCGAACTGCACCCGCTGACCGGCATAGGCGACGGCCTGGTCGATCATGTTTTGCGCTGCGCCCAGCGAATCGGCGGCCAGCAGGGCGCGCCCGATGTCCAGCACACGCTGACAGACCTCGGCATTGGCGCCGGGCAACCGGTCACCCTGCACACCCGACAGGATCAGCTCGCCGATGGGCCGGGTGCGATCGATCGTCTCCAGTCGGCGCCGCGTCAGCCCGGGTGCGTCGGCAGCCACCAGATGAAGCCCGCCTGCCGTGTCGGCCACGAGGTAGGCGTCGGCTTCGAAGTCGAGGACATGCAAGGCGCGCCCGTCCAGACGCCCGTTGTGCAGCGTGACGCCTGCACCGGCCCGTGCGCCGCTACGTTCGGCCAGCGCGGCCCCGACCACTGTGCGGCCGGCTGCGATACGCGGCAGCCAGTCGGCCTGCTGTACGGGGCTGCCAGCCAGCATCAAGGCTGTGGGCACCATGCCTGCATGGGCCACAAAGGGCACGGGTGTCACCCGATAGCCCAGCGCTTCCGCAGCCAGGCAAGCCTCCAGCGGCCCCATGCCCAGGCCGCCGTGGGCCTCGGGAATCAGCAGGCCGTTCAAGCCGATCTCGCCCAGGCCCGCCCACAGATCGGCTGCACGTGTCTGATTGCCGTCTGCGAAGGCGCGCACCCGGGTGAGCGTGGACTGCTCGCGCAGATACACCTCGAAGGTTTCTCGCAGCAGGTTCTGATCCGATGAGAGTCCGAATTCCATCATGCGGCTCCTGCTGCGCGCGGCTCTTTGGGCATGCCCAGACCACGCTCGCTGATGATGTTCTTCTGGATCTGGTTGGTGCCGCCGCCGATGATCAGGCCCAGGTAGTACATGTAATGCACCTGCCAGGCGCCCGCATCCTGCAAATACGGGTGCGCGCCGAAACCCAATCCGCGCTCGCCCATCACGTCAATCCCCAGGGCCTCGATCTCGTGGCGCAGCTCGGTACCCTGCATCTTGACGATCATGCCCGCGAGCTCGGTGCCGCCGGTGCCGTTGAGCTCGGCCGAAACCAGCCGCAGGTCGTTGTACTGCATGGCCATCACACGGGCCTGCAGCCGCATCAGCCGGTCCAGATACTGGGGCTGATCAATGAAGCGCACACCATCCACCGTTTCCGACTTCATGAGCTCAGCGATCCCGTTCAGGCGCGCCTGCGCAATATTCGGGTCGGCGAGCGAATTGCGCTCGTTCTTGAGAATGACGTTGGCGACCATCCAGCCTTCGCCGCGGCGCCCGACGATCTGGTGCGCAGGCACCTTCACATCGGTGAAGAACACCTCGTTGAAATTGGCCTGCATGGTCATGTCGACCAGCGGGCGAATTTCAATGCCTGGGGTATCCATGCGAAACAGCAAAAAGCTGATGCCCTTGTGCTTGGGCGCATCGGGCTCGGTGCGCACCAGGCAAAAACACCAGTCGGCCAGATGCGCGGTGCTGGTCCAGATTTTCTGGCCGTTGACCACCCAATGGTCGCCCTGCAACACGCCTGCGGTGCGCAGGTTGGCGAGGTCGCTGCCCGCGCCTGGTTCTGAATAGCCCTGACACCAGATCATCTCGCCACTGAGGGTGGGCGCAATGAACTGGCGCTTCTGCTCCTCGGTGCCCATGGCGAGCAGGGTCGGCACCAGCATGTTGATGCCCTGCCCACCGAGACCCGGGCTCACGCGGGCGGCAGCAAACTCATCGGCCAGGATGCGGGACTTCAGCAGATCGGGCGCCTCGCCCGCGCCGCCATAAGCCTTCGGGATGGTGCGCGCCGTGTAGCCCTGACTGATCAGAAGCCGCTGCCAGGCACGCGCTCTTTCGTCGCGCGGACCGCCCGCCACCGGCGCCAGATGCCGGTTGGCGGCAATAAATGCGCGCACTTCGGCACGAAACGCCTCGTAAACCGGCCCATCACTCAAATCCATCGGTGTACTCCTGAAGCAGCAGACCACGACGGCCCACTGAGGTCATTCATCCTGCATCACGGCCTGCGGCCACCATCGGCTCTGCGCGAGCCATGCAGGCAGCCTGGGTCCTAATGAGGCAGCAGCAGATCGGCCAGCCTGCGCCGATGATGGGCGGCATCGCCAAAGCTGTGCTGCAACCACAGCGCACGGCGCAAGAAGAGCTGTGCATCGCAATCCCAGGTGAAGCCAAAGCCCCCGTGAAACTGCACCGCACGGTCGCCCGCGAACACGAAGCCATCGCCTGATTCCACCTTGGCCATGCGCAGCGCCACTTCCAGTGCCTGGGGCTGCGCGCCCTCGGTGATCAACGTAGCGCAGTGATACACATGCGAACGCGAACGCTCCATGCTCACAAGCATGTCTGCGCAGGTGTGCTTGAGCGACTGGTAGCTGCCGATCTTGCGCCCGAAGGTGGTGCGGGTATTGAGGTAGTCCACCACCACATCCAGCACGCCCGCCATGCCACCTGCCGCCTCGGCACTGGCCAGCAGCCAGGCAGCACGCCGAATGGCCGCGAGTGCGTTCAGAGCGGCTGCGCCCTCGATCATTGCTGCAGCAGGCACTTCAATGCCCGTGAGATCGAGTTGATAGCTGCGACGGGTCTCGTCGATGACCGTCTCGCGCTGCAGCGCCTGCGCGCCGAGCTGGTCGCGCTGAACCCGTGCAAGGGCTGGCGAGCCATCCAGCATCACCGACACCAGCAGTGCGTCGGCGACTGCGGCATCGGGCACCAGCATCTTCATGCCTTCGAGTTTCACCGACGCGCCGGCCCGCACCGCACGCGCCTCGATGTCCTCAAGCGTCCAGTCGCCGTCACGCTCAAAGAGCGCCACCGTGCCGATTGCCCCGCCACACACCGGCGGCAACCAGGCGGCCTGCTGCACCGCGCTTGCACCGGCCAGCACGCCCTGCACAAAGAGCTGCGTGGCTGCAAACGGCGTGGCCAGCAGATGCCGGCCCATGGGCTCGCTGATCGTGGCCGCTTCGGCGAGCGTGAGGCCGCTGCCGCCCAGCGATTCGGGCACCGCCAGACCGGACCAGCCCAGCGCCACCATGGCGTCCCAGACGGCACGGTCGAACCCGTGCTCGGTGCCCATGCGGGCACGCACGGCCGATACAGGCGACTGGTCACGACAGAACGCGGTGGCCGCCTCCAGCAGCATCGCCTGCTCTTCGCCAAAACTGAGCGCCTGGGAGAGTCGAACTGGGGCGCCCGCAGCAGGCGCAGCAACAGCAGTCATGGCATCAGTCCTTGGGCAGACCCAGCACACGCTCTCCGACGATATTCGCCTGGATCTGGCTGGTGCCGCCGCCAATGGTGGAGGCAAAGGAGTTGAAGTAGGAGCGTTGCCACTTGCCGCCCTCGACCGCTTGGGCATCGCCCATCCAGCGCACGGCGTTGGCCCCTTGCAGCGACAGAGCAAATTGCAGCATGCGGCGCATGTGTTCCGAGCGGCGCAACTTGGACGACAGCGGAATCGCCTGCGGGCGCTCGCTGCACAGCGCGGGCACCGCCGCGCGTGCTGCGCACAGCTTGTCGCCCTGGTCTTCGATCATGAAGCGCACCATCTGGTCGCGCACGAACGGGTCGTCCAGCGCGGGGCGCCCGTCGCGACGCGAACGACGCGCGAGCTCCATCACATCGCCCACGCCCAGCGCCATGCGCGCCAGGCCGCCCGCCTGCCCGCCGGTTGCGCCGCGCTCGAAGGTGAGCGTGAGCATGGCGATCTTCCAGCCCTCACCTTCCTTGCCCATGCGGCAACTCACCGGAATGCGTGCATCGGTGAAGAAGGTCTGGTTGAAGCCAAACTCGCCGGTGAGTTTGCGGATCGGACGAGTCTCGATCCCTGGCGCCTGCATCGGCACCAGGAAAAACGACAGCCCCGAATAGCGCGGCTGCTCGGGGTTGGTGCGGGCCAGCAGGATCATGTACTTCGCATGGCTGCCCAGGCTGGTCCAGATCTTGGAGCCATTGACGATGTAGTCGTCGCCGTCGCGCACCGCGCGGGTCTGGCTGTTGGCCAGGTCGGAGCCCTGGTCGGGCTCGGAGAAGCCCTGGCACCAGATCTCGTCGGCGTTCAGGATGCCCGGTATGTAGCGGCGCTTTTCTTCCTCGGTCCCGATCGAGAGAATCAGCGGGCCCGCCCAGTTCAGCCCGATGGTGTTGGGCACGAAGGGCACCTTCGCCCGGGCCATCTCGGCATTGACGATGTCCTGATACACCTGGGGCCGCCCGCCACCGCCGTACTGCGACGGCCAGGCCATGCCCAGATAGCCTGCGTCGTACACCTTGCGCTGCCAGTTGCGCAGATAGACGAACTGCTCATCGGTGCCCACTTCCATGAAGGACTCGGGCAACAGGAAATCGGGCTCGGGCGGGCGGTTGGCCGCAAACCAGGCCGCCACCTGTGCGCGAAACGCATCGAGAGCTTCAGGGTCGGTGGGCCACGGCGCATGCGATACAGCGCCTTTGGCTTCAACGGATTGAGGGTCTTGCATCACACTGGACATCTCAGTTCTCCTGGATCCAGGACGGTTTGCGCTTCTCGCGAAACGCAGCCATGCCTTCTTGCCCCTCGGGCGACACGAACATGCTGCGACTCCAGACCGCCATCTCTGCGAAGCCCTCGTCCACGTTGAGCTGCTGCACGCGCCGCACGAGCTTCTTGCACTCAGCCACGGCAATGGGACCACCGAGGCGAATCATGTCGATCTCTTCCTGCACAGCAGCACGCAACTGCGCCAGCGGCACCGCACGATGTGCAAAGCCCATCGCCACCGCCTGAGTCCCAGTGAAGCGCTCCCCCGACAGAAAGAGCTTCATCGCATGATGGGTGCCAAGTTTAGGCACACAGACCACGGCAATCACCGCGGGAATCACGCCGATGCGCACCTCAGAAAAGCTGTAAGGCACCTCATCTGCCGTGATGACGATATCGGCTGCGCCCACCAGCCCCAGGCCCCCGGCAAAGGCTGCGCCATTGACCGCCACGATCACAGGCTTGGGGCTGTCCTGCATGCGCTTGAGAATCTCGGGCAGCGACACTGAAGGGCGTCCTTCTGTGGCCGAACCAGGCGGGTTCTTGAGGTCGGCGCCAGCACAAAACGCCGGGCCATTACCGGTGATGACGATGCATCGTGCCGCCGGATCAGCCTGGGCTGCATCGAAATGCGCGGCCAGCTCGTTGACCAGCACCGCAGACAAGGCATTGCGGTTCTCAGGGCGGTTGAGCGTGATCCAGGCCGCGCCATTTTCCACCTTGTACAGGGTTGCTTCAGTACCTGCCATCGCTGCGTTCTCCTCAGTCCTTCTTTTCTTCCAGCATGACCAGCACGGCACCATTAGCCACCTGATCGCCCTCGGCCACGCGAATGGCTTTCACAAGACCATCGGCAGGTGCCGTGATGCGGTGCTCCATCTTCATGGCTTCAAGGATCAGCAGGAGCTGGCCGCGCTCCACGCTCTGGCCTGCCTTGGCTGCAATCGACAGCACCCTGCCGGGCATGGGCGCCTGCAGACCGCCACTGAACTGCGCGCGGTCGGCACGGGCAAAGCGGGGCAACTCGCGCAGCTCCAGATCGCCGAACGGCCCATGCAGCAGGCAGCGATCACCTGAACGTGTGATCTGAACTGTGCTGCGTCGGCCATCGACCTCGAGCTCGATGCTGCGTGCATCGAACCGATGCACCCGGGCAAGATGGTCTTGTCCGTTGACCTGCACCGACACGCTGGCGTCGCGCTGCTGCCGATACGCCACCTCGAGCCTGGCTTTGGGATCGCGCCCGGGCAGCTGGTAGGCCACGCGCTGAGGCGGCATCCTGGAGTTGCGCCAACCGGGCTGCACGCTGCGCAGCACCTTCGCCTGGGCATGTCTGAGGCCGCTGGTATGCAGCGCCGCGGCGACCGCAGCCATCACGTGCTCATCGCTTGAATGCGTGCGCACCGGTGCGGGCGCCACCCGGGCGATAAAGTCGGTGGTGGTGTCACCGGCCAGGAACTCGGGCGAGCGCAGCGTGGAGACCAGAAAATCGCGGTTGTGCGTGATGCCCTGCAGGCGGGTCGACTCCAGCACGCGCGCCAGCCTGGACGCCGCCTCACGACGCGTGGGCGCATGCACGATCACCTTGGCGATCATGGGATCGAATTCGATGGCGATCTCGCTGCCCGACTCGATGCCCGAGTCGAACCGCGCGCCGTCACCTTGCGCCGGCTCCCACACATCGATCCGACCCGGCGTGGGCAAGAATTGCTTGGCCGGATTTTCTGCGCACAGCCGCGCCTCGATGGCATGGCCGGTGATACCCAGATCCTTTTGCGCGTAGCCCAGATGCTCGCCTTCGGCTATGCGGATCTGCTCGCGCACCAGGTCCAGCCCGGTGATGGCTTCCGTAACCGGATGCTCCACCTGCAGGCGGGTGTTCACCTCCAGGAAGAAAAACTCATTGCCGGCCAGCAAAAACTCCACTGTGCCTGCCGAGTGATAGTCGATGGCCCGCACGGCGGCGAGCGCGGCTTGCCCCATGCGCTCGCGCAACTCGGGGTTCAACGCGGGGGACGGCGCTTCCTCGATGATCTTCTGATGACGACGCTGAATGGAGCACTCACGTTCGAACAGATGCACCAGATTGCCGTGCCGATCGCCCAGCACCTGGATTTCCACGTGCCGTGACGCGGTGAGCCAGCGCTCCAGAAAGACCGTGCCATTACCGAACGCCGAAAGTGCTTCGCGACGCGCGCCGGCGATCGCCGACTCCAGGCCTGCAGGCGACTCGACGATGCGCATGCCGCGCCCGCCACCGCCCCCGGCTGCCTTGATCAGCACCGGATAGCCGATGCGCTGCGCGGCGGCTGCGGCATCCGCCCCTTCCACCAGTTCGTGCGCATCGAGCGTGGGCACGCCTACCTTCTGCATCAGTTGCTTGGCCGCGAGCTTGTCGCCAATGCCACGGATGGCCGCGGGCGAAGGGCCAACCCAGGTGAGGCCCGCATCGATCACGGCTTGCGCAAACCCGGCGTTCTCTGACAGAAAGCCGTAGCCCGGATGCACCGCGTCGGCACCAGCGCGCTTGCAGGCGTCCAGCACCTTGCCCACGTCCAGGTAGGTCTGCGCCGACGTGCGCCCATTCAGTGCAATGGCTACATCCGCTTCACGCACGAAGGGCGCTGACACATCGCCATCGGCATAGATCGCCACGGTATCGATGCCCATGCGATGCGCCGTGCGCATGATGCGCCGGGCGATCTCGCCGCGGTTCGCTACCAGCAGGCGACGAATGGGTTTGAGGGTCACATCCGCCATGTGCCGTACTCCTTGGTGCCTGCAATGGCCTTGTTGTGACAGGCGGACAGCGCAATGCCGATCACATCGCGGGTGTCACGCGGATCGATCATGCCGTCGTCCGAAATGCGCGAGGTGGCATACAAACCCTTGGAGCGTTCTTCGGCCCAGTGCTCGACCACCGCCACGCGCTTGTCGTTGGCCGCTTCGTCAAACACCTCACCGCGTCGCTCCGTGGCCGAACGCTGCACGATGGTCATGACGCCAGCCATCTGCTTGGGGCCCATGACTGCAATTTTTGCGGTCGGCCAGATGAAGGTGAAGCGTGGACCGAACGCACGCCCGCTCATGCCGTAGTTGCCCGCGCCATAGGAGGCGCCCACGATCACGGTGATGTGAGGCACGGTGGAATTGGACACCGCGTTGATCATCTTCGAGCCATTTTTGGTGATGCCGTTCTGCTCGAAGTCGGTCCCCACCAGAAAGCCGGTGATGTTGTGCAGAAAAAGGAGCGGCACATCGATCTGGTTGCACAGCTGAATGAACTGCGCAGCTTTTTCGGCCGACTCTGGAAAGAGCGCGCCGTTGTTGCCCAGAATGCCGATCGGGTAGCCATGGACGGACGCCCAGCCGGTGACTAGCGTGGGGCCATAGAGCGGCTTGAATTCCTCGAAGCGCGAGCCATCCACGATGCGCGCAATCACCTCGCGCATGTCGAAGGGTTGCCGCAGATCGCGCGACACCACGCCCAGCAGGTCCTCGGCGCTGTAGAGCGGCTCATCAGCGGCATGCGTGGGCCCCGGGCCCTGCTTGCGCCAGTTCAAATGCGACACGACCTCACGGCAC
>DGIT01000088.1:51713-71561 GCA_002386465.1 Burkholderiales bacterium UBA4615 | reverse complement strand
CTGCCGTGCAATCGGGCAGCGTTGAACTGTTCTGAGGGCATAGGCCATGAGTGAGGGTAGCCGCAAGATTAGAGTGGTCGTGGTCGACGATTCCGCGCTGGTGCGCAGTCTGATCAAGGCGATGATCGACTCCCAGCCCGACATGACCTGCATTGGCGCGGCCACCGATCCGTACATGGCGCGCGAGATGATCCGCGACCTCGACCCGGACGTGATCACGCTCGATGTCGAGATGCCGCGCATGGACGGCCTGGATTTTCTTGAAAAGCTCATGCGGCTGCGCCCGATGCCGGTGGTGATGGTCTCCACGCTGACCGAGCGCGGTGCCGAGACCACGCTGCGTGCGCTGGAATTGGGTGCGGTGGACTTCGTGGCTAAACCGCGTCTGGGCGTGGCTCAGGGGCTGCAGGAAATGGCCGCCGAGATCACCGACAAGGTGCGCGTGGCAGCCAAGGCGCGAATTGCACGCCGCCCTGTAGCGCAGCCTGCGCCACCGTCCAATGCGCCCAGGGTGGCGGGTGCAGCAGGGGTTGGGGTCTCAGCCGGCGAGCGTGCGCCCCTGGTCAAGCCTGTGCCAGTGACCTATTCCCGTGTCAGCACCGAAAAGATCGTGGCCATCGGTTCGTCCACCGGTGGCACAGAAGCTTTGCGTGAAGTGTTGGGAGGCTTGCCAGCCGATTGCCCGGCGGTGCTGGTGACGCAGCATATGCCCCCGGGGTTCACGAAGAGTTTCGCGGACCGGCTCAATAGCCTGTGCCGCATGCATGTGAAGGAAGCCGAACCCGGCGAGCGCGTGCTGCCCGGTCATGTGTATATCGCACCCGGTGGCCGACACCTGTCGGTCAAACGCAGCGGGGCGAACTATGTGGTCGAGATTGACGATGGCCCGCCCGTGAACCGCCACAAGCCCTCGGTGGATGTGCTGTTCCGCTCAGTGGCCGAGCATGTCGGTCGCAATGCGGTGGGCGTGATGTTGACCGGCATGGGGCGCGATGGCGCCGATGCCATGCGCGTGATGCGAGATGCAGGGGCCTACAACTTCGCCCAGGACGAAGCGAGCTGCGTGGTTTACGGCATGCCGCGCGAAGCGGTGGCGGCCGGCGCTGTGGATGAAGTGCTGCCGCTGATGAAAATCGGCCCGCAGTTGCTGGCGCATCTGCGGGCCGGGGGGCCGGTATTGTCGAGGGTTTTATACCTCGAGCAGCCCTGTATCTCAGTGTGACTTGCGGCGGGCGGCGCCCATACCGATCAAACCGATACCAAGCAGAGCGAGTACGCCAGGTGCGGGTACATAGGTGCTGAACTGACCCGAGTAGCCAGCCGTTCCAGCGTAATCGGTAGTGAAGCGGAACGCGTAGTAGCCAGCAGTGAGCGCACCATAGGTAAAGCGGATGGCGTCGTTGCTTTGTGCACCGAAGGTTCCAAGAGCCGAGCCCAGCAGATCGCCCGAGGTATTCGATTCGAACAGGTAGCCGCGTGCATTGCTGGGACCGGTCGGATCCCAGTTCCAGCTGGCGGTCAGTCCGCCGGCGTCGGAGAGCAGGTTGAAGAAATAGACCTGGTCGAGATTACCTGTGGCGACAATGTTCGACAGTCGGTTACCGAAGCTGGGTACAGCAGCATTGCCGGCATCGATTGGTGCGGGAATGGCAGCGGCGAAACCCGCGGCTGTTGCCAGGATCACAGCTGATGCTGCTTTCGCGATCACAGTTCTTGAAAACATACGAATTTCTCCTTTGAAAACGGCCCCGAGGGCACGGAGAGAACTATGCAAGCGATGTGCCTAAGATTTAATCGGCATGTTTTTCAATGAGTTGCAGTTTTTGATCGCCGTTGCCGCGCGATTACTCGTTCCGAATGGCTTCGACATGTAAGGATCGGCGATGTGATTTCCCGCACACACTCACCCGAACATCCCCACCAACCGCATCAGCCCCTGCACCATCGGCCGCTCGATCCACGGCAGGCCAATCAGCAAGAGCACCATCCCGGTTCCGATCGTGATCGGAAAGCCGATGGAGAACAGCCCCAACTGAGGCGCAACACGGGTCATCACTCCCAGCAGCAGATTCACGAAGAGGATCAGCGCCAAAAAGGGGGTCGCAATCAGCAGGCCCAGCGCAAACACTTCAGCGCCTAAGGCGATCGGGTCGAAGCGGGTGACGAATTCAAAGGGCACGCGGCCGATCGGCAGGCTGTCGAAGCTGCGCATCGTGGCGGCCACCAGCAGCAGCGGCCCGTTAAGCGCCACGAAGGTGAGGGTGGCGGTGGTGTTCATGAATGCGCCCACCGCATTGCCCTGTCCACCCTGCGGGTCAAAAAAGCCGGCATACGACAAGCCCATCTGCATGCCGATCAGCTCGCCCGCCAGATCAAACGCCGCAAACGCCAGGCGCGCCGCAAAACCGATGGCCAGGCCCACCATCACTTCCTGTGCCACATAACCCAGTCCCTTGAAGGACAGCAGGTCGATCCCGGCTGTGGGCACATTACCCGGGGCAAGGGTGACCGCCAGCAGCAACGCGATGCCGACCCTTAAACGCGTGGGCACCGAGCGGATGGACAGCACTGGTGCTGCGGTGAACAGCGCAAGAATGCGAAAGAATGGCAACAGGAATGCGGCCATCCAGGCCTGCAGTTGCGCGTCGGTGAAGCTGATCATGGTGTGGGGCGGTGGCTAAGTATGGCCTGCACCGTGCAGCTCACAGAGCTGTGCCACGGATCGGCGCACGTGGCATCCGTCCTTAGCTGCCCAGCACTATCTGCGGGATGCTTTGCAGCGTGCGCTGCAGATAATCCACCAGGGTGCTGATCATCCAGGGGCCGGCTACGATCAGGGTGAGTGCCACCCCCACCAGCTTGGGCAGGAATGAGAGGGTCTGTTCGTTCAGCTGCGTGATGGCCTGAAAAAAGCTCACCGCTAGCCCCAGTGCCAGCGCGACCAGTAGCAGCGGTGCCGAGACAATCAGCATCAGTTCCAGCGCCTGGCGTCCCAGGGTCACGACGGTTTCAGGACTCATGCTCAGGGCTCCCGCATCATCCGAAGCTCGCCACCAGCGATCCCACCAGCAGGGACCAGCCATCTGCCAGCACGAAGAGCATCAGTTTGAAGGGCAGGGCCACCAGTACAGGCGAGAGCATCATCATGCCCATCGACATCAGCACTGAGGACACGATCAGATCGACGATCAGAAACGGGATGAACACCATGAAGCCGATCTGAAAAGCGGTTTTCAGTTCACTGATCACGAAGGCGGGGATAAGCACGCGCATGGGCATTTGCGCCACGGGCTGCTTGTCATCGACCTTGGCCATGCGGGCAAACAGGCCCAGATCCGACTCGCGGGTCTGGCGCGTCATGAAGGCACGCAGGGGTTCAGACCCTTTCTCAAGCGCTGCTTCAAAGCCGATCTTCTGCTCGGAATATGGCAGGTAGGCCTCCTGGTACATCTTGTCCAGCGTAGGCCCCATGACAAAGAGCGTCAGGAACAGCGACAAGCCCACAATCACCTGATTGGGTGGCGTGGTCTGCAGGCCCATGGCCTGCCGCGTGAGGCTTAACACGATCACAATGCGGGTGAAGCTGGTCATCAGCAGCAGGATCGCTGGCAGGAACGACAATGCCGCAAAGGCGAGCATGGTCTGGATCGGCACCGAATAGGTGGTGCTGCCACCGCTGCCCGGCGTGGCGTTGACCGACACGGCGTTCTGCGCGAAGGCGGGCTCGGCAGCACCAAGTGCCAGCATGCTCAGGCAAAGTGCAATCAGACCTAGGCGCTGCAACGGCCGCGAGTGTCCAGCGAATCGTTGCCGAACGACCTGCGCGAGTCCCGCCGTCTCGTGACGCCCGCGCCACGGTGAAAGCGGATTGAGTGCGCGTTCAGTCATGGCGTTTGATCCGATCCAGCAGCTCGCCGAACGGGCGCTGCGCGCCTGCGGTTGGTGCGGCCCCGGCTACTGCTGCAGCGCCCGGCTCGCCCGAGGCGGCCACAGGCGTGCTGACCGAGGCACTCACCAGTTGATCGGGGTCCAGTTCCGCAATCAGTGAGATCGACTGAGACGTGACGCCCAGCATCCAGCGGCGCCCCTGTGATTCGATGATCACGATCCGTTCACGTGGGCCCAGAGACAGGCCGCCCGACACCGTGATCGACCGCGCACCGCCGGTGCGATGCGACTGCAGGCGCTTGAGCAGCCAGAGTGAGATCGGGATCAGCGCAATGACCGCAGCAAAGGCGGTCAGTGCGGGCCAGATGGAAGGGGATGATGTCACGTGCGTGGTGTTCGAAGTGGACGCCAGGCGGTGAGCTGGACGATCCCCGGATGATACAGAGCAGGCTTAGGTCCAGGGTCAGGGCCGGTTCAGCCGCCGCACGCGTTCCGAAGGGGTCACGATATCGGTCAGGCGAATGCCGAACTTGTCGTTTACCACCACCACTTCACCCTGAGCAATCAGGCAGCCATTGACCAGCACGTCCATGGGTTCGCCCGCCATGGCATCGAGCTCAATGACCGAGCCCTGCGCAAGCTGCAAGATGTGCTTGATTGGTATGCGGGTGCGGCCGAGCTCCACGGTCAGTTGCACCGGGATGTCCAGGATCATGTCGATATCCTGGCGCGCTTCGCGTGAGCCTGATCCGCCCGAGAGTTTGGGGAACATGTGGCTCGCGTCGGCCACGCGTTCGGCGGGCATCACCTCGGTCGCCTGGTCAAAATTGGACGGACTGGCTTGCGCCAGAGCGGCCGCCCATTCGTCTGCGAGTGCGTCCTGTTCGCCAGCTGCAGCGGTATCGGATCTGGTCATGTGGGGCTCCGGCGGATGTAAGAGGGATGCGGATGGCAGCGTGTGCGTGAAGAGGTGAGCCTTACTGCGCCTGTGGCAGGCTCAGGATGTCCTGGACTCTGACGGCGTAATGGCCGTTCGATACGCCGTAGGCGCAATCGAACACCGGCACGCCATCAGACTTGGCGACGATGCGCTCGAGTAATTCAAGCTCGATGAAGTCGCCCGCCTTCAGGGCCATCAGCTCACCGACGGTGGCGTTGGCATGGCCCAGTTCGGCTGCAATCTCGATTTCAGCGGACTTGATCTGCTGGGTCAGCAGGCTCACCCAGCGCTTGTCGGTTTCCATGGAGTCGCCCTGCAGCGACGAATACAGCACGTCGCGGATCGGCTCCAACGTGGAGTAGGGGATGCAGATCTGTAGATCACCGCCCAACTCGCCGATCTCGAGCGAGAAAGTCGTGGCTACGATGATTTCCCCGGGGGTGGCCACATTGGCAAACTGCGGGTTCATTTCCGAGCGCATGTATTCCAGGCTCAGCGGATAGATCGTGGCCCAGGCCTTGTGATACTCCTCGAGCATCACTTCAAGCATGCGCTGAATGATGCGCTGCTCGGTCGCGGAGAAGTCGCGGCCCTCGATCCGGTATTGCATGTTGCCACTGCCGCCAAACATGCTATCGATGATCGTGAAGACCAGCTTCGGGTCGCAGATCACCAGGCCATTGCCCCGAAGCGGTTTGACCGCCACGACGTTGATGTTCGCCGGCACTTGAACGCCGCGCAGGAACGCACTGAATTTCTGGACGCGAATCGGGCCGACCGAAATTTCGGGGTTGCGCCGCATGAAGTTGAACAAGCCCACGCGCAGGTTGCGTGCAAAGCGCTCGTTGATGATCTCCAGCGTGGGCATGCGCCCGCGAACGATGCGCTCCTGCTTGGCCAGGTCGTAAGGAATCGGGCCCTGCGCGGGATCGTTCGGCGTCGCCGGCGCATCATCGACGCCTTCGAGCAGCGCATCGACTTCTTCCTGGGAAAGAAACTGCTCGGCCATCGCGGGTGCCTGATCGGTTGAAGGTTATTGAACGATGAACGAAGCGAAATGCACTTGCGTCACCGGATTGGGTACCGGTGCTGGCTTGGGCTTGGCGACCTTGGAAGGGTTGGCGCTCTTGCCATTGCTCCCTTTATCTTTGCCGCCCTTGTCTTTGCTGGGCTTCGCGGGCGGCTCGTCGTCGCCGTCATCGCCCTGTTCGTCTTCCGGTACCCAGCCGAGCTGACGGCCGGCTGCGACTGAAATTTCTTCGGCGAGCGTCTGCTTGCCGTCGCGGGTGGTGAGTTCAGAGGCCTTCTTGGACGAGATCAGCAGCAGGATTTCATTGCGCACTGCCGGCATACGCTCGGTCACCTTTGCGTTGGCTTCCTTGCCTTCCACCTCCAGCACCACGCCCACCTGGGCGTAGCGGTCGGATTCGGAGTCGGACAGGTTGACCACGAAAGGCTCCAGCGTCACGAATGCCCGCGTGGCTTTGCGCTTTTCCTCGGCTTTGGCAGCCTCTGCTGCTGCGTCGGGTTCGCCGCGACCCATGAACCACCAGGCGCCGCCACCGCCACCGCCCAGCAGCACGACAGCCGCCAGGGCGATGATCACCATCTTCTTTTTGCCGCCCTTGGCGGGTGCGCCATCGGCTGCGGGTTCGGGTGTGGCCTTGCTCATGGGTTCTCCGGATCAGGGGCGCCGCAACCGGCGCATCGCATGAACTGATCTTAGGAACTCTTGAGTTGGCTGAAGTCCTGAAAAGAGCGGGCTGCCGGGGTCAATTCCCCGGCTCAGGGATAAGCGGTCGGTTTCTCAGGCGAAAAGGTCGACGCGACCAGCCACGCGCGCCCGCGGTCCGCGCCCGGCGCTCTGCAAGGCTGACCCCTCGTCCTGGGATGTGGCGGGGTTGGGACCTCGGCCATTCGGCGAGCGCCCGGCACCAGCCTGTGCGCCAGACCACTGGTCGTTTTTGCCACCGGTGCCAGCATCAATGCTGGTGTGTCCCAGACTCAGGCCCTGTTCGGCCAACAACTCACGCAGCCTGGGCAGGGCCTGCTCGATCGCGGCACGGGTCTGGGCGTGCGTGGCATTGAATCCGAAGCTGGCTGCGTCCTTTTCCATTGAGAGTGCAATACGTATCGGCCCGAGATCGGGTGGATTCAGGGTGAGTTCAGCGTTTTGCAACCCTTCGCGCACCATCCAGCTCACGCGCTCACCGAACGCCGCGCCAAAGCGGGGCGACCCGAATGGCACCGTGATCGGGTACGACGCAGGCGGCGCTGCGGCAGGCGCGGGTGATTCGATCCCTTGGATCAGCGCACGCAGAGTCTGACCAAATGGCTGTGAAAGGGCCGGTGCAGCCGATGTATCAGCCGATCGCTCGCCGGCGCGCTGCAGTGAGTCCTGCAGCGCCGAACTGCCAGGCTGCGATCCGATGCTGGGTGTTGAGGTGGTGGCTGCTGCAGTGTCTGCATCATGCGCCCCGGCCTTGATCACCGGGGTCTGCGCGGCGTTGGCAGATGCCTTCGCTTCAGCAGGCTCTGCAGCCGTACGGGGTGCGTGTGCGGGGGTCTGCTCGAGCGTGCCCGCAAGCGTGTCGGGCTCGCTGTCTGAGGCAACGGGTTCACTCGCGGCCTGATCGGGCTCAGCCTGAGCCTGACCCAATGCGACTTCGAGCGAGACGCTTTGCTGCGCGGGCGCTTGTGCTGCGGGTGTGTCCAACGGGGTAAGGGCAGCCTGAGGATCCGTGGCGAGTGCTTCCGCGTTGATCACATCGACAGCGCTCGCACTCGCAGACGATGCAGCCTGGTCGGATGTGCCGGGGAGGCTGGCAACATCAGCGCTGCCTGTTGCCACGGTGTCGGTCGGCGTGGCGCCGGACGGGCCGTGTGCATCCGAGTGAGCCGAGTGCGTTTTGGTGTGCCCCAGTGCCTGGCCTTGTCCGCGCCGTCCGGGCGAACCGTCTTCGGCATTCACGCGCCGCGGCGTGCCCGGGGCAGGGCGCTCCGCGTCCGATCGTTCATCTTCCGAGTGGCTGTGAGGAGCATTCTGCGCCGTCTCAGGCGCAGCAGCCTGGGTGGGCTCTGCATGGTCGCCTTGCTGCGTCGTCGGCTCGGACTGCTTGCTCTCCACTTGAGACAGCACCCGGGAAAAGGGCGCCTCAGGCGATGGCGTGGGGGCTCCGGTGGGCGTGCCGCGCGGGCGCACCGGGGTCACGGGTTCAATGCGAAGGGCGTCAAGTTTCATCGTGATGTGTCCCGGGTGCGTTGGCGGGTACTCAGATCGCTGGCGTATTCGTCAAGCAGACGTTGCTCGCGTCGGGTTTGCCTGATCTGGTCACGCTGGGCCTGGCGTTGCGCAATCGTCTCGAAGGCCTTGAGTCGCTGTTGGGCCTGCATGACCTGCGCCTGGCGCGACTGCGCTACTTGTTCCTTGGCGGCGTGTTGCCCTGACTGCTGACGGATGGCGGTGATCAGGCGCGCATCAAACTGCCCTGCGATGCGCAGCTGGTCGGTGTTGCACTCCTGACCTGCCCTGAGCGGGCCGCGCGTGATGGACTCATCGCGGTAGTCGGTCAGGGTGCGCAGGGTCTGCGCAGCCGCATCTCGCTCGCGACCGGCTTGCACGGCAACTTTCACCGCGTCGTCGCGCAAGGACTGGGCGCGGTCAATCAGCAATCGGAGCAGCTTCTTGTCCATCAGGCGGCCTGCATGCGTGCGGCCACACCGACCGTATCCATGTCTTTGAGGGTCGGCCCGATCAGCGCTTCCAGAGCCCGCCGGCTGGCGCCAAAGTCAGCACCCTCGGTCATGCCCTGTTGCAGCAGGGCCGAAATGCGCGGCATGAGCGCAATCGCCAGATCGGTCTGCGGGTCGCTGCCCTGCACATAAGCGCCTACTGAAATCAGGTCGCGGCTGCGGCGGTAGCGGCTCCACAAGGCCTTCAGGCGACGAGCGAATTTCAGATGATCCGGGTCGGTGACCTGATGCATCACCCGTGAAATGGACTGCTCGATATCGATGGCCGGATAGTGGCCTTCCTCGGCCAGCGAACGGTCCAGCACGAGATGGCCGTCCAGAATTGCGCGTGCCGAGTCGGCAATCGGGTCCTGCTGGTCATCGCCTTCGGTCAGTACGGTATAGAACGCGGTGATCGAGCCGCCACCGGCTGGCCCGTTACCCGCCCGTTCCACCAGCGCAGGCAAGCGCGCAAACACCGAGGGTGGATACCCTTTGGTGGCAGGCGGTTCACCGACGGCCAGAGCGACCTCGCGCGCGGCCATGGCATAGCGCGTGAGCGAATCCATGAGCAGCAGCACATTGAGGCCCTGGTCACGGAAGTGCTCGGCAATGGCTGTGGCATACACCGCGCCTTGCATGCGCAACACCGGCGAGCAGTCGGCTGGCGCTGCGACCACCACGGCGCGCTTCAGACCTTCGCGTCCGAGGATGTCCTCGATGAACTCCTTCACCTCGCGGCCCCGTTCACCGATCAGACCGACGACCGTGACATCGGCGGCGGTGTAGCGGGCCATCATGCCCAGCAGCACGCTCTTACCCACGCCTGAGCCGGCAAACAAACCCAGGCGCTGTCCGCGCCCTACGGTCAGCAGGCTGTTGATGGTTCGCACACCGGTATCGAGCGGTTCGCGCACCGGGTCGCGTTCCATGGCGTTGATCGGGCGACGCAAGACAGGCGAGCGTTCGCAATCCTGAAGGGGACCGAGCCCGTCGATCGGCTGACCCAGTGCGTCCACCACGCGTCCGAGCAATGCGGCGCCATTGGGCAGCCAGCGCGACTTGTCTTCCAGTCGGCGCCATGGATGGCTGGCCTGCAGCAGCCGTGGGCTGCTCACCGGTTCATCGATCGCCACAACTTGTGCGCCCGGGGCCAGACCCACGGTCTCGGTCAGGGGCATGAGAAAGAGGCGGTCATCCGAAAAGCCCACCACTTCGGCTTCAACGACCGGCCCGTGGTCGGGGCCGATAGCGCAGACCGAGCCCACCGGCAAGCGCAGACCGCTGGCCTCAAGCACCAGACCCGCCACGCGGGTCAGCCGTCCGCTCACCCGTTGACGGGTACCGGCGCGCGCAAAGGTGGTGAGCTCACCAAAGAGCCGCGTCCAATCGGACGGCTCGGCCAGTCGGGCGGGCAAAGAGTCTCGTGTCACGCTCATGCATCCACCCAGGTGTCTTGTTTGCCCAGTGCGGCCAGGGCCCGCTGCCAGCGGGTTTTCAAGGTGGCATCGACGCTGGCTTTCGGTGTGTCGATGCGGCAGCCGCCACGACCCACGCTGCCATCGGGCACCAGATGGGCATTGCGTGCGGCCAGCGCCGGTGCAAGGTGTTCGCTCAGCAAGGACGCGTCATACGGATTCAGCCGAACGGTGGGTCTTGCATGTTCGTCGATGATCGAGTCCAGTGCTTCCTGCACCGCGGGGCTGATCAGATCGATATCCAGGCGCAAGGCCGCACCCGTGGCACTGCGCGCAATTTCCACGGCCAGGGCAGTCACGGCTTCAGCCATCGACTGCTGCAGCGCGGCCAGTTGCGCGGTCATGGATTCGATGAGTTGTGCGCCGTGTTGAGCGATCTCGTTGTGCTGCGCCTGCAGCGCTTCGGCGGTCATTTCGCGGGCGTGGGCCAGCCCTTTCTCGAAGCCCTCCTGCAGTCCTTCCTCGTAGCCCGGGGGCGGAGGCTCGTCGACCGGGGCCTCGAATCCGCGCGCTGAAGCTGCGCCCAACCCTGCGCCTGATCCCTGACCCATCCCACCCAGCGGGCCTGGCTTCCAGGGCGATGCGCCGGCGAGATCCTCGGCAAAGACGATGCGGCTAGACGAAGGCATCTTCACTGCCGCTCCCCACAGAGATTTCGCCAGCATCGGCCAGCTTGCGCACGATGCGCAGAATTTCGCGCTGCTGCGCCTCGACATCGGCCACGCGCACCGGGCCGCGCGATTCGAGGTCTTCGCGCAGACCTTCAGCCGCACGCTGCGACATGTTCTTCAGCACTTTTTCGCGTACCTCGGCCGAAGCGCCTTTGAGCGCAATGACCAGTCCGTCGTTGGCCACTTCGCGCAGCACGGTCTGAATGGCGCGGTCATCGAGCTTGATCACATCCTCGAAGGTGAACATCTGGTCCTGAATAGCTTGCGCCAGGTCCTCATCGGTCTCACGCACGGAGTCGAGCAGCTCGGATTCAAGCTTGGAGCCAACGCCGTTGAGAATTTCGGCAGCCACTTTCGAGCCACCCAGGGCAGCCTTTTTCAGTTTGTCGGCGCCGGCCAGCACATGCGAGAGCACATCGTTCAATTCGCGCAGCGCGTTGGGTTGAATGCTGTCGAGCGTCGCGATCCGCACCACCACCTCGCTGCGTACCCGTGGCGTGAGCTTGGCCAGAATTTCGCCGGCATGGTCACGCTCCAGGTGCACGAGAATCGAGGCAATGATCTGCGGATGCTCGTTGCGCACCAGCTCTGCCACCGACTCCGAATCCATCCACTTCAAACCTTCAATGCCGCTGGTATCGCTGCCTTGAAGAATCCGATTGATCAGCAGGCCGGCACGCTCTTCACCCAGGGCCTTGCGCAGCACCGACTTCACATACTCGTCGTTGTCTGCCACCAGTGAGCTGTTGTTGCCGGCTTCGGCCTGGAACTGGGTAAGCACTTCGCCCACCCGCTCGCGCGGAACCGTGCGAATGCGCGTCATGGCCTCGCCGATGCGGTGCACTTCCTTGGGCGAGAGGTGCTTGAACACCTCCGCTGCGAGTTCTTCGCCCAGCGTCAGCAGCAGGATCGCGCTGCGTTCGAGTCCCTGATCATCCATGTCGGTGTGCTGTCCGAATGCGAAAGTGTGAGGAGCGGCGCGTCAATGCGTGGTGATCAGGCATTGACCCAGTTGCGCACGACATTGGCGACCGTAGCCGGATTGTCGCGAGCCAGGCGAATCAGGTCTTCCTGCGGCCCGCCAGGCAGGGTGGCTGCAGACGGGGCGGGCAACGCGACGTCGTTGGCAACCACTGCACTGGCCGATCTGGGTGCGACCGGGGGTGCAACGGGGCGCTTGAGCGCCGGGCGAACCACACCAAAGATGGCTAGCAGCCCCAGCAGAATCAGTCCGACCTGCATGCCGATACCACGTGCCATGCCAACGATTTCGGGGTCTTTCCACATCGGAACCGGCTCGACCTTGAGCGGCTCCTCGATGCTGAACGGTGCATTGACCACATTGAGTGCGTCCCCACGGTCCTTGCTGAATCCGATCGCTTCGCGCACCAGCGACTGGATCTGTTCGACATCCTTGGCGTCAAGGGGGGTGAGACTGGCCTTGCCCTCGGCATCGACGGTGCGACGGTGATTCACGACTACCGCAGCGGTCAGACGCTTGAGGCTGCCGGTGGCATTGCGGGTGACCTTCACGGTCTTATCGACTTCAAAGTTGGTCGTGGCTTCACGGCGTGCGTCGCGGCTTGCGCCCGCAGCGCCCGCGCCAGCCGACATGGCCTGCGGGGCGCCGTTAATCGGCGAAGCGGGCGTGGCCGGAGGCTGATTCGACATGGCACCCGGCACGCCTGCAGGACCAGCCGCGGTACCCGAGCCGGACTCATTCACCTGAAGACTGCGCACTGCGGCGGGCTCATTGCCCTGGTTCGGACGGTATTGCTCTGCGGTCGACTCCGAGAGGGTGAAGTCCACATCAGCATTGACCTGGGCTTTCACATTACCGCGACCCACGATCGGCTCGACGATTTCGAGAATGCGCTGGATGTACGACTGCTCCATGGTGCGCAGGTACTGCAACTGCGAGGCGTCCAGACCGCCCGACACGCCGTTTTCGCCCGGGCCTGAGAGCAGTCCGCCCGACTGATCGATCACGCTGACCTGTTTGATGCCCATGTCCGGGACGGAGGATGCCACCAGATGCACAATGCCTGCCACCTGGCTGCGCTCCAGGCTGCGGCCGGGATGCAATTGCAGGAGCACCGAGGCCGAGGGTTTTTGCTGCTCGCGGAAAAAACCATTGGAAGACGGCAGGGCCAGGTGCACCCGGGCGCTTTGCACGGCGGCCAGCGCCATGATTGAACGGGCCAGTTCGCCCTCGAGCCCGCGCTGATAATTCAGCCGCTCCTGAAACTGGGTGGTGCCAAACTTTTGCGACTCCATCAGCTCGAAGCCGACCGTGCCGCCCTTGGGCAGCCCTTGCGAGGCCAGACGTAGGCGTGCGTCATGGACCTTGTCGGCCGGCACCATGATCACGCCGCCCACTTCGGAAAATTTGTAAGGGACGTTCTGCTGGGTCAGTGCGGCGACCACTGCCCCGCCGTCGCGGTCCGACAGGTTGGAGAACAGCACCTTGTAATCCGGTGTGCGGCTCCACATGACCCCTGAAGCAATGACCGCCACCAGCGCTGCTGCGCCGACGGCCACCGCGATCTTGCGGTTCAGGCTCAGGGCGCCGAAGGCGGTTTTCGGCGACGCTGCGGTGGCGCTTTGCGAAAGGAGCTGGTCGGCGGTGGTTTCCATGTCGGGTCCGTTGGCTGGCGGCACGAGGCCATGAGCGAAGTGCGGCCATTGTCGACCGTGAGCGGCCACGCTTGAGCCCGATAAGAGGGATGGGAATCCCGGTTATTCCCGCTTAAGTCGGTCGGCCGGTCCTTACGATGGCCACCATCCGACGTCCCTCGAGGGCTCCCCACATGGATCTCAAGCTCACCCCTGCCATGCTGTCCACCCTGCAAAACGCCCTGAAGACCGGCGCATCGGCAGGTGCCGGCGTGGGCGCTTCGGCGGTCGCAGGGGTGGGTGCAACCGGAGTCGCAAAGGGTGGCGGCTCCTTTTCCAACGCGCTGGGCGATGCGCTGAAGTCGGTGTCGCAGGCGCAGGATGCGTCGAGCGACCTGCAGCGCAAATTTCAGACCGGCGATCAAAGCGTCAGTCTGGAAGAAACCATGATTTCGATGCAAAAGGCCCAGATCGGCTTTCAGGCGGCACTGGCTGTGCGCAACCGCCTGGTGTCGGCCTATACCGACATCATGAACATGTCGGTTTAATCTGACCCTGCATCCAGAGGCTGTCGCCGTGCATGGCGCTCCAGTCGCGCACGTTTCAAGTTGCGTTCGACCACGATCTTGGTGATCAGAATGGTGGCCGCCAGGACCACCGTGATGGCATTGGCAATGATGATCGGCCAGGCCTTCAGTTGCCACCCGTATAGCAGCCAGAGCGCTACGCCAGTCGTAAAGGCCCAGTACATGCCCACCGAAATACCCACGACATTGCGCGTGCGCAAGATCAGGATGGCCTGCGGCACGAACGAGCAGGTGGTGAGCGTGGCCGCCACGTAACCGATCCATTCGGTGAGGTTGATATCCGAGTTTGTCATGACGTTCAAGGGGAAGGCGCGCTGAGCGCAGCGGCGCATCATCGCACTTGCATGCGGCGGCGCCCAGGCCGCCCGCCGGTGCAGTCTGCCGTAAGCTTGCACGCATGACTGCCGATGCCGTGCTTAATCTCTCTACGTACCGGTTCCATCCGATCGCTGACCCACAGGGTCTGAGCGGCCCGCTGCTTGAATATGGCCACCAATGCGGGGTCAAGGGCACGGTTCTGCTGAGCGAGGAGGGCCTCAATGCTTTTGTGGCCGGCCCTGAGTCAGGCTGCCGCGATTTCCTCACACGGCTGCGTGCCCTGCCGGGTTGCGCCGATCTGCAGGCCAAGGAGAGCTGGTCTGCTGCCACGCCCTTTCGCAAGCTGAAGGTCAAGGTCAAGCGCGAAATCATTCGTATGGATCGGCCGGCCATTCGGCCGGCATTCGGTCGCGCGCCAAGTGTTGATGCCCAGACCCTGTCGCGCTGGCTGGATACGGGCCGCGACGATGCCGGACGCGAAGTGGTCTTGCTGGACACCCGCAATGGATTTGAGGTGGATGTCGGAACGTTTGAGGGCGCGCTGGACTGGCGCCTGGCCCGGTTCACCGAGTTTCCGCAAGCACTGTCACAGCATCGCGAGGCCTTGCAGGGCAAGACTGTGGTGGCCTTCTGTACCGGCGGCATTCGCTGCGAGAAAGCCGCCCTGCACATGGCCGAAACAGGAGTACAGGATGTTCTGCAGCTGGATGGCGGCATCCTGCGCTATTTCGAGCAGGTCGGTGCGCGTCACTGGAACGGCGAGTGCTTTGTGTTTGATGAGCGGGTCTCGCTCGATCCCCGCTTATCGGCGGCTGCCGACCGCCATGACTGAACGCACTGGACGGCCAGAACGCCCCGTGTCGTGGGGCGGAGTGCTTGGATGGACTTAGGCGGTGCTGGTGGCGCGCAGACCCACTTGAGGCCGCTTGGCGCGGGCCCGGACCTGGGCCAGATTCACGTAAATCTGTACGGCGCGTGCTTCCGAGGGCGAGAGGCCTTCAAAGCGACATCCCACCCGCAGTCTGGGGTCGGCCGCATCTTTGCCTGCGCGCGTTTCCGTGACGACCAGTGTGCAGTCAATAGGCACTGTGCCTGCCAACTCCAGTCGGCAACGAGCCAGCCGCGAACCCTGCTGCGGTGGCGCGGCAGCACGCTCAGGCCAGCGAAAGGCAATGCCGGTGGCCGACACATCCACCACCTGAACCGTGCGCTCGCGTCCGGCCTGACCAGGCGTGGCGAGCCACAGCTGCGCCGGGGCCAAGGCCGAGGGGGTGACGCGAAAGGCATCGCGCCGTTGCAGGCGATAGATGATTTGCGGCAGGCGTGCCTGTAGTCGCCATAAACCCTGAGCACTGCCTGGTGCAGGCGCGATCGCTTGCGCATCCAGCTCGAATTGCAGTTTGACGCCTTCGTGCAGGGCCACAACCAGCGCACGCACGCGCTGCCCTAGTGGGGCGGAGCAGTCTGGCAATTGCACCCCTGGCTCGGCCTGGCCGACCAGTTCGAGCTGATCGGTTTGAGGGTCCCATGTGAGGGATGAACTGAAGCCGCACAGACCCAGCACCGGGCAGTGGATGGCGATCGGTTCCGGCAGCACGGCGAGCCTGCTCAGCCACACTTGCCGCTCACCCGCATCGGTGACCGCGTGGGCATGCAGCAACTGAGGGTCGGCTTCGGGCGAATAGACGGGCGACATGCTCAAACCCTTCCCCCGGCCGCTACGCTGGGAAAGAGTTGCCGCTCGAGTCGCTCGGTCCAGGGGTGAGCCAGGCGGCGGATCACGGCTTCGTTTTGAAGGATCTGTCGCATGATCTGCATGCGGGTGCGCTGCTCTGCCTTGGGCAGTGTGACCGTCGGCACAAGTTGACGGGTCTGATCGATGAGAGCGGTGCACTGCTGCTGCTCGCGCGACACCGCGTCCCAATCGCCCTCGAGCGCAGCAGCCAGCATGGCCCGACTGCAGTGCTCGATGGCGCGATACAGATCGATCAGCGTGTCCGCGTCGTGCGGTTGAGGTTCCGAGGTCACGTCAGGCGGCCCTGCGCATCGTCTGGGGTTTGGAGTCGGGTGAAATGGTGCGCCATGCGTCAGCGATTTGTGCAAGCAGCGTTGACACCTCGGCGTAGGCCGCGTCGTCGTGTTTCAGGTGCCCCTGCAGCAAACGCCGGGTGCAGTAATCATAAAGCTGAAAGAGCGATTCGGCGATCGGGCCAGCCTTGCGATCAACGGCCACTTTCAGGCCTTCATCGATCAATCGGATGGCGCGCGATGAGGCTTCGATCTTGGCGGTCAGATCGCCGCGTGCCAGCGCTGCACGGGCCTGCACAATGTAGGTGTTGACACCGGCAAACAGCATGCCGATCAGTTGATGCTGGCTGGCACCCATGGCAGCGCTTTCGACAGCGATACGACCGTAGGCGGATGAAGCACGAGCAGTTTGACCGAACATGTTGAGCACCGGTTGATTGACCTGATGTTTAAGTTATCGGCTGCAGGTCGCGGGGCTTGAGCGTTTCCGTGCCGGTTCAACCGAATTTCGGCAGACCGGCCAGCGCGCTTTGCAGCTGCTGCGTGCTCTGTTGAGCGATGACCAGTTTGGCATCCAGTGCGCTGTACTGACGCAGCAGACGCTGCTCCAGGGCATCCAGTCGTACCTGCATCGCATCCTGGCGTTTCTGGTTGGTGCTGAGGCGGGTTTTCCAGGTGGAGGTCGCACTGGTGAGCGGTCCATCGGTGCCCATCAGGCGATCGCTCAGATCGCGGATGCGCAGCATCAGCCCTTTGTTGGCAGCGCTGGTACCTGCTGCGGAAAAGAGCGCTGTCAATTGGGTGGGGTCTGAAGCAGCAGCCTGAAAGCGGTTGGCATCGAGTTTCAGTGAGCCGTCGCGCTGCAGGCTCAAGCCTGCATCCGAGAGGCCGCTGAGCGTGGCGCCCGTTACCGTTTCACGCAGCACGGCGCGCAACTGCGTCTGGATGCCCACCACCGAGTTGTCGCCCTGAAGGGGGCCCGCAGTCTTCGAAGCAGGGTCGTACTTGGTCTGCTCGACCAGCAGGGTATTGAGCGTGTTGTAGGCATCGGTGAACTTTTGCAGGGCGGCCTGCAGAGCCTCCGGATCCGACTTCACTTCTAGCTGGACCGCCGCGGTGGTGACCTGCTTGAGGTTCAGGTCGACCCCGTCCATGGCGCCCGTGATCCGGTTCGTACGGGACGTCAATGCGACGCCATCGATCGTGTACTGCGCATCGGCCGCGGTCTTGACCTGGGTCAGATTCTGTCCGGCGCCCGAGGCAGCTGTCGGGTCGAAGGCCAGGGCCGACAGCCCACTCGTGTCGGTGCCATTGCCGTCAGCATCGTCCACCTGCATCCGAAAGGCCTGGTTGCCACCCGACGTGGTGCTGGACAGAAACAGGCGCACCTGATCGCCGTCTTTCACGATCGAGGCACGCACACCCGAGGATGACGCGTTGATCGCATCGCGCACCTGGGCGAGGGTCGCATTGGCAGGAATGGTGACACTCACTTCGGGCCGCGCAGCGTCCGCTGTAAAGCTGCCGGCGCCGGCGGGCTGGCTACCCATCTGAATGCGCAAAGTGCCTGACCCCACCACCGCGTCGCTTGCGGTGAAGGCACCGCTGGTCACGGTTTGCGCGGCAGCCAGTTGCTGCACTTCCAGCGCGTGCTGGCTTGCAGACGCACCGCTAGTAGCCAGAATGTCCACCGCATTGGTGTTGCTGCTGACGGCGCTGACCGCACTCCAGGCATTAAATCGTGATAGGGCCGCAGCGGCATCTCTGAAGGCGGAAAGCTGGCTCTGCAGCTTGCCGAATGCAGAGATCTTGACGTCGATCTTCTTGGCCTCGGCCTGCATCTGCGTGATCGGGCGGGATTCCGCCTTCACCAGCGAGGCGACCAGACCCTGAACGTCGATCATGCTGCTGGCGGTAATAGGCGAGGTCATATGCTTCTGCTCCGTCAAGAAAAAAGCCGTCGGCCGGCGGGATGCCGGTGCCGACGGCTGGGTGCCGCCCTGACTTCGGTGAGGCCGCGCTCAGGCGGCCCGAACGTCAGCGGGGCAGCAAGCTCAGCACCTGCTGAGGAATCTGGTTGGCCTGCGAGAGCATGGCGGTGCCCGCCTGCTGCAGGATCTGTGCTCGGGTGAGCGACGCGGTTTCGGCGGCAAAGTCTGCATCCACGATCCGGCTGCGTGCAGCCGTGGTGTTTTCCGCACTGACCTGCAGGGTGCCGATGACCGATTCGAAGCGGTTCTGTGCGGCACCCCAGGTGGCGCGCTGCGTGTTGATCGTGTCGAGCGCCGCATCGATATTGTCGACTGCGGTCTTTGCATTGGCTGCACTCGTGATGTCGCCGCCGGTCACTGCCGTCACGTCCGCGTCGGCCGACATGTCGGTGGGCGTGACTGTGATGGTGTCGTTGGCGCTGGTACCAGCGCCAATCTGGAAGTCCACTGCCGTGGCTGAGGCCAAAATATTGGTGCCGTTGAAGGAGGTTGCAGCGATCGTGCGGGTCACTTCCTTGGCCAGTTCCTGATACTCGGTGTCCAGATTGGCCTGGTCGGAAGTACTGTTCGTGCCGTTCATCGACTGCACCGCCAGCTCGCGCATGCGCTGCATCATGTCGCCGACCTTGCCCAGTGCGCCTTCTGCGGTCTGAGCCATCGAGATGCCATCGTTGGCGTTGCGAATCGCGACGTTCATGCCGCGAATCTGCGAATCCATCTTGCTGGCAATCGCCAGGCCAGCCGCATCGTCCTTGGCTGAATTGACGCGCAGTCCGCTGGACAGGCGCTGAATGGAAGTGGCCAGCGAGCTCTGGGAAGTGCCCAGGTTGCGCTGAGCATTGAGCGAAGCGAGGTTGGTATTGATCACCTGAGCCATGAGGTTCTCCTGAATCGAGGTCGCCGATACAGCCCCATGCCATATCGAAGTCCGATGAGGAGAAAGAATGCGCCAGGCTGTTCATGTCCGATGCGCCGAAAAGACGGGAAATACCTTGCCTGTTCCGACCCGATGCGCCCGCCCTTGGCGCCAGCACGCAACCTGACCCGGCTTGTGACGGGTTGTGTTGCGCGGCTGGCTGCAGCGAGCGGGGTCGACTCAGCTGCCTGAGTCGACCCGAGTGGCTTAGCCGCGCAGCAGGGCCAGGACGCCCTGGGGTGCTGCGTTAGCCTGGGCCAGCATCGCCGTGCCAGCCTGCTGCAGGATCTGGGCACGGGTCAGTGCGGCGGTTTCGGCGGCAAAGTCTGCGTCCACGATCCGGCTGCGGGCAGCCGTGGTGTTTTCCGAAGCGACCTGCAGGCTGCCGATCACCGACTCGAAGCGGTTTTGTGCGGCACCCCAGGTGGCCCGTTGGGTATTGACCGTATCCAGCGCTGCATCGATATCGTCGACCGCAGTCTTGGCATTGGCCGCACTGGTGATATCGCCACCGGTGACTGCCGTCACGTCCGCGTCAGCCGACATGTCGGTGGGCGTGACCGTAATGGTGTCGTTGGCGCTGGTACCAGCGCCAATCTGGAAGTCCACTGCCGTGGCCGAGGCCAGAATATTCGTGCCGTTGAAGGATGTGGCGGCAATGGTGCGGGTCACTTCCTTGGCCA
>DGIT01000088.1:25917-51625 GCA_002386465.1 Burkholderiales bacterium UBA4615 | reverse complement strand
CGCATGCGCTGCATCATGTCGCCGACCTTGCCCAGTGCGCCTTCTGCGGTCTGAGCCATCGAGATGCCATCGTTGGCGTTGCGAATCGCGACGTTCATGCCGCGGATCTGCGAATCCATCTTGCTGGCAATCGCCAGGCCGGCGGCGTCGTCCTTGGCGGAGTTCACACGCAGACCGCTTGAAAGACGCTGAATCGAGGTGGCCAGAGCGCCCTGGGAGCTGCTGACATTGCGCTGTGCATTGAGCGACAGGACGTTGGTGTTGATGACTTGCATGATGTTTCTCCAGAGGTACGACGTTTAGGGGTTTGCCTGGCCGGGACCTCCGGCTTGTCTGGCAGCGGGATCGCTCCCGATGTTCCAGTTATCGGGCTGCCATTCGTCGGACTTGAGAAGGGAATTTCAGGGCACTTTGCCGCCCGAACGGTCATTCCGACCGCTCATGACCGGCATGTAGGAAAGCGCTTACATCCGGTCAGGGTTGGGAGGACGAGGCGTACAGCCAAGCCCCGATGTTCTAACGATTGGCCAAGGTTAAGAATCAATCCCGTCACAACTAAGACACAACACCGAGGCCGCCATGGAACAGAACGCTCAAGTCGATAACCGCTGGATGCCCGAGATTCGGGAAATCAACCTCTCGTATCTGATGCTCGCGCAAAGCATGGTGCGGTCAGACAAGCCTCAGGCAATGTTCTCGCTGGGCATCTCGGAGGCCGTGGCTGACATTCTGGGCGAACTCAGCGCCGCGCAGCTCCTCAAGATCGCTGCCGGCAACATGATGATGTGCCGCTTCCGCTTCGACGACGAGGTGGTCTGGTCACTGCTGTCTGAACACGGCAAGCGTGCTACCCCCGGTGTGGATGCCAATGCCGCCCGTCTGCATGCCAGCATCGTGATGGCCGGCAACTTCGCTGAGGCAGTCTGAGATGGCCGCCCGCAGCCTGCTCGCCGAAAACCGCCAGATTCAGCGCGCCATCGAGCTCATCCAGCTTGGCGCACGGCTTCAGGTGCTGGAGTCCGAGACCGATCTGCCGTATGAGCGCCTGCTGCGCCTGTACAAGGAGGTGGCCGGTCGTTCCCCCTCCAAGGGGCAGCTGCCCTTCTCGACTGACTGGTTCATGACCTGGCAGCCGAACATTCACGCTTCGCTGTTTCTCAACATCTATGAGTATCTGCAGAAGTCGACGGATATTGAGTCGATCGATGCCATCGCGAAAGCCTGGCGGCTCTATCGCGATGAAGTGACGGCGCATGGTGTGGAGCCGATTCTGTCGATCACCCGTGCCTGGCGCATGGTGAAGTTTGTGGACTCGGGCATGTTGTGTCTGACTAAGTGCACGCATTGCGGCGGGCGATTCGTCAACCACACCTATGAGCTGGATAACCAGTTCACCTGCGGTCTGTGTGAACCCCCGGCCCGTGCAGGCAAGGCCCAAAAAGCAGGCGCGATCCACTGATCGCCCGTTCGTCCGACGGCGCGCACTCAAGATGAGGCGATGCGCGCCGTAATAGGACACGTGAGCGCCATAGCGGCGCTGCTCCACAGGGCCTGTCTCAATGTTCGTCATCGTCGGTTATATCGTCGTGCTGGTCGCGGTCTTTGGCGGATACACGCTGGCCGGCGGCAAGTTCGCAGTGATCATCAAGGCTGCGCCAATTGAGTTGTTCATCATTGGCGGCTCAGCCTTGGGCGCATTTTTCGTGGGCAACAGCGCCAAGACGATCAAGTCAACGATGCGCGCTGTGCCCTCACTCTTCAAGGGGTCCAAGTACACCAAAGCGCGTTACATGGAACTCATGGCGCTGCTCTACGAGCTGCTTGCCAAAGCCAGAAAAGAAGGCCTGATGTCGATCGAGGGGGACGTTGAAAACCCAGGCGAATCGGCGCTTTTCAAGAAGTTTCCAAACATCTCGGCCGACCATCATCTGGTCGAGTTCATGACCGACTATCTGCGCATGATGGTGTCGGGGAACATGAACTCGCATGAGATCGAGAATCTCATGGACAACGAGATCGAAACGCATCATCACGAAGCGCACACGCCAATGAACGCGATTCAGGCCGTGGGCGATGGCCTGCCTGCATTCGGCATTGTTGCGGCGGTCCTGGGGGTGGTGAAAACCATGGCCTCGGTGGGGCAGCCGCCTGCAGTGCTTGGGCAGATGATTGCCGGTGCGTTGGTCGGAACCTTCCTCGGCATTTTGCTGGCCTACGGGTTTGTGAGTCCGCTGGCCAAGTTGCTTGAGCAAAAAGCTGAAGAGTCGAACAAGGAACTGCAGTGCGTGAAGATCACGCTGCTGGCCAGCCTGCAAGGCTACGCCCCGGCGATTGCCGTGGAGTTCGGGCGCAAGGTGCTCTTCTCGACCGAACGGCCGTCCTTCCAGGAACTCGAAGCGCACGTCAAGAAGAAGGCCTGATCCATGGCAGCCACCGACAAGAAGATCCAGCCGATCGTCATCAAGCGGGTCAAGAAGGGCGGCGGGCATGGACATCACGGTGGGGCCTGGAAGATTGCCTACGCCGACTTCGTGACGGCCATGATGGCCTTCTTCCTGTTGATGTGGCTATTGGGCTCCACGACCAAAGGTGACCTGCAGGGCATTGCCGATCATTTCAATACGCCTTTGCAGGTGGCGATGGGTGGCGGCTCCGGCTCTGGTGACAGCTCGAGCATTCTGAAAGGCGGTGGCGAAGACCTGACCCGCACCGTGGGGCAGGTCAAGCGTGGCGATGTGGAGCAGCAGCGGCGCAGTGTGAATCTGCAAGGCATGCCAGCCGATGCGCAGCGCGCCGAAGCGCAGGGGCGTCGGGTCAAGGCCAAGGTGGATGAAGCGCTTGGCAACAATCCTCGCTTGCGTGAACTGCGCTCACAAGTTCGTATGGATGTGACCACTGAGGGTCTGCGCATCCAGATCGTGGACGATCAGAATCGGCCCATGTTCGACTCTGGTTCGGCCGTGGTCAAACCCTACATGCGCGAGCTGCTGCGGGAAATTTCGCGGGTCCTCAACGATGTGGATGCACGCATCACACTCACTGGCCACACCGATGCGGCGCCGTTTTCAGGGGGTGAACGCGGCTATTCGAACTGGGAGCTGTCGGCCGACCGGGCCAATGCCTCGCGCCGTGAACTGATTGCCGGGGGCATCGACGAGGGCAAGATTCTGCGGGTGGTGGGCCTGGCTTCAGTGCTGCCACTGGAAGCAGCGACGCCCAATGCGCCGATCAATCGGCGTATCTCGATCCTGGTGATGAACAAGGGGGCCGAGCGGCGTCTGCTCACCGGCACCGAGCTTCAGGCCAGCGATGCCGAGACCGTGGAAGGCGCGCTGTCCCGAACGGGGCAGGGCGCTGCGCAACCGGCCGCCACAGTCGGCACACCGACCGGTGCAAATACCGCTCGCTGAGGCCGGCGGGCGGCAACGCGGACTGCGGTGCTCCAGTCTGATCACGATCGCAATGACGATCACCGATACAGCGATGCACCGGATTGAGCCACTGATCGATCCGCAACCCATTGAGGTGCTGCGCTGGCGCTGAAGGTCGCGCTCATTGAGGCGTCACTGAGGCGTCACTGAGGCGCCTCGCCTGTCGGCAACGTTCCACCTGATTGTGTCGGGCGCGTGCGCCGTGCACCCGCGCGCAGACACGCCTCCTCATGGGGCGAATTTCATTTTTTGCATGCGCGCAAACGCGGATACCGCTCGTCGCCGCAGCGGCACCGTCCAAGGCGCACAGCCCAAATGAAGCGGGGCAATACCCCGTTATTTGTCTGGCTCGATCTTTACGGTCGAGACACAATGTCGTTACGGATTCTTATCGACGGCCATGTCTGATTCTTCAGAAGATCGCGACGAACGGCAGTTACCCGCCTCTGAGCGGAAACTGCAAAAAGCACGTGAGGACGGGCAGGTTCCCCGTTCTCGCGAGGCTGCGCACGCCGCCGCACTGATGGCTGCCTGCTTGACCATGGCGCTCTACGGTCCGGCTTTCGCCCAGCGCACGCTCGATCTGGTCCGCTCGGCCCTGCGCTTTGACCGCGAACTGACCCGTGATCCGCAACTCGCACTGACCGCCGCGGGCACGCTGGCCGGTGAAGCGCTCATGGCGGTGCTGCCGGTGGTGATCGCCCCGATTCTTGCTGCCACGCTGGCCACCCTGGCCGTTGGCGGACTGGTGTTCACCTTCAAGCCGGTCACCCCCGATCTCACTCGCCTGGACCCGATGAAGGGGCTGGGCCGCATCTTTTCTAAAAACGCGCTGGTCGATCTGGGCAAGCTGGCCTTGATTTCACTGGCCGTGGGGCTGGTCGGCGCCTGGATCGTGAGCGACGGACTGCATCGCTTTGCCGCCTATGCAGGCATGCCGCTGCCGGCTGCCTTAGCCGCAGCTGGATCCGACCTGCGCTCGGGTCTGTTCGCTGTGTTCGGTGTCGTACTGGTGGCGGCGCTGGCCGATGCGCCGCTGCAGATGTTTCGCCATCGCAAGCAGTTGATGATGACTCCCCAGGAAGCCAAGCAGGAATACAAGGAATCCGAGGGTGACCCTCACGTCAAGGGCAAGCGCCGTCAGATGCAGCGCGAAATGAGCCGCGGTCGCATGCTGTCTGCTGTGGCGCAGGCCAATGTGGTGGTGACCAACCCGACGCACTACGCAGTCGCTCTACGTTACGACGAAAACGGCTCGGGCGCGCCGCGCGTGGTGGCCAAAGGCGCAGACCTCATGGCCGCACGCATTCGCGAGCTGGCCGCCGAATCCAATGTGCCGCTGCTCGAAGCCCCGCCGCTTGCGCGTGCCCTCTACAAGCACGTCGAAATCGATCAGGAAATTCCCGCCGCACTCTATGCGGCTGTGGCGCAGGTGCTGGCGTGGGTTTATCAGCTTGAGCAGTTTGCATCCGGGCGCGGTGTGCGTCCTAAAGAACCGGGCATTGCGGTCCCTGCCGGCATGGACCCTCTGGAGGCTGATCGATGAGCACACGCGTGCAACCTTCCTGGTTGCCTTTTCCGCTGCCTAATCCGCGTGCCCTGGGCGCGCCGGTGCTGATCCTGCTGCTGCTGGCCATGCTGGTGCTGCCGCTGCCGGCCTTCTTGCTCGACGTGTTCTTCACCTTCAACATTGCTGTGGCCTTGCTGGTGCTGCTGGTGTCGGCCTACACCGTCAAGCCCCTGAGCTTTGCAGCGTTCCCGGCCGTGCTGTTGCTCACCACCATGCTGCGGCTGGGCCTGAATGTGGCCTCCACCCGTGCCATTCTCATGCACGGCCATACCGGCACCGAGGCGGCCGGCAAGGTCGTCGAATCTTTTGCCCATTTCCTGATCGGCGGCAATCTGGCGGTTGGCCTGATCGTGTTTGCGATTCTGACGGTCATCAATTTCGTGGTCGTCACCAAGGGCGCTGGCCGCATCGCAGAAGTGTCGGCACGCTTTGCCCTAGACGCCATGCCCGGCAAGCAGATGGCCATCGATGCTGATCTGAACGCTGGTTTGATCGATGAGAAGGAAGCACGCCGCCGCCGTCTGGAAGTGGGCCAGGAAGCCGACTTCTTCGGTTCCATGGACGGCGCGTCGAAGTTCGTGCGGGGCGACGCCATCGCCGCGATGATGATTCTGGTCATCAATATTCTGGGTGGCCTGGCCATTGGTCTGATTCAGCACAACCTGCCGCTTGAGCGCGCACTCTCCAACTATGTGCTGCTGGCGGTGGGCGATGCGCTGGTTGCGCAGATCCCGTCACTGGTGATCTCGCTGGCTGCAGGCCTGATCGTGTCGCGCGTGGGCGATGAAGACGACATCGGTGGGCAAGTGGGCAAGCAGCTGTTTGCGATGCCCAATGCGCTGGGTCTGACCGGCGGCGTGCTGGCGTTGCTGGGCATCATCCCCGGCATGCCGCATGTAGCCTTTCTGATGCTGGCCGGCGCTTGCGGCTGGGCTGCCTGGTGGCTCTCCAAGCAGCAAAAGGCCCAGGTTGCCGAGCAGGCGCTGGCGGATCAGCCGGTCGTGGCCACGCCTTCCAACGAAGCCAGCTGGGAAGACGTGGTGCCGGTGGACTTGCTGGGTCTTGAAGTGGGCTATCGGCTGATTTCGATGATCGAGCGTAATGAGGCAAGCGACCTGCTCACACGCATCAAGGGCGTGCGCAAGAAATTTGCGAACGAAGTCGGCTTTTTGCCTCCCGCCGTGCATATCAAGGACAACCTTGAGCTCAAGCCCAATGGCTATCGCGTGACCCTGAAGGGCGCCGTGGTGGGCGAGGGCGAGGTCTTCCCCGATCGTTTCCTCGCCATCAACCCGGGTCACGCCATGTTGCAGTTGCCCGGGCCTGCCACGCAGGACCCGGCCTATGGTCTGCCGGCCACGTGGATTGATGAGCCGGGCCGCGATGAAGCGCAGATGGCGGGCTATACCGTGGTGGATGCGCCCACCGTGATTGCCACGCATCTGAACCATCTGATGGGCGTGCATGCGAGCAAGCTGCTGGGCCGCGCCGAAGTGCAGCAGCTGCTCGATCACCTGTCCAAGTACGCCGGCAAGCTGGCAGAAGAAGTGGTGCCTAAGCAGGTCGCGTTGCCGGTGCTGCAAAAAGTGCTGCAGAACCTGCTTGATGAGCAGGTGCACATCCGCGATCTGCGCACCATCGTGGAAAGCCTGGCCGAGCATGCTGGGCGCACGCAGGATGCCGGTGATCTGACCCGCGAAGTGCGCGTGGCGCTCGCACCGGCCATCGTCGACCTGATCTACGGCCCGGTTCAAGACCTGGAAGTCATAGCCTTCGATCCGAACCTGGAAAACCTGCTGGCCCAAGCGCTGGCGCCGGGCGCAGCGGGTGCGCTGGAGCCCGGTGTGGCGGACCTGGTGGTGAAGGCCACGAGCGAAGCGGCCGGTCGCCAGGAGCAGTCGGGTGTGCCGGCCTGCCTGCTGGTGCCGGATCGGATTCGCGTGCCGGTGGCACGTCTGCTCAAGAAGGGCGCGCCGCGTCTGCGCGTCCTGGGTCACGCGGAAATACCTGATACCCATTCGATCCGGATTGGCCGGATCATCGGAGAAGCAGCATGAACGTGAAACGATTCGTTGGCAGAACGGCACGCGATGCCATGCGCAAACTGCGCGATGAGTTGGGTCCCGATGCGCTGGTGCTGGCCAACCGCCCCTGCGCCGAAGGCGTGGAGATGCTGGCCGCTGTGTCCGATGAAAGTGGCGCGATTCAGGATCTGCCTGAAGGCCCGCCTACGATGTTTGCGCCCGCCTACGACGATGAACCGGCCGATGCCCTCGGTGCCGCTCAGCGCGATGCGGCGGCTCGCACGCCGCCTCCCATGAGCACCGTGTCGTTTCAGGACTATGTGCGCCAGCGCCTGCGCGATCGGCTGCGTGCCCCCGAGGCTGCGCCTGCTGATACACCGGTGCCGGTCTCATTTGCACCTGCGCAATCGGCGCCCGCGCAATTCGCATCGCCTCGCGCTGCGAAAATGCCCATCGCGGCTTCACCTGCAGCAAGCACCGGCGCCGCGCAAAGCATGGCAAACGTGTTCGGCTCATCGCGCCAGGCGCCAGCCCAGAGCGCAGCAGCGGCGCCGAGCGGTACAGCGCGGGTGGCTACAGCGCCCGAAGCAAGCGGGCTTGAATTTGATTTTGGTGCTGCCAGGCCTGCTGCGCGCCACCCCGATACCGATGCGCTCTTTGCCGAGATGCAGGCCCTGCGCGGCATGATCAGCCAGCAGTTCGATGCCATGCGCTTTTTTGATGAAGTTGCGCGCAGCCCCATCCAATCCCAACTGTTGCGCACGCTGGTCGAATCCGGGTTCTCGCTCAAGCTCGCGCGCTCGGTCGTCGGCCGCTTGCCGGTGGATTACTCGGTCGCTCAAGCCACCGTCTGGCTGTCCAAGATTCTTGCGCGCAACCTGCGTACCGTGCCGCATGCCGATACTTTCGGAGGCGGCGGTGTGTTCGCGCTGCTGGGCCCCACGGGTGTGGGCAAGACCACGACCACTGCCAAAATTGCCGCGCAACATGTGCTGCGCCATGGCCCTCAGTCGGTGTCGCTCATCACGGTAGACACCTACAGGATGGGCGCACACGATCAGCTGCGTGCCTTCGGTCGCATTCTCGGTGTGCCGGTGCATGTGGCTCACGATGCCGAAGCCCTGGCCGATCTGGTGCGCTCACGCGACAGCCGTCAGCTGGTGCTGATCGACACCGTAGGCATGGGGCATCGCGATGAGCGCATTGCCAGCCTGCTCTCGATGCTGCCCGGCGAGGCGGTGCGTCGTGTGGTGGTGGCCAGCTGCGCGGCGCAGGCCGAGACCATCGATGAATCGCTGCGTGCTTATGACGCGGCCCACGCCGACGGCGTGATCCTCACCAAGCTGGATGAAGCCGCACGACTGGGGGGCGCCCTTGATTGCCTGTTGCGCAACAAGCTGCCGCTGCTCGGATGGTCGGACGGTCAGCGTGTGCCCGAGGACTGGCAGCAGGCTGACCCGGATGCACTGGTGCGTCGGGCGCTGCATACCGCACGCACGGGTGCCTTCGGTCTGCAGGACGAAACGCTGCCCACCTTGTTCGGCATGGCAAGCAGCACACACGGGAACATGACCCATGCTTGAGCCCGGTCAGGATCAGGCGAGCGGCCTGCGCCGCTTCATGAGCCGGCGTACCGCGCAGATTCTGCCGGTGGCAGGCTCGGGCGAGCACCCAGGCTATGTGGTGCGTCTGGCGCAATCCTTGTGTGACACCGGTCTGCGGGTGGCACTGGTCACCGATTTCGACCAGGAACTCGAGCAGGCCTTGCAGGGCCGCCCGCGAAAAGGGTTTGTGGCCTTGCATGCGATTGAAATCGGCCAGGGGCTCAGTGCGCTGACCACCCTGAGTGAGCAGTGCGACATCACGCTCGTGGCTGTCAATGACGCCCGACTGGCGCGCGGCTTGACCTTGCCTGCCCAGGAGGCCGTGGTGGTGTCGGGTTCAGGCCCTGAAGCGATTGCCACCTCATACGCGCGGATCAAGGCGCTGGTGGGCTTGGGTTCGATCCGCGAGGTGTGTACCCTGTTCGATCGCGTCAGTGCCGGAGAGGCTGCCCGTAGCGGTCATCGGCGGCTGGCGCAGGCCACATCCAAGTTTCTCGGTGTCGATCTGGCATTCGTTGGTGCCGCGCCCGAGCCTTGGGTGCCTGGTGGTTATCGGCCGCTGGCGGAAGCTTTGGCTGACTGGACCCGCTACCGAAATCCGAGGACACCTGCATGTCTGCCGCATTGACCCAGGGAGGCGCGATGTATACCGCTCGCGGAACGCTCGACCGTTCTGCTGCTGTGAAGCAATACGCACAACTGGTGCGACGGCTCGCCTCGCAGATGATGGCGCGTCTGCCTGCCAATGTGGAAATCGACGATCTGGTACAGGCCGGCATGATCGGGCTGATGGATGCGCTCAACCGCTACGAGGTCGGGCATGGCGCGCAGTTCGAGACCTTCGCCACGCAGCGCATTCGCGGCGCCATGATCGACGAACTGCGTGGTGCCGACTGGCTGCCCCGCTCGGTACGCCGCAGTCAGCGCACGATCGACACTGCCATTCATTCAGTCGAACAAAAGCTCAAGCGCTCGGCGACCGAAGCCGAAGTGGCCGCAGAAATGGGTGTGGGTGTGGGTGAGTATCAGCAGATGCTGGGTGATGCGCGTGGTGCCCGTCTGGTCTACCTGGATGAATTGACCGGGGAGGATTCCGAGGACGGATTCCTGGATCGCCATGCCGGCGACGAAGACGCCGACCCGATGAAGGTGCTGGGTGATGAGCGTTTTCGTGGCGCGCTGGTGGCGGCCATTGCAGCCTTACCCGAGCGCGAAAAGCAGGTCATGGGCATGTACTACGAGCACGACATGAACCTGAAGGAAATTGGCGCCGTGCTGGGTGTGACCGAATCCAGAGTCTGCCAGCTGCATAGTCAGGCGGTCTCGCGTTTGCGCTCGAAATTGAAGTATTGGTAAGGTGTCTGCGAGGCGGCGCTCTGGAGTACTGATGATTCCTTCTCTGATTCGACGGCTCCGATTGGGCGCAGCCGCGGACGCAAGCAGCACGAGCGCGGGCGTGCAGCCTGACGGCGTGTACAGCCCGGATGAATCGACTCATGCAGTCATCCTGGTCGATCTGGCCAGACACGCAGGCGCATTGGGCCTGGAATTGGCCGAACTGAGCGGCACGATCGATGATCTGGCCGCAACCAGCGCACTGCAAAGCAGCAGTTGCCGCACGCTGGCTGGCGATATTGACGGTATCCATCGTGCCAACCGCGCTATTGCCGAGGCCACCGAGTCCAGTCGCCATGCAGTGGGTGAGGCACGCGATGCGGTCACCGCGGTGGGCGAGGGTGTGGTGGGTGCCATGCACAGCCTGAAGGAAGTCTCGCAGGCGGCCGCAGAAATCACTCAAATTGCCTTGCAGACCCGGTTAGTCGCGTTCAATGCCTCGGTTGAGGCCAAGCGCGCCGGTGAGGCCGGGCGAGGATTCGCCGTGGTCGCCGATGCCGTCAAGGATCTGGCAGCCAAAGTGGAGCAGTCCTCCAAGCTCATCATGAGTACGGTCATGCAACTGGACCGGCGCATCGATGACCTGTCGCGTGAGATTCGCGCTGACCAGGGCACCGATAGCGCATTTCATGCATCGCTTGCGCGTGTCGAGGCATCGTCGCAGCGCATCGCAACGGCGGCGCATGAAAACGTTGACACCTGCGCGTCGGTGCTCGGTGCAGTCAACGTGTTGTCGGGCCAGGTCGACTCCACCGCGCAGGCGCTGGCGGGTGCACGCACGCGTGCCGTGGCCATGCTGGGTGCGTCTGAATCGATGATCGAGCTTACGGCATCGAGTGGCGCACACACGGTGGACACGCCCTACATCGAGCGTGGCGTCGAAATGGCGCGCGATATTTCAGCGCTACTTGAGCAGGCGATTGCGCAAGGGCGCATCACGCTGGCCGATCTGTTCGATGAGCGCTATCAACCGGTCACGGGCAGCGACCCGGTGCAATACACCACGCGCTTTACTGCGCTCACTGATCAGCTGTTGCCCGAACTGCAGGAAGCGGTGGTGGCGTCTTTGCCTAAGGTCGTGTTTTGTGCCGCAGTCGATCGCAACGGCTATCTGCCCACGCACAACCTGGCTTTCTCGCGCCCGCAGGGCAAAGACCCGGTCTGGAATGCGGCGCATTGCCGCAATCGGCGCATTTTTGATGATCGTGCAGGGTTGGCGGCGGCACGCAGCGCGCGGCCTTTCCTGCTTCAAACCTATCGGCGCGACATGGGCGGCGGTCAGTTTGCAATCATGAAAGACCTGTCGGCGCCGATCGTGGTGCAGGGCCAGCACTGGGGCGGATTGCGGATCGCTTACCGGACCTGACCGACCACGCACGCGACAACCCTGAGAAGCTCAATTATTTTTCGGCTCGGGGATGGGGCATCTAGCCATCTGGCGCGCGGAACAACTGAGATTTGTGTGCCTGCGCACGTTGAGATGCCCCAATGCCCCAATGCCGTGGCCGACCTGCTAGTGAGACACTGACCGTCCGGATTAATAATGCCCTGTGTTAACCGAAGGTGCTCATGAGGCGACCATGAACCGCACGGATGTACTGAAGTAACTGGCTGCATGCAAGGCCGAGCTTTTCCAGCGATATGGTGTAACTCGTCTCGCGCTCTTCGGTTCGGTCGCTCGAGATTCGGCACGTGCTGACAACGATGTAGACATCCTGGTCGCGTTCGATGGGCCTGCCACGTCGTCTCGTTATTTCGGCGTGCAGTTCTTCCTTGAGGATTTGCTCGAGCGGCGAGTGGACATGGTGACAGACAAGGCACTGCACCCCGAGTTGCGGCCGTACGTTGAACGCGAGGCCGTGCATGTCTGACGGAGTGCGGGAATGGCGTTTCTACATTGACGACATGATCGCATTCACTGAAAAGACGCCTGCTTGTTACACCTTCATTCGTGAGTGCAACTAAGCGGCGACGTGCACCGCAAATACTTGAGCTTGATGCCGCATTGTGTGCCATGAGGCGGGCGATTGATCAGTCACGAGGGCTGCGATGTGCGGCTGTAATGGAAAAGGCCCCTGCCATGGCAGGGGCCTTCTTGTTGCGAGGTCTGACCGGTCAGGCAGTCTTGCGGCGAGCCGCGCCGAGACCCAGCAGGCCCAGGGCCAGCAGAGCGGCGGAGCCGGGGAGAGGCACGTCCGACGGTGGCTCGACAGGGGGATTAGTTGGAGTGGGCGGGGTGTACTGGGTGCTGCTGTCGTAGGCGGTCTTATATGTATTAGCGTTCGACCCAGGCGCGTAGAAAGCCATCATGTAGTTACCTGCGGCGAGGCCGTTGGCCGTCAGCGTGCCGGAATAAATACAATCGCTGTTGCAGTTCGGCACGTCGCTATACGCAAGCAGCATGGATGCCAGCGGTCCATACTGCACCGCTCCGCCAATCACCTGAAAGATGCCGAAGTAAAGCGGGTTGATTCCGGCGTTGCCAGAGTTGTTCTGCCAGGAACCGAGGGCCGTCAGGTCGGTGCTCTCGGTCAGCGTGAAGTTTTCAAATACCGGATTGACCGCATTTGAAAAGTTCAGGGCGGTGACGTTGCTGCCGTTCGTCGTGTTGTCAGCCGTACCGTTGAATGTGCTGCCGTATGCCTTGTAGTTCGCTGCGACCCCCCCAGTCGTGATGCTGGTGGAATATGCAACAGCAGCCTGCGCCTGCCCGCAAAGCGCCGCTGCCGCCAATCCGGCCAGAAGGCCTGACCGGATGGCGCTATGTTTCAACTCATGTGTGAACTTCATCAATCTTCTCCTGTTCGAATGACGTCATCATGGGCTCCGGCGAGTCACCGGTCTGCCGCGTGTGACTTAATGCACAGCCTGTGCCATCGAAAAAAAAGACTTTCCATTCAAGGATGAGAAGGTCAGCGGGAGGGTCTTTGCCCCGACGGGTCAACAGCGGTGCAAAGCGCTCCGACGTGACATATGTCACGCTCTCACGGGGGGTTGGCCCCGAAATCGGGTAGCTTCCGACCTTTATGACGTTCCCGCCCGGCGACATGGGTCAGCGCGATCTGCTGCCCTAGGTCTTCCCGCCTACCGAATCCGACCCACCGTATCAACCCTACCGAATGGCTCGCTGGATCTTCCTCGCCTGGATACTGGGCGTTGCCCTCACGGTGGCGCTGAGCGTCGTGCGCCGGCGTATGCCGCCGCTGTCGCGCCGTCGCTGGGGTCCGATGGAAAAGGCCATCGCCGCCTTATTGTGCGCACTGATCCTGAGCGCGATCCTTGCCGGCGCGCCCCTGGGCATCATTGAATTTCTGAAAAGCCGCGATGCGCCGCCGTACGGGGCGCATGGGGTCTCACCTCATCGGGTGATCCTTCAGACTCAGGCGATTGCGCCGCGGTGTCCGCGTCCTGATCCGGCATAGGCCGAGCGCTGCCCGGCAGAGCCATACACCTGCGCTGGCGCGGCGCCCAGGGCCGACAGGCCCCTGCGGGCATGGGCCTCACCGCGAGCTGCAAGGTCTGCATTCACTGCCACGGCCTGCAAGCCTGCGCGCAGGCGCTCGGCTGAGCGGGTGCGGGCCGCATCCTTTTGCCAGGCCGGGTTGATGAGCAGCGCATGCAGGCGCGACTGCGCAGCCTGCATGGCGGGCATATCACCATCCACCATGGCGGTTCGTTGCTGCGCGAGCAGACCCTCCAGCGCCGCGATGGCACGGTCGGCGGCAGCCTCCTGGGCTGAATGGGTTGTGGGCGCTGTGCTCATGCAAAGGGTCTGTTCAATCAATCAGATCAGGGTTTGGCGGCCCCTTGGCCACCACCGAGCAAATCGCGGGTATCGGCGAGCAGCTGATCCGCCACCTTACGGGCATCTACTGGAAAACGGCCTTCCTGAATGGCGCGGCGCACTTCCTCGACTTTCTTCTCATCAAATGGCACGCCGCCTGCGGCCAGCGTAGGGGCTGCGCCCGACAACGAAATCCGGTCGACGGAACCGGAGCCGGCCGATGTATTGGCCTCTGCGCCAGGGCGAACGCCTGTGGCACGTTCCGCTTGCGCGCTTTTGCCTTCGGCACGAAGGTTCTCTGGTTGACTAGGTCCGATCTTCATTTCACTCTCCTGCGGGGCCGGTCATCATGACCCCATAGGCTCATTATCGTCCCGGCTGCGTCCGACTTGAGGGCTCTCTGAGAGAAATCCATCACAGGGCCTGCGCACGGTCTGCCGCTCAGATCCGAATTTCTACCGCTCGTCCCTTGAGCGTGCCCGAAACAATCCGCCCGGACTCCGTGCGTACCCGCAGCGGCTGGCCTTCAGCGCCTGCCGAAAGCGCCTGTCCTTCAGCCTGGATCACAAAGCCCTTGCCCACCATGTCGATGCGGACCGGGTCGCCCGCGACTACCGTCGGCGTCGCGCGCAGGGTTTCAAGCCGCAACACCTGCCCCACCGCGACGCCACGGGTGAAGGTCTTGCCCATGAGCTGTGCAGGGTCGGTGACCGGTGTGCCGGACTCTCGGGTGAGTTCGACTTCCTCGATCCGCACCGCCACGGCGGTGGCCGGACTGCCCGCGGCAATCGGTTCGGCCGCCACGACCGCGAGGCCGCGCACGGTCACTGTCACCGGCAACGAGACCGTCCAGGTGGCGCCTTCCAGGCAACGCACCCCAATCGATGTCCGCCCCCACAGGCGGGTACCCGGTAGCAGATAGGGCTCAATGCGCTGACACGGCGCCAGTTGCAGGCGCGGATCGAGCGAGCCGACCGAGATCTCGATGCGCCCACCGCCCGCAGCGTTGCCAGCCGGCATGTTGCGTTCGATAAACGTCTGGATCGGGTCGCGGCTGTCGCTGGCGGCCGCTTGAGGTGTCCTTGACTGGGCCTGGGCGGACTGCGCATGGGCACCGGTGACGCCTGCTGTCAGCGCCGTCATAGCGAGCAGCGCCGCCTGCGCGAACCGCTGTGCAGCCGTGCGCCTGTGCAGGACGACACCCGGCACCGCTGCAAGATTGGCGCAGGCCATGATGCGGCCCGTCACGCGAGCCATCCAGGAGGGCGGTTCGTAAAAGGGGTGCGCATTGAGCATGTGAAGGGGTCGCGGTGTGAGGGCCATGACCTAAGCTTAGTGCGGCAGACCTGCACAAGGGGGTGGGATTAAAGGGTGAATGGCCCCGCTTATCCGGGCTTAAGTTTTCGCGCCGCGGGCGAGGATCGGCCTTATGGATATCGGCTGGAGCCGCCTGCGATGAACCCCCGGATGACCGACTCGCTCGACTTTCACAGCAATGCGCTGTTGCTGCGCGCTGAGCGCCAGAAGGTGCTCGCCGGCAACATCGCCAATGCCGACACCCCCAATTACGCAGCCCGCGATTTCGACTTCCGCGCCGCACTCAGTGCAGCCACCGGCGGTCAGGCCGGTGCATCGGCGGGTGGCGCCTTGCCAGCCGCTGCACCTCATGCCGGCCATATTCAAAACGGCGCAGCCCAGGCCGCTGGCGGCGCCCGGATTGATTCCACCGTCCTCAAGTACCGCGTGACCGAGCAGCCCAGCCTGGATGGCAACAGCGTCGACCTCGACCGCGAGCGTGCCAACTTCGCCGACAACGCGCTGCGCTACGAAGCCTCGCTGCGGTTCATTAACGGTTCGGTGCGGACGATGCTGTCCGCCATTCGCGGCGAATAAGCCCGCCAGCCACAGGAGCCTCTGCCATGTCGCTGATGAAGGTCTTCAACATTTCCGGTGGTGCCGTCTCGGCGCAAAGCCAGCGCCTGAACGTGGTGGCGAGCAACCTTGCCAACGCCGAGGCGGTGGCCGGCCCCGATGGCCAGTCCTACAAATCGCGTCAGGTGGTCTTTCAGACCCAGCCCACAGCCGACGGCAGTGCCGGCGTGAAAGTGTCCTCGGTCATCGAAGACAGTGCTCCGGCCAAGCGCGTCTACGAGCCTGGGCATCCGATGGCCGATCAACAGGGCTACGTGACCCAGTCCAACGTGAACGTGGTGGAAGAGATGGTCAACATGATCTCGGCCTCGCGCTCGTATCAGAACAACGTCGAAGTGATGAATACCGCCCGCCAGCTGCTGCAGAAAACGCTGCAGCTTGGCCAGGGCTGATTCCACCCCTACCGAACGGACTCCTCCTCATGACCATTTCTTCCGTCAGCCAGACCGGCAACGTAGCCGCCGCAGCCGCGCCCAAATCCGCTTCCAGCGCTTCGCCTTCCACGTCGGCCTCGTTTGATTCGCTGGTGGCCTCGCTCAAGGGCAGCACCGGCACTGCATCGGCGTCGGGCACAACCGCAGATGGCGCGCAAGGCGAAGGCGAAGACCGCTTCCTGAAGCTGCTGGTTGCACAGATGAACAACCAGGACCCGCTCAGCCCAATGGACAACGCGCAGGTGACTTCCCAGCTCGCACAGATCAACACCGTCAAGGGCATCGACAAGCTCAACGCGACCATGCAGAAGATGCTCGATCGCAGCCAATCCGGCGGTACGACCGATGCGGCGAGCATGGTCGGGCGTCAGGTGCTGGTCGATGGCGACAAGCTTGAAGTCAAAGCAGGTGTTCCAGTGAAAGCCGGCTTTGATCTGCCCGCACAGGCAGGCGCTGTGCGCATCGAGGTGCTCGATGCCAAGGGCGCCGTGGTCGATTCAAGCGTGCGCAGCAATGTGCCGCCCGGACTGAATCTGCTGGAGTGGAACGGTGCTGCAGGTGGCAAGGCGCTTGCAGCCGGCAACTACACCCTGCGCGTCACCGCCACCCAGGGCAAGACCTCCATTCCTGCCGTGCCGCTTACCGCAGCCACTGTCGGCGCTGTGGTGCCTGGCGCCAACGGCCAATCGTTGCACCTCGGCGCACTGGGTGCTCGAGCCCTTTCCGATGTCCGGGGCTATCTCTGAGCCGCCTCGTGCTGCGCTGAGCCCTGATCCTTCTTTCCACACACTTTTCTGCATCCCAGGAGTCGAACATGAGTTTCCAGCAAGGTCTGTCCGGTCTGAATGCCGCGGCCCGCAATCTCGATGTGATCGGCAACAACGTGGCCAACGCCAACACCGTGGGGGCCAAGGCCTCCCGTGCAGAGTTCGCCGATATCTATGCCAATTCACTGAACGGCTCGACCTCCGGCACCACCGGGATCGGCGTGTCGGTGAGTAGCGTGGCCCAGCAATTCACGCAGGGCGACATCGTCTCGACGCAAAACCCGCTGGATATGGCGATCAACGGCCGGGGCTTTTTCCGTACCTCGAATGACGGCGCGGTGGAGTACACCCGCAACGGGCAGTTCCGCATGGACAAGGACGGCTACATCGTGACCGCCCAGGGCGCGCGCCTGAGCGGCTTTCCAGTGGGCGCCAATGGGGCAGTGGCCAATGGCGCGCCGGGCGACCTGCGCATCAGCACCGCCGACATCACACCCAACCCGACCGCCAATGCCAGCGTGCAGTTCAATCTTGACGCACGCGAAACCGCGCCCACCGCAGCCTTCAGCTCAAGCGATCCGACCACCTACAACGGATCGATGTCGATGTCTGCCTATGACTCGCTGGGCCGCGATCATCTGGTGAGCCTGTACTACGTGAAGACCGGCGATAACACCTGGGATGTGCATGCCGCAGCCGACGGGGTCGACATTCCCGGTGTGGCCCAGACCCTGACCTTCAATACTGCTGGCGCCATGCAGACTCCCGCAGGCCCGTTCAATCTGACCGTGCCGGTGGGTGCCGATGCAGGCGGGTCCCTCACGTTTGCACTCGACATATCGAAGGGCACGCAATTCGGCGCCGCCTTCGGGACCAGCGAAATCACCCAGGACGGTTTTGGTACCGGCCGCCTCTCAGGCCTGACGGTCGATGCCAACGGCACGCTGATGGGCCGCTACACCAATGGTCAATCGAAGGCACAGGGGCAGATTGCACTGGCCAATTTCAATAATCCGCAGGCGCTAACGCCGCTGGGCAACAACGCCTGGGCCGAGACGGTTGCATCAGGACAGCCCACTTTAGGCGGGCCTGGCACCGGCGCACTTGGTGCGCTGCAGTCCAGCGCAGTGGAAAGTTCCAACGTGGATCTCACTGCGGAGCTGGTCAACATGATTTCCGCACAGCGGGTCTATCAGGCCAACGCACAGACAATCAAGACCGCAGACCAGTTGCTGCAGACGATCGTCAACCTGCGCTGATCCCTAAGCCCGACCGCACGCCACAGGAGCTGCTGCCATGGATCGCATGATTTACACCGCGATGTCCGGCGCCAAGGCCACCATGACGCGCCAGGACGCCCTGGCGCACAACCTCGCCAATGCCAATACGGCAGGTTTCCGGGCGGACTTGAGTGCTTTTCGTGCCGTGCCGGTGCGTGGCGACGGTGCCACCACCCGCGTGCACACCATGGAGGCCACTGCAGGCTTCGATGCGGCAGACGGTCCGATCACTCAAACGGGCCGCTCGATGGACATCGCCATTCGCGGCGCAGGCTGGATCGCCGTGCAGGGACTGGATGGCAACGAGGCCTACACCCGTGCAGGCAGCCTCGATCTGTCGGCCGACGGCACGCTGCAAACCCGTGGCGGCCTGGCGGTGATTGGTGATGGTGGCCCGATCGTGGTGCCGCAAGGCGCTGAAGTATCGATTGGCACCGACGGCACCGTGAACGCCAAGGTGGGCAACACCCCGCCGGTGCAGCTGGGCACGATCAAGCTGGTGAACCCCGCGATCGGCGATCTGCGCAAAGGCGCTGATGGCCTGATGCGCATGGCCGGTGGTGATGATGCGCCTGCCGATCCCACGGTGCGGGTGGCCGACGGAGCAGTGGAAGGCAGCAACGTGAATCCGGTGGATTCAATGGTGGGACTGATTGCTGCGGCACGTCAGTTCGAGATGCAGATGAAGATGCTGCAGACAGCAGAAAGCAACGAACAGCGCGCCTCCAAGCTGCTGTCGAATAACGGCTGATCAAGGACGAAACGACATGATCCGATCCCTGTGGATTTCGAAGACCGGTCTCGATGCGCAGCAAATGCAGCTCGACACCATCTCGCACAACCTGGCCAACGTCAGCACCAACGGCTACAAGCGGGCGCATGCGCAGTTCGAAGACCTGCTTTACCAGAACCTGCGTCAGTCTGGCGCCAAGGACACGCAGCAAAATTCCCTGCCCTCCGGTCTGCAGCTCGGTACCGGCGTGCGCGCAGTGGGCACCTCGCGCAACTTCTCGCAGGGCAATCTGAGCAAGACCGAAAACCCGCTCGACATGGCGATTAACGGCGCGGGCTTTTTGCAGGTGCAGCTGCCCGATGGCACCACCGGATACACCCGTGATGGCGCGCTGCGAGTGGATGCACAAGGCCAGCTCGTTACTGCAAACGGCCAGCAAGTGCAGCCTGGCATCACGATTCCGGCCAATGCTTCGGCAATCACCATCGGCTCGGATGGTGTGGTCACTGCCATGACCCCCGGTGCCACGGCGCCCGCGCAACTTGGTCAGCTGCAAGTGGCTACCTTTGTGAATCCGGCCGGTCTGGACCCCGCCGGGCAGAACATGTTCCGCGAAACTGCAGCCTCGGGTACGCCCACCGTTGGCACGCCGGGATTGAACGGCCATGGCTCGATCAGCCAGGGTTATGTCGAAACCTCAAACGTGAACGTGGTCGAAGAGCTGGTGTCGATGATCCAGACCCAGCGCGCCTACGAGATCAATTCCAAGGCGATCCAGACCTCCGACCAGATGCTGGGCCGTCTGTCGCAACTGTGATCTGTCGCCTGAGTCAAACCATGCACGCTTCTGAATCGAGGACCTCTTCCATGAACGCTGCCGCGTTGTTCGCATCCGGGTCTCGGATGGCTGTCTGCCTGAGTGTGGCGATGTTGAGTGCGTGTGCTCAACTGGCCACGCCAAAGGTGGATGTGGTCGAAGCACCGCCGCGACCCGCGCCGTCTGTAGCGATTGTCACGGCCATGGCCCCTCCCGCGCCGCCCAGTGCTGGCGCTATTTTTCAGAGCGTGGCGTACCAGCCGCTCTTTGAAAATGTGCGCGCCCGAGGCGTGGGTGACCTGATCAACGTCACGATCGCTGAGAACACCACCGCGCGTCAGAGCTCCAACAGCTCTGTGAACCGTGACAGCAAGATCGATGGCTCGATTACCTCGATTCCCTTCGTCAAAGCACCCTCGTGGCTCTCGCGCGCCAAAGTCGGTGGAGGGCTGAACAACGACTCGAGTGCCAAGGGCGAAAGCGGCAGCGATAACGTTTTCAATGGTGTGATTACCGCGACGGTGGTCGAGGTGCTGCCCAATGGCAATTTTGTGATCGTCGGTGAAAAGCAGGTGGGTGTGAATCAGACCGTCGACTCGCTGCGCTTTTCGGGCGTGGTAGACCCCCGCACGATTCGCCCGGGCAACACGATCGCATCTACCCAAATCGCCGATGTACGCCTGCAATTCCGTGGTCGGGGTGACATTGATCGCGCCATGACCACCGGCTGGCTGCAGAAGTTTTTCTTCAGCTACGCACCCCTGTGAGAATGCTGCTCATGAACCTGATTGCGCATGCTCTGAAGTCTGCCCCGACACGGCTTGCACGTCGTGCGGGGAACACTGTCTTCCTGATGGCAGCGATGCTCGGTCTTGCCGCTCAACCTGCCATGGCCGAACGCATCAAGGATCTGGCCACGGTCCAGGGTGTGCGGACCAACCAGCTGGTGGGCTACGGGTTGATTGTGGGCCTGGATGGGTCGGGTGATCAGACCACTCAGGCACCGTTTACCTCGCAAAGCTTGGGCACCATGCTGCAGCAGTTGGGCGTGACGCTGCCACCGGGCGTGAACCCGCAGCTCAAAAATACCGCGGCCGTCATGCTGACTGCGCAACTGCCAGCCTTCGCGCAGCCAGGCCAGGCCATTGATGTGACCGTGTCGTCGATCGGAAATGCCAAGAGCTTGCGTGGCGGCACACTCGTGCTCACGCCCCTGCGCGGCGCCGATGGTCAAATTTACGCCATGGCCCAGGGCAATGTGGTGGTGGGCGGTGCGGGTGCATCGGCTGCCGGCAGCAAAGTTCAGATCAATCACCTCGCAGCTGGCCGCGTGCCCTCTGGAGCCACGGTGGAGCGCACCGTGCCCAATGCCGTACTCGCAGGCGACACGCTGCAACTCGAACTCAAGACCACAGACTTTTCGGTCGCCACGCAGGTCGCCGACGCGATCAACCGCCGGCGTGCCGGGGCTGATGGCGCCGGGGTGGCGCAGGCAGTCGATGGCCGGGTGATTCGCGTTCGTCTGCCTGCGACCGACAACCGGGTCGCCTTTCTGGCCGAGCTCGAAAATATCGATGTGACCACGGTGGCGCCGCCGGCCAAGGTGATTGTCAATGCGCGCACCGGCTCGGTGGTCATGAACCAAGCGGTGACGCTGGCGGCCAGCGCAGTGGCGCATGGCAACCTCTCTGTGTCGGTCTCGACGACTCCGATGGTGAGCCAGCCCAACAGTTTTTCTCAGGGCTCTACAGTTGTGACCGAGAAGGCCGATATCCAAATTAAGCAGGACGCGGCCGGGCTCATGATGCTCGAAGGCGCTGCCAAGCTCGCGGATGTCGTCAAGGCACTGAATGCCCTGGGCGCGACCGCGCAGGACCTGATTGCGATTCTGCAGGCGCTCAAGGCTGCAGGCAGCCTGAAGGCGGAACTGGAGATCATATGACCACGCGCATGCCCGGTTCGCTTGCGTCCGACGTTCGTTCGCTGGACTCGCTCAAGAGCGGGGCTGCGCGCGATCCGAAGGGTGCAGTGCGCCAGGCTGCATCGCAGTTCGAAGCGCTCTTCATGCAGATGGTCATGAAGAGCATGCGTGATGCCGTGCCGAAAAGCGGTCTGATGGAAAGCGGCGGCGGTGGCGAAGTTTTTCAGGGCATGCTCGATACGCAGTTCTCTCAGGCAATGACCGGTCGCCCGGGAGGCCTGGGCGACATGATTGCCAAGCAGCTCATGCGCAACATGGCACCGGACCCTGTGTCAGGCAACAAGCAAGCGCCGCAGGTGTCCTCGGAAGGGCTGTCGCGTGCCTTGTTGGCAGCCGATGCCCGCAAGGGGTCGGGGTTCGATGCGGCGTCCGGTGCCGACTTTCCAAGCGGCGCGCAGGCGGCGGCTGCGGCTGCGGCTGCGGCACGCAGTCGGGCGGGCGCACTGCCCTGGCGCCGTGAGCCAGCCAGCGGCATGCCGATGCTCGGGACTCAGGAAACCAAGGCCGCGCAACCGGCTGGTGCAGGCGGAACGCCTGCTGCGTTTGTGAATCGGATGTGGGGCGCGGCGACGTCGGCCGAGCAGGCCACCGGCGTGCCCGCGAGCTTTATCGTCGGTCAGGCTGCACTCGAGACCGGCTGGGGGCGTCATGAGTTGCGCCACGCCGATGGCCGCACCTCGCACAATCTGTTCGGCATCAAGGCAGGCCCTGGCTGGAAAGGCGCCACCGTCGATTGCATGACCACCGAGTATGTGGACGGGCGGATGGTCAAGAGCGTGGAACGCTTCCGTGCCTACGGCAGCTATCAGGAAGCCTTCGGCGACTGGGCCAAACTGATGGCCAACAATCCGCGCTATTCGAACGTGCTCGCCTCGGGCGGCAGCATCGAGACCTTTGCACGCAACATGCAGCGCGCCGGCTACGCCACCGATCCGAACTACGGCTCGAAGCTCGCCAGCATCATCACTCAGGCGGTGTCCTTGCGCCGCGTGAGCACCTGAGACGGAGCACGTCATGAGCGACCTTCTGCGGATTGGATCCAGCGCCCTCAATGCAGCCTACGTGCAGTTGCAGACCACAGGACAGAACATTGCCAATGCGGCCACGCCTGGTTACGTGCGCCGCGAAGTGCTGTTGCAGGAGACCGTATCGGCCGGACGCACCGGGATGGGCGGTGGCGGTGTGGATGTGGTCGGCGTACGTCGTGTCTACGACGCGTTTTTGCAGCGCGAAGCCGCGGTCAGTGGTGCAGCCTCGGCACAGGATGCAGCCCGCAGCAGCGGTCTGTCGCGACTCGATCAACTGTTTGCCGATTCGCAAAGTGGGCTGGGAGCAGCTTTCGATGATCTGGTCTCGTCCTTCACCGACCTGAGCGCGCGGCCTGCCGACGCCTCGGTGCGCACGGCGGTCCTGGCCCGTGTCGAGGGATTTGCCTCGCGAGCAGCCAGCCTGGACGCCAGCCTGCTCGATCTGCGTCAAGCCACCCGGCAGCGCATGCAGGGCGACGTCAACCAGGCCAATGACATCATGGCGGCCCTGGCGGCCTTCAACCGGCAGGTGGGTCAAAGCGGAGGCAATGCGTCCGCGCCCAACAACCTGTTCGATCAGCGCGACACGCTGCTGGCCGATCTGAATCGCATCGTGCGAGCCAATGCCACGATCGCGGCAGACGGCACAGTCAATGTGTCCACGCAGCGCGGTGAGCCGCTGGTGGTGGGTGAACAGGCTGCACAGTTCGGACTAATGCCCGATACGCTCGACTCCACCCGCGTTGATCTGTCGCTGATCCGTGCCAATGGGACCTCGACACGACTTGAGATGGCTGATGTTGGCGGCAGTCTGGCCGGCATGGCTCGCTTTGCCGACACCGATATCGATGCAGCGCGTATGCGCCTGGGCCAGATCGTGGCGGGCGTTGCACAAGGCTTCAATGCGCAGCAGTCCCGCGGGCTCGATGCCACGGGCGCCACCGGACAACCCTTCTTTGCGATCGGATCCCCTTCGGTGGCGGGTGCGGCCGGCAACAGTGGCAGTGCGCAACTCAGCGCCAGCTTTGTCGATGCATCGAAGCTGCAAGCCAGTGATTACACAGTGGCCTACGATGGCAGCCAGTATTCCGTGACCCGTTTGTCGGACGGACAGGTCAGCACCTTTGCCGGCTTGCCGCAAACCATCGACGGACTGAGCATCGGCTTGAATGCAGGCAGCCCGGCTGCTGGCGACCGTTTCCTGGTGCGCAGCGCTTCTGCTGTGGTACCCGGTCTGCGTGCCCTGCAGAGCAATCCGGCACGCATTGCAACCGCCTCGCCCGTGACGGCTCAAACTGGCGCAGCCAATACCGGTGACCTGTCGGTGAGCGCCCTGGACATGGCACCCATTGGCCCCAATACGGCTGCTGCCGTGAGCATCACGTTCACCAGTGCGGGCACCTTCGATGTGACCGGACTGCCCGGTGGACCGCTGACCGGTGTCGCCTATACCCCTGGCATGACGCTGGCATTCGATGGCAATACGCTGATTCCAAACGGGTCGATGCCCGCCACCAACGGCTGGAGCATGACGCTATCCGGAACTCCCGGTGCGGGCGATACCCTGCAGCTGCAGCCCACGGCCAACCCCGCCCAGGACAATCGCAATGCCCGGGCCTTGCAGGCGCTGGGCGATGCGGGTTTGGTCGACGGCGCACGGGTCATTGATCGATTTGCCGATCTGGTGGGCGAAGTGGGCACGCGGTCCCAGTCTGCGCAATCAGCGGCTGACATGAGTGAACGCTTGCATGGCGATGCGCTGCGGGCGCGCAGCGACGTGTCGGACGTCAATCTGGACGAAGAGGCGGCGCACCTGTTGCAGTACCAGCAGGCCTACCAGGCTGCGGCCAAAGTGGTGGCGGCCGCCAACGAGATGTTCAGAACCCTGCTTGAGGCCACCCGCTGAGGCAACTCGCGGACTGTGAACTGAATTCGGAGCGCACCATGAGAATTTCTACCGCCTGGGCCCAGCAATACGCCATTGACGGGATCAATGAGCGGCAATCGCGCCTGAAGGATGCGCAGGAGTCGATCAGCTCGGGGCGCCGTGTCAACCGACCCTCGGATGATCCGGCGGCAGCTGCGCAGGCCGAGCGTCTGAGGTCGCGTGAAGCGCGCATCGGCGCCGAGACGCGAGCCCTTGGTCATGCACGCGAGGCACTGTCGACTGCGGATACCGCGCTCACCGATGCCACAGGCGTGCTGCAGTCTGCTCGCGACACCTTGCTGCAGGCCGCCAACCCGACGCTTTCAGCCTCTGATCGCAGCAATCTGGCCACCGCGTTGCAGCAGATGCGCGATCAGCTGATCAGCGTGGCCAACCGCGGGGATGCGGTCAGCGGCTATGTCTTTGGCGGGCAAGGCACGCCCAATGCTCCGTTTGCTGCCGATGGCAGCGGCTATACCGCTCAGCCCGGCTCACTGAAAGTGGGCCAAGCCCTGCCGGCGGAAGTATCGCTGGATGGCCGGGGCGTCTTCACGGACATTCCAGCGCCAGGCGGGAGAGAAAATATATTTTCTCAATTGCAGGCAGCGGTGACGCTGCTTCAGGATCCGACCACCACCTCGCAGGCTGCAGGGGATGCAGCGCGCCAGACAATCGACAGCGTCGATCGCACCCTGGATCGGGTCAGCATGGCCCGCACTCAGGTGGGTGAGCGCCTGAAAGCCCTGGACATGCACCAGCAGGCGCTGGAATCCGGAAGCATCGACATCGCGTCACGCCTGTCCGACCTGGTGGACGTCGACTTTGCGCGCGCCATCTCCGACCTGAATCAGCATCAGACTGCAGCCGATGCAGCCATGAAGGCCTACGCCCAGGTGGCACGTCTGTCCTTGTTTACCTATCTCTGAGCGTACTCAATGTCCTGCTCAAGCCTGGCAGGGGTCAGGCTTGAGTGTTGCGATATTTATTTGTGGCTTGGCTGG
>DGIT01000088.1:14980-25859 GCA_002386465.1 Burkholderiales bacterium UBA4615 | reverse complement strand
CGGACACCTCCGGTTTTTGCAGAGATGCGATTGAGCATGGCCGCGACTGCGCGACGACTCAAAATCCTTCTACTCGACGAGGGCCACGCCTGGCAGCAGCTTCACGATGCCTTCATCGGGTTGGGCATCAGCATCCAGCGCGTGGCACATGTCTCGAGTCTGGACCGGCTGCTCGATACAGCCCAGGCTGATGCGCTCCTCGTGAGCACAGGACGGCCGCTTGAAGTCGGCACTGAGCCGTCGCAGCGTCTTTCACGCCAGGCGCGTCTCACCCGCGCCGCGGGGGCGTCCACGCGGCACGGTATGCCGATGGTGCTGCTGGTGGAGTCCGCCGAAGAGGCCGTGGCGCATGAGGCCCTTGCTGCCGGCGCACAGGACATTTTTGAGCGTACTTCAACGGTGCTGCTGCTCCATTCGCGACTGCTGCTGTTGATCGAATCGGCGCGCATGCGGGCGGCACTGCTGCAACGCCCCTGGGGGCGGGATGCCTTGACCGGTTTGCTTGACAGGCAGGGGTTCATCGATGCGGCGGTCAGCCTTGCAGGGGTGAACGAGAATGTGCTCGCTCAACCGCTTGTGCTGTTGCTGGTCAATATCGAGCGCTTCGGCCGCATCAATGATGCACTGGGCACGCAAGCGGGTGACGATGCCTTGCGAGACATGGCCAACCGACTCAAGCACACCTTCCGGCACATGCCGCAAACCGCGCTGGCGCGTGTCGCCGGTGATGAATTTGCAGTGCTGCTGACCGGACTGCGTCGCGCTGAATCCGCTCAGACGCTGGCCAGACGCCTGCAGGAGGATCTGCAACGCCCTCTGCAATGCGGTGGGCTGGAGTGCCTGATCCGGGTGCGTATCGGCATCGCGGCCGACCTGCCCGGTGTGCAGGTCAATGCGGCTTCGATCGGGGCGCTGCTGGTCCGTGCCTCCAGAGCATCGACCGATGCGAAAGTGGTCGGGGTTGAATCCGTATTCCAGGAGGTTGCGCCGCGCAGCGAGGCACAGCGCGACCGACTCGATCTTGAGGCGGGCCTGGTGGGCGCTATCGAGCGTGGCGAATTGCTGCTGCACTATCAGCCGATCGTTGACCCGCAGACACGGACGGTCTCGCGCCTGGAGGCGCTTGCGCGCTGGCAGCGTCCGGATGCGATGGTCTTCCCGGGTGAGTTCATCCCGATCGCTGAAGAGACCGGGATGGTGTTTGACATCGGAGAATGGGCGGTGGCCCGTGCGCTGCAGCAGGTTTGCGACTGGCGCGCATCCGGCATTCGGGTACCGGGTGTCTCCGTGAATATTCATCCCCGACACCTGGAGCGTGCTGCGCTGGCCGCAGACGGTGAAACACGCGCTGCAGTCCAGCGGCCTCGAAGCCGGTGTGCTGCAACTTGAAGTCACCGAGACCGGGGTGATGCATGACGTGGCGAGCGCAATCGATGGCTCTGCAGCAACTGCGCGAGTTGGGCGTGCGCTGTGCGCTGGATGATTTCGGAACCGGTCAGTCGTCGCTTGCCTGGCTTAGCCGCTTGCCGATCGACACGCTGAAAATCGACCGCTCCTTCATCAGTGATCTCGATGGCAGTCTTGCGCATCAGGCGGTCGTGCGCTCGATCATGGCTCTGGCCCGATCGCTGGGCTTGCATGCGGTGGCTGAGGGCGTGGAGACCACAGCGCAGCGCGACTCGCTGCATGCCCTGGGCTGTGACGCCATGCAGGGGTATCTGTACGCGAAGCCGATGCCCGCCGGGGAACTGGCACAATGGTGGCAGCGCTTCGAGAGTAGCGCCCCCTCCAATCCACCCCCCGCCTTTCATGAGTCAGGATCTTCTCAAGCAGGCCGCCGCGCGCGCGGCGATTTCTTATCTGAGCGACGGTGACATCGTTGGTGTGGGCAGTGGCTCGACGGTCGGATTTTTTGTTCGCGAGCTTGGCCTGATCCGACATCGGGTGCGGGGCGCCGTGTCCAGTTCCGAGCGCAGCAGCGCATTATTGAGAGAGCAGGGCATTGCGGTGTACGGGCTCGAGGAAATCGAATCGATCCCTGTTTACGTGGACGGTGCCGACGAAGTCGACGCCCGGCTGTGCATGATCAAGGGCGGTGGCGGTGCGCTCACCCGCGAAAAGATTGTGGCGCAGTCGGCAAGCCGCTTCGTGTGCATCGTGGACGCCTCCAAGCAGGTGCCGGTGCTGGGGGCATTTCCGTTGCCGGTCGAGGTGATTGCAATGGCCGTCGCGCCCTTGCGCCGGCGGTTCGCTGCCCTGGGCGGCGATGCCCGTTTGCGTGAGGGGTTCATCAGCGATAACGGGCACCCCATCCTCGATGTCCATGGCCTGCGCATCGTGGATCCGGTTGCGCTTGAAGCCGAGATCAATCAGTGGCCGGGGGTGGTCACCGTCGGGCTGTTTGCACGCCGTCCAGCCGATATCCTGTTGCTCGCAGACCCGTCCGGCGTGCGTACAGTCAGGCGCTGAGCTGGGCCATTTCGCCGGTTTTGGCTTGCGCAGGCATACTTCGCAGCGCTGCAGCATCAGACAGACAGGCCGGACAGGCCGCACATACTTCCGGAGGACCGATGTCGCAAGTTGACACCCAAGGCGCGCCGCGCCAGACGCTCGGCATGGTCGAGGCCATTGCAATTGTGGTCGGGATCGTGATTGGTGCCGGCATCTTCAAGGCCCCCTCACTCGTGGCGATGAACTCGGCCAGCGAGGCCTGGCTCATGGCGGCCTGGATTCTGGGCGGCGTCATTTCGATCATCGGCGCGCTGTGCTATTGCGAACTTGCCACGGCCTACCCGAGCGCAGGGGGCGACTATCACTTCCTGCATCGTGCGTTCGGGCGGCAGGTGTCCTTCCTGTTTGCCTGGTGTCGCTTTTCGGTCATCACCACCGGCTCGATTGCACTGCTCGCATTCGTCTTCGGTGATTACATGACCCAGGTGATTTCACTGGGGCCCTATTCGTCCGCGATCTGGGGTGTGGCGTCGGTGCTGCTGCTCACCTGGCTCAATGTCCGAGGGGTCAAACAAGGCGCAGCCACGCAGGTGCTGCTCACCGGTTTTGAAGTGGCCGGGCTCGTTCTCGTCTTCGTGGCTGGCGTGTACGCCGCTTGGGCAGGGCTGGGTGCTTCGGCGCCCGAAGCCGTGGCTGCAGCAAAGGCGGCGGCACCGGCGGGTGGTGCAGCTTTTTCCCTGGGCGCGTTCGGGTTTGCGATGGTCTTCGTGCTGCTGACTTTCGGTGGATGGAACGAAGGGGCCTACATCAGCGCTGAATTGCGCGACCGCGAGCGCAATATGGTTCGCGTGATGGTGGGCTCCCTGGTCCTGGTCACCTTGCTGTATCTGGCGGCCAACTGGGCCTATCTGGCTGCGCTGGGTCTGAGCGGCATGGGCAAATCGCAGGCCGTTGCCGCCGATCTGCTGCGCATTTCGTTCGGCAAGACCGGGGAAGTGCTGATTTCTCTGATGGTGGCCATCTCGGCGCTCACCTCCATCAACGCGACCATGATGGTGGGTGCACGCTCCAATTTTGCGGCAGGCCGAGACTGGGATGCACTGGGCAAGCTGGGCGAGTGGGTGGAGGATCGCGGCACGCCGGTGAATGCGCTGCTGGCCCAGGGCGCGTTCGCACTGCTGCTGATCGGCCTGGGATGGGCTACCGGGGGCGGCTTTTCGACCATGGTCGAATTCACCGCACCGGTATTCTGGCTGTTTTTCCTGTTGGCTGGCGTGAGTCTGTTCGTGCTGCGTGCGCGCGAACCCAACACGCCGCGTCCGTTCAAGGTGCCGTTCTACCCGATCCTGCCGATTATTTTCTGCGCAGCCTGTGCCTACATGCTGCAGTCAAGCCTGGGCTATGTTGGCGGCAATACCTTCCTGGGGGTCAATGCCGCCTGGGTCGGTGTCGGGGTGCTGGCGATCGGCGCCGTGCTGATGGTCATGTTGGGCGGGCTCAAGCGCGAGCAGATCGCCGGGATGAAGCGCTAAACAGGACAGCGCACGAGTCGGGGTAAGAGACGGGGCACGCACGCCCCGTTCGTGCTTAGCTCAGGGGTTTTGCGGCGGGACGTAGCCTGCGGCCTGGTCCACCTGACCACCGAAGAAATACCCTTCCATCTGTTGCGCCAGATATTTGCGTGCGCGCACATCGGCCAGATTCAAGCGATTTTCGTTGACCAGCATGGTCTGGTGCTTGAGCCAGCCCTGCCAGGCTTCTTTCGAGACGTTTTCCCAGATGCGCTTGCCGAGTTCACCCGGGTAAGGCGGAAAATCAAGCCCTTCGGCTTCACGCTGCAGCTTGATGCATTGAACGGTACGGGACATGCAGACCTCGGTTCGGATCAGTTGAGGGGTTTGAGCAGCACTTGGGATTTGCGCTGCCAGTTATAGAGATTTTTCTTGGTGCGGGGCAGGTCGTCGACAGTGCCCACTGTGAATCCGCGCTTCAAAAACCAGTGCCCGGTGCGGGTGGTGAGCACAAACAGGCGCTTCAGACCCGCCGCACGCGCGCGTTGTTCGATGCGCTGCAGGATACGCTCTCCGTCGCCCTGTCCTTGCACCTGCGGATTGACCGCAAGGCAGGCGAGTTCGCCCATGGCATCGTCCGGGAAGGCATACAGGGCCGCGCAGCCGAAAATCACGCCGTCATGTTCGATGACAGTGAAGTTCTCGACTTCGCGCTCGATCAGGCCGCGGTCGCGTTTGACCAGGGTGCCGTCTTCTTCCAGCGGTCGAATCAGCGCGATGATGCCGCCGACATCGTCCGGGCTGGCTTCGCGCAGAGCCTCCAGGGTTTCCTCGACCACCATGGTGCCCACGCCATCGTGCAGGAAGAGTTCGAGCAGTACCGAGCCGTCTATCCCCATGGGCACGATGTGCGCTCGGGCCACACCGCCATCGCAGGCCCGCAATGCAAAGCGCAGCGTGTCACCGGCCTCTTCGGGCAGGGTGCCTGCAGCCAGCATCGCGCGTGCCTGACTTTCGGTGATCTCACTGAGCAGGCGTCCGTCCTGATCGGTGACGCCCCCGCCTTCGGTGATGAAGATCAGCTTGTCTGCATCCAGGGCAATCGCCGTGGCGGTGGCCACATCTTCCATGGCGAGATTGAAGGCCTCGCCGGTGGGCGAAAACCCCAGTGGCGGCAACAGCACGACGGCATCGCTTGAGAGCACCAGCCGGATCGCTTGTACATCGACCTTGCGCACAAGCCCGGTCTGCTCGAAATCAACGCCCTCCACAATGCCCACTGGCCGGGCCGTGACGAAATTGCCCGAAATGACCCGTACGGTGGAGTGGGCCATGGGCGTATTGGGCAGACCTTGCGAAAACGCCGCTTCAATGTCCAGCCGGTTCTCGCCAGCGGCTTCTTTTGCGCACTCCAGCGCCAATGCGTCGGTGATGCGCATGCCCCGGTGATACCGGCTCTGCGCACCGCGCAGCGTCATCTGCTCGTTGACCTGCGGCCGCGATCCGAAGACCAGCACCAGGCGCATGCCCATGGCATGCAGCAGGCTCAGGTCGTGGACCAGTGCATTGAGGCGCTTCGTGGTGACTACTTCGCCACCGAATCCGATGACGATCGTCTTGCCGCGAAAAGCGTGGATGTAGGGCGCAACGGCACGCAGCCATGCGACGAACTGATGGGAATCGGAAGGATCGGGCATCGGGCGATTATAATTTGGACGTGCATCTGGAGTTTCCCGAATCCTTGCCGGTTTCAGCACGGCGTGACGAAATCGCCCGCGCCATCGCCCACCATCCGGTGGTGATCGTCAGCGGCGAGACCGGTTCGGGCAAAACCACACAGCTCCCCAAGATCTGCCTTCAGGCTGGGCGCGGCGCAAGCGGCCTGATCGGCCATACCCAGCCGAGGCGGCTGGCAGCCACCAGTGTGGCGCGCCGCATCGCCGAAGAAATGCGCTCGCCGCTCGGTACTGACGTCGGCTTCAAGATCCGTTTCAACGAGAATGTCTCGCGCACGGCTCGCATCAAGCTGATGACCGACGGCATCCTGTTGGCCGAATCGCTCTCCGATCCTCTGCTGAGGCAGTACGATACGATCATCATCGACGAGGCCCATGAACGCAGCCTCAATATCGATTTTCTGCTGGGCTACCTCAAGCAATTGCTGAACGGGGCACGGCGCGATGACCTGAAGCTCATCATCACCTCAGCCACCATCGATGCAGCCCGTTTCGCACAGCACTTCGGTCAGGCGGGTGCTCAGGCGCCGGTCATTGAGGTCTCGGGCCGCACGTTTCCGGTCACCATTCGCTGGCGCCCGATCGGAAGCGATCTCACCCCGCCCGCAACGGATGCGCCCCGGGAGGCCGAGTCGGATGCGGGCGTGCCTGCGCCACTCAACTCGGCGCCTGTAGCCAAGACGGTTCGGCCCGCGCGTGCGCAGGCTGCGCGCAGCACACGCATCGACGAGGACGACGAGACCGATCAGCCCGGTGCGATCGAGGACGCCATTGATGAGCTGTGGCGCGAAGGTCCCGGCGATATCCTGGTATTCCTGCCCGGTGAGCGCGAAATCCGTGAGACTGGCGACCATCTGCGCCGGGCGTGGGCACGACGTGCCCCGCGCAGCGGGCCAACGGCCGGCGCCGAAATCCTGTCGCTCTTTTCGCGCTTGTCTGCGGCGGATCAGCAAAAGGTATTTGCGCCCGGTGCGGGGCCGCGCGTGGTGCTGGCGACCAATGTCGCCGAAACCTCGCTGACCGTGCCGGGCATTCGCTATGTGATCGATACCGGGCTGGCGCGGGTCAAGCGCTATCGCTATCGCGGCAAGGTCGAGCAATTGCAGATCGAGCCCATTTCACGGGCGGCGGCCAATCAGCGCTCGGGCCGCTGCGGGCGTGTGGAGGCGGGCATCTGCATTCGCCTGTATGACGAGGATGATTTTCAGCGGCGTGCTGCGTTCACTGACCCCGAGGTGCTGCGCTCTTCCCTTGCCGCAGTGATCCTGCGCATGAAAGCGCTCAAGCTGCAGGAGATCGAGGCGTTTCCCTTTGTCGATCCGCCGCCGCGCCGTGCCATCACCGACGGTTACGAGTTGCTGCGCGAACTGGATGCGATCGATGATCGCGGCGATCTGACGGCAACGGGTCGTCAGCTCGCACGCTTGCCGCTTGACCCCCGGATTGCACGCATGCTGCTGGCTGCGCATGAGCGAGGCTGCCTGCGCGAAGTTCTGGTGATCGCAGCGGCGCTGTCGGTTCAGGACCCCCGCGATCGCCCTCCCGACCGTCAGCAGGCGGCGGATCAGTCACATGCGCGGTTCGTCGATCCGCGCTCCGACTTTCTGGGTTTTGTGAAACTGTGGGACAGCTGGCAGCGGCAACTCAATGACCGATCGGGCGGCGAGTCACGCCGTGCACTCAGCGCCCGGCTGGAGCGTGAATTTCTATCGCCGCGCAAGCTGCGCGAATGGGCTGATGTGCACAGCCAGCTCAGCCAGGCGGTCGGCGAACTGGGCTGGCGCGCCGCACCCCTTGCCGCTGAAGCTGCCTCGCCGTCCGAGGCAGCGGCACTGTACGAGCCCATGCATCGCGCACTGCTGACCGGCTTGCTGGGTAATCTGGGCTGCCGTGCGCCCGATGAACCGCATTATCTCGGAACCCACGCCACGCGATTCTGGCTGCACCCGGGCTCGGGCCTGTCGCGACGCAGTACGGCGGCTCGTAAAGCACCTGAAGCGGGTGCGGATCCTGCGCGTGCGGCCCAGACGGGCGGCGCACGCTGGGTCATGGCGGCCGAGATGGTCGATACCGGTCGGCTGTATGGGCGCACGGCGGCACGCATCGAACCGGGCTGGATCGAGCAAGCCGGTAGCCACCTGTTGCGTCGCAGTTGGAGTGAACCGCATTGGGAAAAGCGCGCCGGTCAGGCGATGGCCTTTGAGCGCGGCGTGATCTATGGGCTCACGGTGTATGCGCAGCGGCGTGTCCCCTACAGCAGCATCGACCCGCGCGTGGCGCGCGAGTTGCTTATTCGCGAAGGGCTGGTGGCTGGTGAGTGGCAGACCGATTGCGCCTTCTTTGCCCACAACCGGCGGGTGATTGCGGAAGTCACGCAGCTCGAAGCCAAGATGCGCCGTCCTGATCTGCTGGTCGATGAACAGTTCCTCTTCGACTGGTTCGATGCGCATGTACCCCAGGACGTGGTGAGCGGCCCTCAACTCGAACGCTGGTGGCGCAAGGCGAGCCGTGAGACGCCGCAACTGTTGCGTCTGACGCGCGATGTCCTGATGCGCAAGCAGGCCGAGGGCGTGGATCACCGTAATTTCCCGCCCCGGCTGATGCTGCGGGGCGTGGGATTCGAGGCGACCTATCATTTTTCGCCGGGTGCAGAGGATGATGGGGTGACGCTCACCGTGCCGCTCTACGCGCTCAACCAGGTGGATGCCGCGCGCACCGAGTGGCTTGTGCCGGGCATGCTGACCGACAAGGTGAGTGCCTTGCTCAAATCGCTGCCCCAGAAAGTGCGCAGGCATCTGCTGCCGCTCGACGCCTGGGCCGAAAGTTTCGTGGCGCGGCAGGATCAGACCGAGCCGAACGGGCCGTTGCTCGCTGCGCTCATCCAGTCGCTGCGTGAGCATGCCGGTCAACGGGTGACCGAAAGCGATTTTCGACTTGAGACGCTGCCAGCCCATCTGCTCATGCATTTCAGGGTTGTGGATGCGCATGGCCGTTTTCTGGCGGCCTCGCGCAATCTGGCCCAGCTGCGCGCGCAACTCGGTGCGAGTGCACAGGGCAGTTTCCAGGCGGCACTGCGCCAGGCGGGGGTACAGGCCGCTGCACCACCGCGTCCTGATCGCCCGCTGCCCCCTGATCTTTCTGAGGTGAACGCGCAGGCTGAGGCACAGCAGTCCACGCATGCCGCCACGATTCGCCGCTCCGGCGAACGATTCACCGCCTGGACCTTCGAGCCCTTGCCCGACTTGCTCGAGTTGCAGGGCATGGGCACCCGCGGCGACGAAACGCTGGTGGGTTATCCGGCGCTGGTCGACCGGGGGGATGCGGCCGAGCTGCAGGTCTTCGATGAGCCCGATGTGGCCGCACGGGAACATCGCGCAGGATTGCGCCGACTGTTCGCTTTGGCCTTGCGCGAGCCTTTGCGGTTTTTTGAACGCAACATTCCGGATGCTCAGCGGCTGTCGATGGCGTATGCGGCGTTTGGCAGCACCGATGATCTGAAGCGCGATCTGGTGGCGGCCCTCCTGGATCGCACCTGCCTGGCGCAGCCATGGCCTGCCGACCGTGAGGCGTTTGACGCACGCACGGCCGATGCACGCGCGAAAGTCACCCTGGTTGGCAACGAAGTGGCCCGCACCCTGTCGGGCATCCTCGTAGAACATGCGGGCCTGGTTCGCAAGCTGGCTGCGTCCAAGTCGTTTGCACAGGCTCATGCCGACATGACCCAGCAGCTGGCGGCGCTCCTGCCGCCGCGCTTTGTCGTTGAAACCGACGCCGCGCGTCTGGGCCATCTGCAGCGGTATCTGAAGGCCTGCGCTGCAAGGCTCGACAAGCTGCGCGCCGACCCGGCGCGCGATGCCCAGCGCATGGCCGAGCTCATGCCCCTGCTGGCGCATTTCAATCGTGCGCGTTCCGCGCTCAAGGGGCGGTACGATCCGAGGCTGGAAGAATTTCGATGGTTGCTCGAAGAGCTGCGCGTGTCGCTCTTTGCGCAGGAGCTGCGCACCCCGATCCCTGTCTCGGTCAAGCGTCTTCAGAAAGTATGGGAGTCCATTCAATGAAGCACACCTTCGCAGCGAAGCTGCCTGTTGCCTTGCGCCATCGGCCTGATCGCCGCGCTGTGAGCGCCGCCATGCTGGGTGTTCCCGGAGCCATGGCTCTGGCGGGCTGGCCGGCTGCGTCGGCCCGAGCCGATGCGCCCAGTGTCATCGTGCTCAATTCAGGCGACGCCTCGCTTTCATTGATCGATCAGACCACCTTCAAGGAAACCGGGCGGCTTGCAGTGGGCAAGGAGCCCCACCACCTGTACCTCACGCCTGATGCCCGCACGCTCATCGTGGCCAACGCGGTCAGCAACGATCTGCATCTCGTCGATCCGCAAACCGGCCGCATCAACGGCCGGGTGCGCAATATCGATGATCCGTATCAGCTCGCGTTTTCGCCGGACCAGAAGTGGTTTGTCACTGCCGCGCTGCGCCTGGACCGGGTGGATCTCTATACGTGGGACGGCAAGGACAAGCGGCGGGTCAAGCAGATCGATCTGCCCAAGGCGCCCAGCCACGTCTGGTTCACTTCAGACAGCCGCTGGGTCTTTGTCACCCTGCAGGACACCAATGAAGTGGCTGCGATCGACATGCAAAGCCAGACCGTGGCATGGAAGCACAGCGTGGGGCCGCAGCCTGCCGGAATCATACTGTCGCCCGATGGCAAGCATCTGTTCGTGGGCGTCATGGGGGCCGACTATGTCGAGGTGATCGACTGGAAGGCGCGGCGCACCGTGGCGAAAATCCGCACGGGCAAGGGCGCCCACAATTTCCGTGGTCTTGGCGATCAGCGTCGTCTGCTGGTGAGCAACCGCCTTGAAAACACCATTTCCATCGTCGATATGGCTGATCTCAAAGTCACTGGCGAATTCAAGGTGCCAGGTGGCCCCGACTGCATGGAAATCACTGCCGACGGCAAGCAGTTGTGGGTGACCTCGCGCTTTGCCGGCAAGGTGTCGGTCGTTGACATGGACAGCCGCAAAGTTGTGCAGTCGATCAAGGTGGGTCGGTCGCCCCACGGTATCTACCTGCACAACCGGGCGCCGTTGCTGTGAGACCGGCGGTGCCAGGTGTCGGGCGCAGCGCAGCCGCGGTGATGCTGCTGCTCGGCCAACTGCTCGCAACGATGCCTGCGTTGGCC
>DGIT01000088.1:0-14907 GCA_002386465.1 Burkholderiales bacterium UBA4615 | reverse complement strand
TGTTCTGCGGGCACGGTGTATCTCACACTTGATACCGGCAGCATGCGACATGCCGAGCTGATCGCGCAGATCCTGCGCCGCCACGATGTGAAAGCCACCTTCTTTCTGGCCAATGAAAAGACGCCCGAGGGCGATTTTTCGCTGGATGACCGATGGCGTGGCTATTGGCGAGATCGGGTCTCCGAAGGCCACGCGTTTGGCAGCCACACCTACGATCATGTCTACTTTCGCAGTGCCAGTGCAGATGGGCGAATGAGCGTGCGCCCGCAGTTCGGAGAGCAGGCGGGCCGAACGCTCCGGTGGGATGCTCAGGCTGTGTGCGGTGAGATCGACCGGGTTCAGCAGCGATTCAAGGCGCTCACCGGGGCCGACCTTGATCGCTACTGGCGCGCGCCAGGGGGCAAGGCGCCGACGCCGGTGCTGTCGGCAGCGAAGGCCTGCGGTTGGGCGCACGTCTATTGGGCACAGGCCGGTTTTCTGGGCGATGAGCTTCCCTCCGAGACCTACCCCAATGACAAGCTGCTGCGCCAGTCGCTGGCTGCTATTCGGGGCGGCGACATCCTGATGGCGCATCTGGGCATCTGGTCGCGCCAGGACCCGTACGCCCCCACGCTTGACCCGCTGATTGCAGGGCTCAAAGCACGCGGGATGTGCTTTGCCACCTTGCGCGAACATCCTGACTACCGACGATGAATCCACTGGATCTGCTCAGCGATGGGGTGCGGGCTGCACAACAGTTTCTGTTTGAAACGCTGGTGCTGCCGACCCTGTATCACATCGGAAAGATGGGTCTGGCCGAGCCGATGTTCGAGTTCACCGAATGGGTGGTGCTCGGGCTCATTGAAGTTGCGGTCCTGGCTGTCGTGCTGGGGGCCATGGAACGGCGTTGGCCGGCTGAGGCGGTCATCGATCGTGCGGCGGTGCGTACCGACATCCTCTACACCCTGCTGCATCGGTTAGGCGGATTTGCGCTGCTGGTGTTTGCACTGGCCAGACCGCTGCTCGATGCGCTGGAGTCGCAGTTGCGCTGGTGGGGCCTGTCTCGGGTCAATATCGATCAGGCCTGGCCGGGCGTGACCGATACGCCGCTGGTGAGTTTCCTGCTTTACCTCGTAGTCCTGGATTTCGTCGATTACTGGTTGCATCGCGGGCAGCATCGCATCGAAGCATGGTGGTCTCTGCATGCAGTGCATCACAGTCAGCGCCAGATGACGTTCTGGAGCGATCAGCGCAACCATCTGCTCGATGACCTGTTACGTGATGTCGTCATGGCGCTGGTGGCGCTCATGATCGGCGTGGCACCCGGGCAATTCGTCATGCTGATCATCGCTTCACGGGTGTTGCAGAGCCTGCAGCATGCCAATGTGCGGCTGCGCTGGCCCGGCGTGTTCGAGCGGTTCCTGGTCAGTCCGAGCTTTCATCGCCTGCACCACGCGATGGGCATCGGGCACGAAGGGCCGGCGCGGGGTGTGAATTTCGCAGTGCTCTTTCCGGTCTGGGATGTGCTGTTTCGTACAGCCGATTGGCGCGTGGGCTTCGTGCCCACCGGCATCCAGGACCAGCTCGATGGGCGCGACTATGGTCGCGGTTTCTGGGCACAGCAATGGCGGGCCTGTGCCCGCTGGTTCGGGCGGGCCTGACCCGTTCAGGAGACAGACATGAGTCAGGCGTCCGAACGGTTCGGGCTGATCATCGTGGGTGATGAAATCCTGTCGGGCAAGCGCCAGGACAAGCATCTGAGCAAGGTGATCGCACTGTTGGGGGATCGTGGACTGGCGCTGTCCTGGGCCCGCTACGTCGGTGACGATCGTCAGCATCTGACCGACACCCTGCGCGACACGTTCGCAGGCACCGATGTCGTGTTCAGTTGCGGAGGCATTGGCGCCACGCCGGATGACCACACGCGTCAGTCAGCGGCTGCGGCACTCGGGGTGGCGTTGACACTGCATCCGCAGGCGGGCGAGCTGATCACACAACGAACGATCGAGATGGCTCAAGAGGGCAAGGCAAACGCCGACATGCGCCTTCCTGAAAATCAACAGCGCCTGAAGATGGGTGAGTTTCCCGCGGGCGCGCACATCATCCCGAATCCCTACAACCGGATTCCCGGGTTCAATGTGGCGCGGCACTGGTTTGTGCCGGGCTTTCCTGTCATGGCGTGGCCCATGATCGAGTGGGTCCTGGACACGCACTACGCCGAACAGTTTCATCGCCAGCCCGTGGCAGATCGCTCGATGCTGGTTTACGAACTGGCTGAATCCACTCTGACGCCCCTCATGGAAGCCGTGGAGCGCGAATGTGCGCAGGTCAAGGTCTACAGCCTGCCTTCAGTGGGAGAGGGCGGGCAGCGTCGGCATATTGAATTGGGCGTCAAGGGCCCGCCCGATCTTCTGGAGGCGGCGTTCACACGTCTGCGCGAGGGCGTTCTGGCGCTTGGTGGTTCGTTGCAGGCCTGAGCGGCGACTCGCCTGCAGGCCTGCTGACGGCGAAAAAAAGCCCGGCGCAGCGCTGGCTGCACGGGGCTCTGATGAACGCAGGCCTTTAGTCAGGCTGCGCGCTTGCCGTTGGCGGCCGCCTTGGAGACAGACTTTCCAGCGGCGGTCATGTTGGCTTCAGCCATCTCAACGACCTGACGCGAGGCGCGATTGAACTGGTCGAATGCGGTGCTTGCCGATGAAACGGCCTGCTTCACGAAGCTGACCATGCCTTCGGTGCCGGCCGGCGCATTGCGCGCCATGGAGTCGATGACCGTGTGCAGCTGGCGGTTACTGTCAGCCATCTGCTGGTCGACGACCTTCACGAATTCGGCGCTGGTTTCGCTTGCGATGTCATACACATGCTTGGCATAGGCCGTGAGCTTTTCGCCCACCGGCTGCACCGCATTGACGCTGAGGTCCGTCACGGCTTTCACGTCTTTGGCTTCCAGCAGAGCTTTGACTTTCTCGGCGGCTTCGTCGACGGTTGAGCGGGCGGCGGCAATATTGAGCTGGGCCAGACGCTCCATGCCTTCAAAAGACGAAGCGGTGAGTGCTTGCAGGGAAGCCAGGTTGGCTTTGTGCAGTGCGAGAAGCTGGTCAGGGGTCGCGAACATAAGGAACCTCCGTTAAAAGTGCGGGCGCATCGGTATTGGTGCAACGCAACAAACCGGAGTATAGAGGCCGCTTCGGCGCAGTCAAGCGAAATTTGTTGCGACGCAACAAGATCGGGGTCAGGCGCTGAGTCGCGCGGGGTTGATGCGCACTGCCTGGGAGGTGGTGCTCCCGTGTGGCGCCACTTGAAGTGGAGACTCGACATCCGCCTGCAAGTCATTCATTGCGCTCTATTTTTTCGCAACAGCGCAGTGCCGTTTGGTACACTGCGCCCAGATTGCAACGGAGCGAGCGGATGATCCGAGCTGTGCTGAAGAGTGGGTTTTACGGCATGTCCGCCGGTCGGGTGTCGTCGCTGGGCTGGATTCTGTGTGCCGCAGTGTGCATGGCGTCGGCCCCGAGCTTCGCTGCGGACAAGGCCGAGAGGCGGTCTGCTGTACCGCCTGCCTCCTCAAAGAACGTGGTCAAGGTGAGCGGCAAGTCACAGGCGCGTACCGTGGGTGCGGGCGCTGCGCGTGCAGCCGCCCCTGGTGCACGCAAGCGTGAGGGCAGCACGGTCGATCGGCGCGCGAACGATCAGCGTCCGACGGACAAGCGCGCTGCTGCGACGGCGTCGAGGGTGACGACCCAGGCCAATGCGCGTGGTCAAACACTGCGGCAGGCTCAGGGCTCTGAGCGGCGCGGCAAGCACGATACGCGCTCGCTCAAGGATGATGCTCGCGCGCAGAAGGCGGCTCTCTCTGGCAAGGGCGCTGCGCCTGGTGCGCGCTCAGGTGTGCGCGCGGCGGAATCCGGTGCGGGGCAGGGCGCACGTTGGATGAAGGTCAGCTTCGCCCCCCGTATTGTCGAACCTGCGCGCGTATCGATCGGGCAGGCAATCGGGCTGCACCAGGTGGGCGATCCGCTTGAGCTGCGCTCATCGGTGGCCATGGTGCTTGATCAGCAGTCCGGTGAGACGCTCTACCAGAAGAATGCTGACGCAGTCTTGCCGATTGCATCCATCACAAAGGTCATGACCGCGATGGTAGTGCTGGACGCTGGGCTCGATCCTGCAGAGGTGATCGAGGTGAGCGAAGCGGATCGCGATACCGAGCGCTTCAGTGGGTCGCGGCTGCCCATTGGCTCGCGGCTCACCCGTTCCGAGCTCATGCACCTTGCGCTGATGTCGTCGGAAAATCGCGCAGCGCATGCGCTGGGGCGCACCTACCCAGGCGGCCTGAAAGTGTTCATCGATGCCATGAATGCGAAGGCGCGCGCCATCGGCATGGAAGACAGCCGCTTTGCGGACCCCACCGGGCTGTCCAGTGGCAACGTGTCCAATGCCCGTGACCTCGCGCGCATGGTGCGTGCAGCACACGACTATGGCCAGATCCGGCGATTTTCGACGGCCACCGATCTGACGGTGGACTTGGGCCCGCGCCAGACCGTGTTTCGCAGCACCAACCGCCTGGTCGATACCCCGGGTTGGGAGATCGGTCTGCAAAAGACTGGCTTTATTTCTGAAGCGGGCAAGTGCCTGGTCATGCAGGCACGGGTTGATTCGCGCTCGGTGATCATCGTTTTGCTTGATGCGGCCGGTTCGCAATCCCGGTTTGCGGACGCGCAGCGACTGCGTAAGTGGTTGCTCGAGCGTCCGAGCGAGGCGACTCAGCCTCAGGATCCACTCCAGCGCAACGCAATGCTGGTCGAGCGCTTCTGAGGAGCGCTCGCAGCGACGCTCACACGTCGCTGGTGTCGTATCCGATGGCCGAGGAAATCTGAGCCGCGGTGCGACACAGCAGATCGATCCAGTCGTCCTGCAGAAAATCCGATGGCGCCGAGATCGACAGGCCGGCCACCAGCTTGCCGGCGTCATCGCGTATGCCTGCAGCAATGCAACGTACGCCGAGCTCGAGCTCCTCGTTGTCGCGGGCATAGCCGCGCGCGCGCACCAGAGCCAGCTCGCGCTCAAGCTTGGCCGGATCGGTCAGGCTGTTCCGGGTGTGGCCGGCCAGGCCTGTGCGAGTCGCGTAGGCCCGCACATTGCGGGGATCGTCGATCGCCAGAAAGAGTTTGCCGACCGAGGTGAGGTGCAGTGGCGCCCGCCCCCCTACCGCCCGCACCACCTGCATGCCGCTGCGCTCTGAGACCGCACGTTCGATATAGACGATTTCATCACCCTGGCGAATCGACAAATTGACCGGCTGGTGCGTGGTGCGGTGCAGCTCGCGCATGGGCCCCAGGGCTGCATCACGCACATTCAGGCGCGCCTTGACCAGATTGCCCAGCTCGAGCAGCCGAATTCCCAGCTGGTACGTGCCAGGCTCCGAGCGATCCACCAGCCTGGCGGTGACCAGATCGTTCAGGATCCTGTGGGCCGTGGAGGGGTGCAGGCCGGTGCGCTGCGACAGATCCTTCAGGCTGACCGCTTCGGGACGCTCCGCCAATGCATCGAGGAGTGATACCAAGCGGTCGATGACTTGAATGGCGGTGCGGGTGTTGCCGGTGTCCGCTGTGGAAGCGTCGTCTCGCGGTCTGGGCATCTGAAGGTCGGGAACCGGAAATGAGGGGGGCACGATCGTGATACGTTATATCATCCTGTGAAATTCATGTCGAGGAGCCGCGGTTGCGAGTCGCGTTGTTCATCACCTGTCTGGTCGATCTGATGCGTCCGGAAATCGCTGAATCCAGCGTGACATTGCTGGAATCGGCAGGCTGCACAGTTGAAGTGCCGATGTCCCAGACCTGCTGCGGCCAACCCGGCTTCAATTCCGGCGATACGGCCGCGGCGCGTGACCTTGCACGCAAGTTCCTGGCCGAGTTCGAGGGCTTTGAGTATGTGGTGGTGCCATCAGGTTCCTGCGGCGGCATGATCCGGCATCACTACCCCACGCTCTTTGCAGATGACCCGGATCTGCGCCGTCGCATCGATGATCTGAGCGCGCGCACCTGGGAACTCACCGCTTTTTTGCATGATGTGCTCAAGCTCAAGCAATTGCCGGGTCGATTCGAAGGGGCGGTGACTTATCACGACTCCTGTAGCGGGCTGCGAGAGCTGGGGGTGCAGGCACAGCCCCGCGCTCTGCTGGCGCTCAATCCGTCCATCCGCCTGACCGAAATGAAAGACGCCCGGGCGTGCTGCGGTTTTGGCGGCACCTTCTCGGTCAAGTACGGCGACATTTCCAGCGCCATCGTCGATGAGAAAATCGACCGTATCCGGGCCAGTGGTGCGCCCTGCGTGGTGCTGGGCGACCTGGGCTGCATGCTCAACATCGAAGGACGCTTGCGTCGCACGGGCGACACCACCACGCGCGTGCTGCATGTGGCGCAAGTGCTTGCGGGTGATGTGGGAGGGGCCGACTGATGCAAGTCCAGTCCATGCATTTCAAGGCGCGCAGCGGTCAGAAGCTGGCCGATGTGCGCCTGCAGCAGAACCTAAAGATTCTCTCTCAGCGCTGGACCGTGGGGCGGACCAACGCCATCGCCGAACTCGATGATTTCGAGGCGACACGCGATGCGGCCGTGGAGCGGCGCAATCGGGCTCTGGCCCATCTGGACGCCTGGCTGGAGCGCTTCGAGGCCGAGGCCACGCGCCGTGGCACGAAGGTTCTGTGGGCCGAAACACCCGAGCAGGCCTCGCGGCTGGTGGTCGAGATTGCCCGGCGCCATGGTGTTTCGAAGGTCACCAAGTCCAAGTCGATGGTGTCGGAGGAGATGGCGCTCAACCGCCACCTTGAGGCGGCTGGCATCAAGGTCGTTGAGACTGATCTGGGCGAGTACATCCTGCAGATCAATGACAACGAGCCGCCCTCGCATATCGTGGCACCGGTGGTGCATAAGTCGAAGGATGAGGTGTCCGATCTCTTTGCTCGCGTGCACCAGCGTCCGCGCCTGACTGACATCCCGCAAATGACCCGCGAGGCGCGCGAATTCTTGCGCCCCCATTTCCTGTCAGCCGACATGGGGGTGTCTGGCGGCAATTTCATCATTGCCGAGACCGGCTCGGTTGCGGTCTTCACCAACGAGGGCAATGAAGGCATGTGCACCGTGCTGCCGCCCAAGGTGCATGTGGCCGTGACCGGCATCGAAAAAGTGCTGCCCACTCTGGATGACCTGGCCACGGTTGCGCGTCTGTTGCCGCGCTCTGCGACCGGCCAGTCGATTTCCAACTATTTTTCGCTGCTCACGGGGCCGCGTGCGCCCGGTGAACAGGATGGCCCGGAACACGCCTACGTGGTGCTGGTGGATGGCGGGCGCAGTGGGCTGCTGGGCGGAGAGTTTCAGGACATGCTGCGCTGCATTCGCTGCGGTGCCTGCATGAATCACTGCCCGGTCTATCAGAAGATCGGCGGCCATACCTATGGCTGGGTGTATCCGGGGCCCATGGGATCGGTGCTCACGCCCTCCTATGTGGGCATTGAAAACGCGCTTGATCTGCCGCAGGCAGCCACGATGTGTGGCGAGTGCCATGTGGTGTGCCCCATGAAGATCCCGCTGCCCGATCTGCTGCGCAAGCTGCGTGAAAAGCAGATGGAGCGCGGCCTTCGGCCCTGGCGCGAACGGGCCGGATTGCGGATGTGGTCCTGGGCTGCGCGTCACCCGGCTGTGTATCGGCCTCTGACTCGGGTGGCGTCACGGGTGCTGCGCTGGATGGGTGGTGACACGCGGCGCATTCGCAGCCTGCCGCTGGGTGCAGGCTGGTCCGACTACCGCGACATGCCGACTCCGACCGGGCTCACGTTCAAGGAACGCTGGGCGCAGCGCCAGCGCTGACGCGATGGTCAAGTGCGTGCGGGATCGCTGCGCCAGTCCGAGGCCCGGCCGCCTGCGTGTCCCAGCGTTGCACCTTTTGCCATGAACCCCGGTCGGCCGTGCGCTCCGCTTGCGGCGTAGTCCTGCTGCAACATGACGCGGACCTGATCCGCCCGTTGGCCATCGATCTGCACAAGCCAGTCGTGCAGCAGTTCCATTTGCGTTTCCAGTGCGATGCGATGCGTGGCGGCTGTGCGTGTAAGCAACCAGTCTGAAAACGCCATGAAGCGGGCAAACGGGCGATCACTGAGCAGCGCATGCAGCGCGCGTGTAAACCGTCCGGAGTTGCCGTAGAGGTCCCAGTAGCGGGCAAAGCGTCGGATACGGATGAGGTCCTCGGCAGACAAGGCGGATGTCTCGAGGACCTCGTACGGAGCCTCGGTCGCATAGCGCATGCCGTGCTCGAGCGTATGTCTTGCAATCGGTGCACCGCGCAGTCGCTTGAGCACCCCGACCTGAATTTCGTGCGGGTTCAGCGCCCTCAGCCGATCAAAGCCGGCACCGAAGCTGGCGAGATCCTCGCCCGGCAGGCCGGCGATCAGGTCGACATGCAGATGCGCCTGAGTGTGTGTGCGCAACCACTGCAGATTGGCAATCGCCTGATCATTGTCCTGACGACGACTGATGCGAGCCTGCACCTGCGGATTCCAGGTCTGGATGCCGATCTCGAACTGCAGCGCCCCGGCAGGAAAACGCAGGATCACTTCTTTCAGCACATCGGGCAGATGGTCGGGCACCAGTTCGAAGTGTGCAAAGACCGGGTCGTTCGGTGAGCGCTCGATGCGCTCCAGAAAAAACGCGAGGATGGCGCAGCTGGTCGCAGGCTTCAGGTTGAAGGTGCGATCGACGAACCGGAACCGGCGTGCGCCGCGTTCGTAAAGACGCGCGAGTTCGTGCAGTACGGCTGGCAGCGGAAACGGCCAGGCGGTCTTGTCGAGTGCAGACAGACAGAATTCGCATTTGAAGGGACAGCCCCGCGAGGCCTCGACATACAGATGACGATGCGCGATATCGGTGTCGGTGTAGAGCACATAGGGCAGGGCGATGTCCGACAACTCGGGCTGACTGCCGGCGATCACCCTGTTGAGCGGGCGCGGACCTTCGAGCAGTTGTCGGGCGAGCACTGCAAAGCTGATGTCGCCTGGGCCTGTGATCACATGATCGGCCATGCCCACGATGGCCTGCCCCTCGGTCTCATGGCTCACCTCGGGGCCGCCCAGCACAATCTTCAGGTGCGGTGCAGCCTGTCGCAGCAGTGGGATCAGTTCGGTGGTGCGGGCCACATTCCAGATGTAGATGCCCAGACCGAGCACGCGCGGCTGATGCGCCAGCAGGCGATCGGCAATGTCCTGCAGTGGCGTGGAGAGCGTGAATTCCTCGATGCAGGCGCGAGCCTGCAGATCGCCGAGGTTGGCCATCAGATAGCGCAGCCCGAGTGCCGCATGGGTCCAGCGGGCATTCAGGGTGGCCAGCACGATATCGCTCATCGCCGGATTGTAGGCGGGTCGGTCCTGGATGTTTGTGCCAGTGCGAGACGAACTGCCGCCTCTTGCAGACCTTGCCTCGCGGGGCGGGCCCTGCGACCATGCTGCTCTCACAGAAGAGGCTCCGATGTCCGGTAAACATCCCCATGGCAGCACGCTTTCCGAGATGGATGTGCGGGTGCGTGCGCTCGAAACACTGCTGATCGACAAGGGGTATGTCGATCCGGCCGCTCTCGATGCGCTGATCGAGACCTATGAAACCCGGATTGGGCCGCACAACGGCGCGCGGGTCGTGGCCAGGGCCTGGGTCGACGCTGACTATCGCGCACGACTGAAAACCGATGCCACCGCCGCGATTGCTGAATTCGGATACAGCGGTCGGCAAGGCGAGCACATGGTGGCGCTCTTCAATGAGCCCGGCATCCATCACATGGTGGTGTGCACGCTGTGCTCGTGTTACCCGTGGCCGGTGCTGGGTCTGCCGCCCACCTGGTACAAGTCGGCACCTTATCGCTCGCGTGCAGTGATTGATCCGCGTGGGGTACTGCAGGATTTCGGGCTGCAATTGCCTGCGCAGACCGAGTTGCGGGTCTTCGATTCCACGGCTGAACTGCGCTATCTGGTAGTGCCGATGAGGCCTGCAGGCACAGACGGATGGGATGAGGCGCAACTGGCCGCGCTGGTGACGCGCGACGCAATGATCGGCACGGGCGTGGCGCTCACGCCTGAAGCCGTGAACGGGAAGGTGACGCCATGAACGGGGCTCAGGATCTGGGCGGCATGCAAGGCTTCGGGCCCGTCACGCGCGAGCATGACGACGAACACTTCCACGAGCACTGGGAGCCGCGCGCCTTTGCACTGACGCTGGCCATGGGCGCCACCGGAAGCTGGAATCTGGACCAGGGGCGATTTGCGCGGGAGTCGCTGCCGCCTGCGCAGTATCTTGCCAGTACCTATTACCGCATCTGGTTCGAAGCGCTGGTCAAGCTGATGCTCGAGCGCGGACAGATCACCGAGGCTGAGCTGGCCGATGGTCAACTGCATGAGGCGCCGCGTCCGCTGGCGCGTGTGCTGCGGGCCGATGCAGTGGCACAGGTGCTTGCACACGGTTCTCCGACGCAGCGCGCGGAATCGGCTGCTGCGCGCTTTGGGATCGGTGATCTCGTGATGGCCCGCAACATGCATCCGAGCACCCACACGCGTTTGCCCCGTTATGTGCGCGGCAAGTGCGGCACGGTGGTGTCGCTGCACGGGGCACATGTCTTTCCTGATACCCATGCACGGGGGGAAGGCGAGTCGCCCTGCTGGCTCTACACCGTGCGCTTCGATGCCCGCGAACTGTGGGGTGAGGACACCACTGCATCGGCTGTGTTCGTCGATTGCTGGGAGCCTTACCTGGAGCCGGCATGACGGGTCGCGTGCTCGGTGAGGCGATGGCTGAAATGCCCCGCGATCTGCCCGACGATCTGCCGTGCGATGCGCAAGGGCTGGTGTTCTCGGAGCCATGGCAGGCGCAGGCCTTTGCACTGACGCTTCGGCTGCATGAGCGCGGCGTGTTCGCCTGGACCGAGTGGGCGCAGTATCTGTCGCAGGCGATCCGCGATGCCCAACGGGAGGGCGACCCTGACCTTGGCGACACCTACTACATGCACTGGGTGAGCGCGCTGGAGCGGCTGCTGGTGGACAAGGGCGTTGCCCCGCCCATGGCGCTGTCGGGCCTGCGGCAGGCCTGGCGTAATGCCGCTGAAATGACCCCGCATGGAGCACCGGTCACTTTGGGTGCAGCGGCCCGCAGGCTCTCAGGTACTTAGGGACTTAGGCGCTGCGCTGCTCAGGCGGCAGGGCTAGCGTGATGCCGCTTTGAGCGCGCGCGCGCATTCACTGACCAGGGCGGGGCCGCGATAGATCAGACCGGTGTAGAGCTGCACCAGGTCTGCTCCTGCGGCGAGCTTGGCCCGCGCGTCGTGACCGGACAGGATGCCGCCCACGCCAATGATCGGGTAGCGCGGCGGCAGCAGCTGGCGCAGCGCCCGAATAACCCGGTTGCTGGCCTCGGCCACGGGCGCGCCCGAGAGCCCGCCCAGCTCCTCTGCATGAGGCAAGCCCTTGACCGCGTCGCGTGCGATCGTGGTGTTGGTGGCGATGACGCCGTCGACCGCATGCGTGACGAGCATGGAAGCGATCGCTTCGATCTGGGCATCGTCCAGGTCGGGTGCAATTTTCAGCAGCATGGGGACGTCCCGCTTGTGCGTCCGGCGCAACTCGGTCCGGGCAGAACCCAGTGCCCCCAGCAGTCCATCCAGCGCATCGCCGGTTTGCAGGCTGCGCAATTGCTGTGTATTCGGCGACGAAATATTGACAGTCACGTAGGCGGCTTGTGCCCACAGGCGGCGTAGCCCGATCAGGTAATCGTCGGTGGCCCGCTCGATTGGAGTGTCGGCGTTCTTGCCGATGTTCACGCCCAGCACACCCTTCCAGCGGCTTTTTTCCAGATGCGCTGCAAAAGCCTCCAGGCCCTGGTTGTTGAACCCCATGCGATTGATGAGGGCCGAGCGCTCAGGCAGACGAAACATGCGTGGCTTGGCATTGCCGGGCTGCGCGCGCGGTGTGACCGTGCCCACTTCCATGAAGCCAAAGCCCATGGCCGACAGTGCGTCGATATGCGCAGCGTTCTTGTCCAGGCCGGCGGCCAGGCCCACCCGGTTGGCAAAGCGCAGGCCCAGCAGATCGACCGGGTCGCTGACCGGTGCGCCGCACAGCGCGCGCAACATGGCGCAACTTGCGGTGCGGTCCAGCGTGGCCAGTGTCAGGTCGTGGGCCGCTTCCGGGTCCAGCGCGAAGAGCAGCGGTCTGGCAAGACCGTAGGGATTGAACACGGCGTACGGACCTCAGGCGGGTTGCATCATCGGCTGCCACTGTCCGCCGACATGCTGCTCGATCGGCCTAAAGCGCGCTTTGTAGGCCATCTTGGGGCTCTGTGCGATCCAGTAACCCAGATAGAGATAGGGCAGGCCCAGTTGCCGGCATTGGTCGATCTGCCACAGCACGTTGTAGGTGCCATAACTGGCGCCGGGGGCATCCGGGTCGAAGAAGGTGTAGACCGACGAGAGCCCATCATCGAGCAGGTCGATGATCGAGACCATGCGCAAGGTGCCATCGGCTTCGCGGAATTCAACGAGCCGTGTATTGACCTTGCTTTGGAGCAGGAACTGCGCGTACTGATCGCGGCTGTCCTGGTCCATGCCGCCGCCCGCGTGTCGGGTGGCCTGGTAGCGCAGGTAAAGCGAGTAATGCTCGGGTGCAAAGCCCAGCCGCGCGACCAGCGTGCGCAAATTGCGGTGCCGCTGCCAGGCGCGACGCTGGCTGCGATCGGGCTCGAACTGCGCCACCGGCACCCGCACCGGAACGCATGCACGACAGCCGTCGCAATGCGGCCGGTAAGTGAAGATGCCGCTGCGCCGAAAGCCGGAACGCACCAGTTCGCCGTAGACATCGGCGTTGATCAGATGGTTGGGCGTGGCGACCTGTGAGCGCGCCTGCTGGCCTTCAAGGTAGCTGCACGGGTAGGGCGCTGTGGCATAAAACTGCAGCGCCGAAAATGGGAGTTCCTTCAGGTGCGTCATTTGAGGTGCGTCATGCTGATGACGCCCTACACGTCGGGGAAGGACACCGACACGCGATCCCAGTCGGGTGCAGGCTGCGCAGCAAGGCGCGTGACGTGCTCAAGAAAGCTCTCCCTGGGAATGGCGCGCGCCCCGAGCGATGCGAGGTGGGCTGTAGCCTGCTGGCAGTCTATCACGCTGAATCCGAGCGATTTGAGCAGCCAGACCAGCCCGGCCAGCGCACATTTGGAGGCATCGGTGCGCCGCGCGAACATGGATTCGCCAAAGAACATGCGCCCGATAGAAACGCCATACAGCCCACCGATCAGTTCGCCGTCTTCGCGGACCTCTACAGAATGGGCATGCCCCATGCGATGCAGCCCCACGTACGCCGAGACGATGGCCGGGGTGATCCAGGTGCCGTCCTGGTCGGGGCGCGGCGCGGCGCAGGCGCGCATCACCGCTTCAAAGTCGGTGTCCAGCGACAGGGTCCAGCGACCCTCGCGCCTCAGCTTGCGCAGGGTCTTGGTCAGTGAGCGCGTCAGCTTGAACTCGTCGAGAAACAGCACCATTCGGGGATCGGGCGACCACCACAGCACCGGTTGACCCTGGCTGTACCAGGGGAAGATGCCCTGTTGATAGGCCTCGAGCAAGCGGCGTGCCGACAGATCGCGGCCTGCTGCGAGCAGCCCCGGCGGATCGCTCAGCGCCGCGGAAGGCGGTGGCAGGGGTTCGTCGTGATCAACCCAGATCAGAGGCATAGGGCCGTGGTGCTCAGCCTGAGCGCAGGCGCAGGCAAGGGGAGCGTGCGCGGTGGGGTCAGGCGGCGGGGCGGGGCGTCCAGCGGATCTCGCTGGTGTGCAGATCGAAACGCCCGAGCCTACGGTCTTCGAAGAACCATTTCAGCGTCTGGCCCACGGTACGAAAGGCGATATCGTCCCAGGGGATTTCCGATTCGGTGAAGAGCTTGGCCTCGAGGCTCTCGGGCCCGGGCTCGAAGTCGAGGTGCAACAGGCGGGCCCGATAGAACATGTGGACCTGCTCGACATGCGGCACATCGATCATGGAAAACACCGGACCCAGTTCGATGCGTGCGCCGGCTTCTTCCAGCGTTTCGCGTGCGGCGCCTTCGCCGGTGGTCTCGCCGTTTTCCATGAAACCCGCGGGAAGTGTCCAGAAGCCATGCCGCGGCTCGATCGCCCGGCGGCACAGCAACACCTTGTCTTCCCAGGTCGTGACCGTGCCCAGCACCATGCGCGGGTTCTGATAGTGGATGGTGTTGCAGGACCGGCAGCAGTAGCGCGAACGGTTATCGCCCTCGGGGATTTCAAAGACGACGGGTGTGGCACAGCTTGAGCAGAATTTCATGGTGACGGCACTGAGGAATGCAGAAGGGGCGCGGGCGTGGCACACATGCGCTGTGACCGGCGCGCAGAAGCTGCGCGAGTAAAAGTATGACGGACTTCGGTGATCCGGCGCGAGGGGGTATTGAGTGGAAAGGGGTAGCTGCGCTGCATCCACGAAAAACGCTGCGCCAATCTGCTATAGTTGCGGTCTTCCGGACGCGGGGTGGAGCAGTCTGGCAGCTCGTCGGGCTCATAACCCGAAGGTCGCAGGTTCAAATCCTGCCCCCGCAACCAAGCAAATTGAGGGCTTGCACTTGTGCAGGCCCTTTTTGTTTTCGGAGCTGCTTGCAGTGTGGCAGCCTTGGGTCAATGGCTGGGCGGCGCGGCTTTGGTAGCCGACGCAGCTGCCTCCGGTTGTGCCCGAGGCATGTTCATTGGTACGATCTGATGTGTTGCAGAAGAACCTGGCGATGATCAGTGCCGGGTCTTAGGCGGGCTGTCCCGCCGCGCTGCCCAGTGTGATCCGGTTCAACGGTGATGCTGCCCGGCCCCTGAGGGCTGACCGAACCGAACGCGGCGCCGACGCGCACGAGAA
>DGIT01000087.1 GCA_002386465.1 Burkholderiales bacterium UBA4615 | reverse complement strand
CGCGGCAGGCTGTCGATATATTCGTAATACGCCACGCGACGTGCGCGCCGCTCTTCGGCGGGCTCGGTGGGTGGTACGGCAGCCCGGCAGGTGACCGTTGCGGCATAGCCCACCATGGGCGGCAGTTCGGGCCGAATGCAGACCAGCGCGCGGCGAGTGAAGCCCAGCATGCGCCGTTGCGGCGCCACGATTTCCAGCGCATTGCAAATGGTGGGCGTATCGAAGCCTTTGAGGGTCTCAAGCAGCGAGGCGGGCAGGGTGTTCACAGTCGTGGTCATGATGTCTCCTGAAGGTCAATCGCAATGGCCGATCATCACATGTGAGCCACTCAGGCCGCAGTGGTCGGCAACGGAAACTGAGCCAGGTACTTCTGATAGTCGGGTTCAACGTCGATCTCCAGGCTCGCCAGCACACGCACCACCGCGTTGTAGAACGCAATGCTCACGATCAGATCGACGACCTGCTCATTGGGCAGATGGCCTTGTAATGCACTGAAGGTGGCCTCCCCCATCTTGCCGGCAGTGGTCACTTCGCGGGCTCCCGCAATCACCAGCCGCGCAAGCGCATCCAGCGTGGCAGGGCGGCCTTCGGTATCGTCGATCAGCGCCTGAATGTCGGCATCACTCACGCCGAAGTCGTGTGCAATCTTGATGTGGTGTGACCATTCGTAGGGCGAGCGCGCCAGATACCCCACCTGCAGGATGGCCAGCTCACGCAGTCGACCATCCAACGGGCTGCCGAAGCGAATATACGACCCCAGTCCCTGAAAGGCACGCAGTGCGCCGGGGCTGTGTGCCAGTTGCTTGTAAAGCGCGATGTCGCGACTCATGAGCGACTGATGCTCAGGGGGCAGCTGGGATTTTTCCAGGTAGGGCAGTCGGGCCATGCAGGGTCTCCTTCGCAACGTGTCTGTGCACGAAAGAGCCAGCCTAACAGAGCGAAGCAGGCCCCGCCCGGGCTGCGCCGGGCGCGTCCCGGCGGATACGTTCACATCATGATGCGAGGCTGTCCGGTGGACTCGATCACCGACATCCACAAGTCTCCGTCCGGGTCGACATGCCGACTGCCTCGGGTGGCCAGCGCCATCGGCACATGTACAAACCGGCCATGCCAGCGCCCGATCAGCATGGCCGTGTTGCCTGCCATACCCGCATGCACCGCATTGCGCGCCATGTTCCAGCAATACACGCTGTCTGAAGGACACGCCGGAATGCTACGAATCGCATAACTGGGGTCGATGTATTTCACAGTGACTTCGCGGCCCCGCTCATGAAAATACGCGGTCATCCGATCACGCAAAAACACGCCCACGTCCTTCAGACGTGTGTTGCCGCTCTTGTCGCGCACCCCGCTCAATGAGGGGTCATCGATCAGCTCCTGGGCTGCGCCTTCCGCGGTCACGATCACGGCATGGCCCTTGCGGTTCAGGACCCGCTCCACGCAGGCCAGCACACCCGATTCACCTTCCAGCCGAATCGGCACCTCCGGAATCAGGACCAGATCTGCCTCTGTGGAAGCGAGTGCAGCCTGACACGCCAGAAAGCCAGAGTGCCGTCCCATCAGCTTGACCAGGCCGATGCCGTTGCGTGCGGCCATCGCTTCGATGCGCGCGCTGCGAATCACATCAACAGCGGCCGAATAGGCGCTCACAAAGCCGAAGCTGCGGTCGATGAAGGGCACGTCGTTGTCGATGGTCTTGGGTACACCGATGACGCCGATGCGCAGACTGCGCCGGCTGATTTCCTCGCAGATGCGAATGGCTCCGTTCATGCTGCCGTCGCCGCCAATGACAAAGAGCAGACCGATGCTGTTGGCCTCCAGGTGATCGACCATCTCGGAGGTGTCTTGCGAACCACGTGATGTGCCCAGCACGGTACCGCCTTCATGGTGGATGTGTGCGACCGAATCCGGCGTGAGCATCATCGGCACATGGCCGTGACGTGCAATCAGGCCTTCGTAGCCGTAGCGAAACCCGAAGATGCGCCGCACGCCATAACCGGCCCATAACTCAAGCACGATGCCGCGAACCACGTTGTTCAGACCCGGCGCCAGTCCGCCGCAGGTCACGATGCCGCAGCCCAGGGTGCGTGGATCAAAAAAAATCCGGTCGCGCGGCCCTGCGAGCTCGAAGGCCGCCAGCGCATCGGGGTCGGACTGCCCGCTGCGCAGCAACGACAGGGCATCGTCCAGCAGCACCTTGTCTGCAGCGCCAACGAACTGCAGTCCGCCCGCGCCCAGATGGCTCGCCACCGGGGAGGGCAGCAGGCAGCGGCCCAGCACATCGATCGACAAGTCCTGTGCGCCAGGCCGACGATCGACTTCGAGCGGGGCAGTCCGTGAGCTCACGCCTGGCCTGCGTCCAGATGAAGGCCTGCTGCATTCATGGCGTCATCCGGTATTGCGCAGCCCCGCCGCTACGCCATTGATGGAAATGTGAATGCCGCGGCGCACCCGCTCGTTGAGCGGCTCGCTGGGGCTGCGCTCGCGGTATCGCCGCATGAGCTCTACCTGCAGGTGATTGAGCGGATCCAGGTACGGAAACCGATGCGCAATCGAACGCTTCAGTGAAGGGTTGGACGCCAGGCGTTCGGATTCGCCGGTGATGGCGGTGAGCGCGTCATGCGTGGCCTGCCACTCGGCCTGAATGCGGGCAAAGATGCGCCGATCCAGTTTGCGGTTCGCTCCCAGCTCGAGATAGCGCGCGGCAATGCCCAGGTCTGTTTTGGCGAGAACCATATCCAGATTGGACAGCAGCGTGCGAAAAAACGGCCAGCGCTGATGCATGCGCTGCAGCAACTTGAGTCGAGCGCCTGGATCAGCCCCGGGCCCGGCACCGTCCAGAAACTGTTTGACGGCCGAGCCGAAACCGAACCATCCCGGCAGTGCCACGCGGCATTGCCCCCAGCTGAACCCCCAGGGAATGGCGCGCAAATCTTCGATGGCCCGATTGGCCTTGCGCGAGGCGGGCCGTGAGCCGATGTTGAGTTCCGCGATCTCGCGGATCGGTGTGGTGTCGAAGAAATAATCAACGAAGCCTGGTGTGTCGTAGACCAGGTCACGGTAAGCCGCCATGCTCGCTTGTGACAGGGCCTCGGCTGCTTTCAGAAAGGGCGCAGGCGCGCTGCCTGTGGGATGCAGCAAGGTGGCTTCGAGGGTGGCCGCCACAAGCGTCTCGAGATTGCGCCGGCCGATCTCCGGGTGTGCGTATTTCGAGGCGATCACCTCGCCTTGTTCGGTGAGCCGGATCTGCCCGTTCACGGTTCCGGGCGGTTGCGCCAGGATGGCCTGATAGCTCGGGCCGCCGCCGCGTCCCACGGTGCCGCCGCGCCCATGAAACAGACGCAGGGTGATGCCGTGCTGCGCGCGCAGCGGATCAAAGATGCGCACCAGCTCGGTCTCTGCGCGGTACAGCTCCCAGTTGCTGGTGAAGAATCCACCGTCCTTGTTGCTGTCGCTGTAGCCCAGCATGATGTCCTGCTCGGCCCCCGAGCGCACCACCATATCCAGCACCCCGGGCAGCGCGTAAAAGTCGCGCATGATCCCGGCCGCATGCCGCAGATCGCCAATGGTTTCAAAGAGCGGCACCACGATCAGGTCGCACTGCGCACCCGCATCGAGCTCACCGCGCATCAGGCCGGTTTCTTTTTGCAGCACCAGCAGTTCGAGCAGATCGCTCACGTCTTCGGTGTGCGAGATGATGTAGTGACGCAGCGCTGCCCGACCATATCGGCCGAGTACGTCGCGGGCCAGATCGAAGATGGCGAGTTCGCCCACCGCAAGCGCGCTGTACGGTGCGTGGCGCACCCGCAGCGGACGAGGTTCGTGCAGCAGCTGCATCAGTACGGCACGCTTGCGCGATTCATCCAGCGCTGCGTAATCGGGCTCAATGCGCGCAGCAGCGAGCAGCTCAGCGATCACGGCCTCATGCTTGTCAGAACTTTGGCGCAGATCGATCGTGGCCAGATGAAAGCCGAACACCTGGACGGCACGCATCAGCGGCGCAAGCCGTGGCGCAATGAGTGCGGCTGCATCATGCGATGTCAACGACGCGGCAATCACACGCAGATCGGTGAGCAAGGCCTCGGGGCTGTCGTAGGGATCCTGAGGGGCCACGGCGTGTCGCAGCGCATCGGTACCGGTCAGCGTATGCAGGGTCGCAGCAAGCCTGGCGTACATCCCGATGAGCGCACGTCGATATGGCTCGTCACGCCGGTGCTCATCACGATCGGGTGAGCGCTGAGCCAGGGTCTCCATCTCGGGTGTGACCGGTGAGAGCAGCGCCGAAATAGACAGTTCCGCACCCAGCTCGTGTACTTCAGTGAGGTAAAAGCGCAGCACGGTTTCGCTGTGACCGCGCACGGCCGTCAGCAAGGTGTCTGCGCTCACATTCGGATTGCCGTCACGGTCACCGCCGATCCAGTTGCCCATGCGGAAAAAGGAGCCGATCTCGTGCCCGGGCAGTGCTTCCTCGACATCGGCATACAGCCTGGGAATTTGTCGCAGGAAGGTCGATCGGTAATAGCTCAGCGCGTTTTCAATCTCATCGGTCACCGTGAGCTTGGCGTAGCGCAGCATGCGTGTCTGCCAGAGCTGCGTCACACGGGCGCGCAACAGCTGCTCGTTCAGGTGCAGCTCGCGGGTCCCGGACAGACCGTCGCGTTGGGCGATCAGCTCGGAAATCGCCCGTTCGGCATCCAGAATGCTCTTGCGCTGCACCTCGGTGGGGTGTGCCGTGAGCACCGGGGAAATATGAGCACGCTGCAGCATGGCGGCGGTCTCCGCCGCGCGCACGCCGCCTGCAGCCAGTCGCTCGAAGGCCATGGCGAGGGAGCCTTCCTGCAGGTCGCCGCGCTGCTCATGGGCTTCGCGCCTGCGCACATGGTGGCGGTCCTCGGCGATATTGGCCAGATGCGAAAAGTAGCTGAAGGCCCGCACGACCGACACGGTCTGGCCGACTGTCAGGTTCTTGAGCAGTCTGTCCAGCGTGCGGCCGGCCACAGCGTCGCGCTTGACGCGGTAAGCCACTGAGAGCCTGCGGATACGCTCGATCAGATCGAAGGCATCTTTGCCCTCGTGTTCGCGAATTGCGTCGCCCAACATGCGGCCTAACAACCGAATGTCAGCAAGCAATGCGTCATCGTGTGGCGCCAATGGTGGGTTGCGCCGTGTATGCACGGCAGGTTTCGGTGCGGTTTTCAAGGAATCGACCCTGTGTGCACAGCGATTGTGCGAAACGGTGCGCGGCAAGTGCTCCATCGAAAATGCGTGCAAGCTTCGTACCATCCCGCCCCCTGGAGTTGTGATGTCCCAGTCTGCCGCCACACCACTGCGTTTCGATCCGAACCAGCAGGGCCCGCTGCACGATATTCGTGTGGTCGATTTGTCCCGGCTTGTGGCCGGCAACATGCTCACCGCATATCTGGCCGATTTCGGCGCTGACGTGATCAAGGTCGAACGCCCCGGCGCAGGCGATGACCTGCGCAACTGGCGCGAGGCCGGTCAAGCCATTTACTGGAAGGTGTACGGGCGCAACAAGCGTTCGATGGCGCTGGACCTGCGCTCCGAAGAGGGGCTGGCATCGTTGCGCAAGTTGATTGCGCACAGCCAGGTGCTGGTGGAGAACTTCGTGCCCGGCGGGCTCGAGAAGATGGGGCTTGCCCCGGAGCAATTGCACGCACTGAATCCGGCTTTGGTGATCGTGCGCATCTCAGGCTGGGGCCAGACCGGCCCGTACAGTCACAAGCCAGGGTTCGGGACCCTGGTCGAAGCGATGTCGGGCTTTGCCCATCTGAACGGCTTTCCGGACAAGCCTCCGGCGCTGCCGCCCCTGGCTTTGGCCGACATGATTGCAGGCACGTACGGTGCGGCGGGCGTGCTCACCGCGCTGCGGGTGGCCGAGCGCAGTGGACAGGGGCAGGTGGTCGATCTGTCCTTGTTTGAGCCGATTTTCTCGTTCATCGCATCGGAAGCCGCCAAGACCCGTCTGACTGGCGAGGCCACGATGCGCGCCGGCAATCAGGCAACGCACACTGCGCCGCGCAATGTGTACGCCTGCAGCGATGGCGGATTCGTGGCGCTCAGCGGATCGATGCAATCCATGGCGATGCGCATCTTTGAGACCATGGGTCGCCCCGAATTGAAAGACGATGAGCGCTTTGCCACCAACGATCGCCGCGTGGCCAATCGAGAGGCGCTGGATGCGCTGATCGGCGCATTCATTGCAGCGCGCAGCACCGAAGAGAATCTGGCGCTCTTTGAAGCGGCAGGCGTCACGGTCGGGCCGGTGTGCTCCATGGCCGACCTGCTCGATCATCCTTATACGCGCGGACGCGGTGTGATCGTGGAAGTGGAAGACCGCGACCTCGGCAGCCTGCCGATGCATGCAGTGGTTCCCAGGCTGAGTGCCAGCCCGGGTGGGTTTCGCCGCCCGGCACCGGCGGTGGGCGAACATACCGCGCAGATCCTGGAGGAGCTGGCCCGGCTGGGCTGATGGCGGTGCAGCGCCGATTACACTGAGCGGCGCCGTAGCGCAGACAACACGCACACTTCTCCACTGAACCAACCCCCGCCGAGCCGACCCCATGTCCATGCCCCTTTCAGCGCGCGCACTGCCTGTGTGGCGCTCCATCCTCTTCGTGCCTGCAGTGAGCGACCGATTTGTCGACAGCGCGCTGCGTCAGCCTGCCGATGTGCTGCAGATCGACCTGGAGGACAGTGTCGGCCCCACGCAAAAAGACGAAGCACGCGCCCGAGTGGCCGGGATCGCCGAGCGGTTTGCGCAGGCCGGACGCGATGTGATCGTGCGCGTCAATCGGCCCTGGCGCATGCTGGTGAGGGATCTGGAAGCGGCAGTGAGCCCGTCTGTGTGCGCAGTCAGTCTGCCCAAGGTGCCCGACGCTTCATTCGTGCTCGGTGTGGCCGAAGTCCTGAGCGAACTCGAATTCGAGCGCGGCCTGCCGCAGGGCCACACGCGCATCGTGGCCATGGTTGAAGACGCGCAGGGGCTGTCGGCCATCAATGAGATCGCCATGGCCCATCCGCGCATGGTCGGCTTGATTATCGGCGCCGAAGATCTGGCGGTATCGATGCGCATGGCGGTGCATGAAGACGGCCTGTACGTGCCCAATGTGCTGGCGGTCGCTGCGGCGCGTCGTGCCGGTATCTTGCCGTTGGGCTTCGTGGGCTCAGTGGCCGATTACAAGGACATCGACGCGTTCCGGGCCCGCATTGAACGGGCGCGAAGTCTGGGGTTTGATGGCGCATTCTGCGTGCATCCCTCGCAGGTCGCTGCGATGAACGAGGCGTTTGCCCCCACAACGCTCGAAATCAGTCATGCGCGCAGCGTGGTCGAGGCATTCGAGGCGCAAGCGGGGGCAGGGCGCGCTGCATTCAGTCACGAAGGTCGCATGGTCGATCTGCCGGTGGTTGAGCAGTGCCGTCAGGTGCTGCAGCGTGTGGCCGCGATCGAAGCCCGGGCTGCGCGCCGTTCGTCCCATTGATGGGCCTTGAAATGTCATGAACGAGTCCTCCATGAACCCGCCCTTCCCACCACTTAGCCCGATACGGATTAAAGGTCTGCATCACAGCGCTTACCGCTGCCGTGATTCGGAGCAGACGCGGGTTTTTTACGAGGATTTCCTGGGGCTGCCGCTGATCGAGGCCCTGGAGATCACCGAATCAAAGAGCGGTCGCAAGACGCATGTGCTGCACACGTTCTATCAGTTGGCCGATGGATCGTGCCTGGCCTTCTTCGATGCCCCCGACATGCCCTTCGACTTCAAGGCGCAGCACGACTACGACCTGCACATCGCGCTGGAAGTCGATGCCGACACCTTGCAGAACATGCTCCAGAAGGGTCGCGCAGCCGGCATTGAGACCCGTGGTGTCGCCGACCATGGGTTCATTCACTCGATCTATTTTCGCGACCCGAATGGGTACGTCATCGAACTCACGACCAAAACGCCCAGCCACGACACCGCATTGGATCCGACCCGCAACGGGTCCCGTGCGCGACTAAGTCGATGGACGACGGACAAAGCCAAGCTGTGACGCAGTGCGCAGTGCGCGCGCATGCCTGCTATATCCGCGGTATCACCGCGGCCAATCAAGCATCAAGCGGCTGGTTTTGCCAGCGCCACGGCAACGATCGCGTTGGCATGTCCGTGCCCCATTCCGTGCTCGGTCTTCAGCCAGGCGACGCGTTCCATGTGCTTCATGTTGTCGAGCTTGGCGACCAGTCCCAGCCAATACTCGATGGGCTGGCCGTACTTTTTTTTCGATCGACGGGAAATACGACGCCGGCCCCTGGAAATGGACACGTGCCCGCCCCGGGCAATGGGGACGCTCCGAGCGTAGCACTCTAAGCGCAACCGATGATTACGCGGCCTGGCCGCCCTTGAGACGCTGGTTCAATGCCTGGTAGGGACGGTAGGCCAGCAGACCGGCACACACGCGGGCGGCGCTCGCGGCCATCTGGATTTCCATCTCTAGCGCGTCTGCGTGAGCTTGCGCGGAAACCCCAGCAGTTTTGCGCAGCTCGGATTCACGGCGCGTCTGCTCGAACGATTCGGAATGTCCCATTGCACCACCTCGTCTGAGAGAGCAGTGCGTGCATCAGGGCGCCCACACCGTTCAGTTTTTGATTCGATGGATGGATTCTCGATCGACACGGCATCCTGAAGAGTGGACGAAATCATGGCGCATGCATGGATGCAGCGGCTCTAGGAGCACATTGTCACGCTCGCGCTTTGATGACTGCTGCGCGCTGCAGCACCTGACGGCATTGCTCGACCACAGGCAGATCCACCATGCGCCCTTTCAAACTGAAGGCGGCACGCTCTGACCCCACCTGCGCATCAAACGCAGCCACCACCGCGGTGGCATGGGCCAGCTCGGCGTCGGTGGGGGCAAACGCCTCATTCATGACCGCCATCAGGTTGGGCAGGGTCAGACCGTCTTCATGCACCGCCATGCGCATCGATACCGCCACATCTGCGGCACCGATAATCAAGCCGACCATGCGCGGATGGGCCATGGCGATCTCATTGATGGCCGACAGGCCCTACGCGTCTTCAACCATGGCCACGATGCGCGTGTGGCCCTGCGGCAGGCCGCGCTCGAATTCGAGTTCGCTCAGGACTTCGGCCACACCGAGCACGAAAGAAGCTTCGAGCACAGCCATGCTCTTCAGGTCCAGTGTGACAGAAGGTTTCATCCGCGCACGCTTTTGTTGCAACGCCTTCCGGATGTTATGCAATCGGGGGCAGCGCCACGCGCAACCATGCGTGCCTTTTTCTGGTCACCCCTGGAAATAATCAAGCCCACCGTTCCTGAAGAACCGGCGGGCTTGTCGTGTGACCTTGATGGTCGGGGTGAGAGGATTCGAACCTCCGGCCTCTACGTCCCGAACGTAGCGCTCTACCAGGCTAAGCTACACCCCGAAATTCACGTGCGCGAAGCAGTTCCAGCGCGCGCCGTAAAGTCGTCTAGTGTAGCAGAGGCAGTCAAACCTAAGTGAAGCGGCAGGATCGGGGAGGCAGGGCGCCGCAGGGCAGTGATTGCCACTGCCATGGGGCCGGACCTAGCGGTCGCGTGCAACCGAGAGATTGGCAAGGTCGATGAGAGCCTGACGATAGGCCGAATCAGGAAACCGCTGCAGTGCCGCGCGACCCGCAGAGGCTTCCTCCGCAGCACGGGCACGGGCGTAATCGATGGCGCCTGTTGAGACCACCGCCGCCATGATCGTGTCGAAATGTTCTGTCGCGCCCTGCTCGATCGCCGTGCGCACCAGGGCACGTTGCTCCGGGGTGCCATGGTTCAGTACATGGATCAGTGGCAAGGTGGGTTTGCCTTCGCGCAGATCATCGCCAACGTTCTTGCCGATGTCCTCGGTGACGCCTGCATAGTCCAGGGCATCGTCGATCAGCTGAAAAGCGGTGCCCACGCGTCGGCCGTATTCCGCCGCAGCTTCCTCGGTCTCGGGATCTGCGTCGTTGAGGATGGCGCCCAGGCGCGCCGACGCCTCGAACAGGCGGGCCGTTTTGTAACGGATCACCTGCAGGTAGCGGGCTTCATCCACATCGGGGTCGTTGCAGTTCATCAACTGCAGCACTTCACCTTCAGCGATCACATTGGTGGCGTCACTGAGGACCTGCATGACCCGCATGCGGCCAGGCTCGACCATCATCTGAAAGGCGCGCGAGTAAAGAAAGTCGCCCACCAGCACCGATGCGGCGTTTCCAAACGCCGCGTTGGCGGTCTGACGCCCGCGTCGCAGGGCCGATTCATCGACGACATCGTCATGCAGCAGCGTGGCGGTGTGAATGAACTCCACAACAGCCGCGAGCAGAACGTGGTGGTCTGAGTCGCGATCGGACCGATCACCCCATCCGAGCGCGCGCGCCACCAGCATCAATAAGGTGGGTCGCAAACGCTTGCCGCCCGAGCCGATGATGTAATCACTGACCGTACTGACCAGCGCCACATCGGACGCCAGGCGAGCGCGGATCAACCGATCGAGCGTGGCCAGATCGGCGGTGGTGGCGGAGGGCAGGGCGGGTGGTCGCACGATGCGATCGCCTTGGCGCAGTCAGGTGGATGGGCCCGCGATGGGCAGGCGGGAAAACGCAACGTTTGAAGCCGGTGTCGTGGCCGCGCACCGGAATCGATGGGGCAAGACCCGTCCCGCATTCCGATGAGTACGACAACCCGGATTATAGCTGCGCCAGCCCGCACGCCCGGTCGGCAAGGCCACACGACTTGACCAGCCGGCGTGCTGATCATAGAATCTACGGTTCTCTGATTCAAAAGCCCACCGTCTGGCATGGCTACTGTGGCGGCTACCGAATCAGTCGATCCGGGTTTCTGATGACGCTGCCGCCGTGGCAGCGCCTGGCCCGGAAATCATGCAGAGGATTCTCATGTACGCGGTCATCAAAACCGGCGGCAAGCAGTACAAGGTGTCTGCCGGCGAAAAATTGAAGGTCGAACAACTCGCGGCCGAAGTCGGCGCACAGGTTGTGATCGATCAGGTCCTGGCAGTGGGCAGCGGCGAGCAACTCGCTGTGGGCGCACCGCTCGTGGCAGGTGCCACCGTGTCGGCAACCGTTCTGTCGCATGGCCGGGGCGACAAGGTCCGTATCTTCAAGATGCGTCGACGCAAGCATTATCAGAAGCGCCAGGGCCATCGCCAGAACTACACGGAACTGTTCATCGGCCGCATCGCGTCCGATCTGGGCAGCGCCAGCGCCGATCTGCCTACTCAGGCCTGACCGGTCCGCGCGTACCTATCCCCGAATGCACTTGAGAGCGCACTGATATGGCACAGAAAAAGGGCGGCGGCTCGACCCGAAACGGCCGCGATTCCGAATCAAAACGCCTGGGCGTCAAAGCCTTTGGCAGCGAATCCATCTCCGCAGGCGCCATCATCGTGCGCCAGCGCGGCACGCGCTTTCATGCCGGGTCCAATGTCGGCATGGGCAAGGATCACACCTTGTTTGCGCTGACCGACGGCAAAGTGCGTTTCGCCGTCAAGGGTCCGCTGCGTCGCCACACGGTCTACGTCGACCCGGTCCAGTAAGGTCCGCCCGTATCCGCTGGCGGAGCACGTTCCGACCGGCTTGAGCTGCCCGACCATTTTGCGGGCTGCCACAGAAGGCCCCTCGTGCGGGGCCTTTTGTTTTGTCGGGTTCGGTGAGGTCGTCCGGTAACGGGAAGCGCACAGACCGGAAGTCCGAAGGGAAAACCGAATGGAAGCATTCCTGCTGTCGACCGGCATCGTCGCGCTGGCTGAGATGGGTGACAAGACGCAGTTGCTCTCCTTGCTGCTTGCCGCAAAATTCCGCCGCCCCGTGCCGATCATTCTGGGCATTCTGGTGGCCACGCTGTTCAATCATGCGTTTGCCGGCGCAGTTGGAACCTGGGTGCAGCAGACATTAGGGCCCGACCTGATGCGCTGGATTCTGGGTGCATCGTTTATCGCCATGGCGGCCTGGATGCTCATGCCGGACAAACTGGACGACACCGGCACCGGGTCTGCACGGTTCGGGGTATTTGGCACCACCCTGATCGCTTTTTTTCTGGCCGAGATGGGCGACAAGACCCAGATCGCGACGGTGGCCCTGGCCGCGCGCTACGATGCGTTTTTCCAGGTAGTGGCTGGCACCACCCTGGGCATGATGATTGCGAACGTGCCTGCGGTGCTGCTGGGTGAGCGCATCACGCGGGTCGTGCCCATTGCGCTGGTCCATCGGGTTGCAGCGGCTCTTTTCGCATTGCTGGGCGTGATGGCGCTGCTGAATGTTGGCCAATTGTTCTGACGCTGTTGTGGCCCCGCGCGGGTCGACTTTTAAGAAACTGCCATGAAGTTCGTTGACGAAGCCCGCATCGAAGTCACCGCCGGAAACGGCGGCAATGGTGCCGTGGCGTTTCGCCGCGAAAAATACATACCCAAGGGCGGCCCCAACGGCGGCGATGGCGGACGCGGCGGGTCGGTGTGGGCCGAGGCCGACCTCAACATCAATACCCTGATCGACTATCGCTATGCGCGCCTGCACAAAGCGCGCAACGGCGAGGGTGGGCGCGGCTCCGATCAGTATGGCAAAGGGGCCGAAGACATCGTGCTGCGCATGCCCGTGGGCACGCAGGTGTTTGACCAGGATTCCGGAGCCCTCCTCGCCGACCTCACGCAACACGGTCAGCGTGCCTTGCTGGCCAAGGGTGGACAAGGCGGACTGGGCAATCTGCATTTCAAGTCCAGTACCAACCGCGCGCCGCGCCAGTCCACACCTGGGCAGGAAGGCGAGTCGCGGCATCTCAAGCTGGAACTGAAGGTGCTGGCCGATGTCGGTCTGCTCGGCATGCCGAACGCCGGCAAGTCGACCTTTATTTCGCGAGTGTCCAATGCACGCCCGCGCATTGCGGACTATCCCTTCACGACCTTGCACCCGAACCTCGGTGTCGTGCGGATCGGTGACGAGCAAAGCTTTGTGGTGGCCGATGTGCCTGGGCTGATCGAGGGTGCCGCCGAAGGCGCAGGCCTGGGCCATCAGTTTCTGCGGCACTTGCAACGCACGCGTCTGTTGCTGCATCTGGTAGACGTATCGCCCTTCGATGCCGAACGCGATCCGGTGGTCGAGGCGCGCGCCATCGTCAAGGAACTGCGCAAGTACGATGAGTCCTTGCATGAAAAGCCGCGTTGGCTGGTCCTCAACAAGCTCGATACGCTGGAGGGCGCACCGGGCAGCAAAGGCACGCAGCGCTCCACCACAATCGCCGCGATCAAGCGCCGACTCAAGCCGGTGGGTCCGGTGTTCGAAATTTCAGCCCTGACCGGTGAAGGTTGTGATGTGCTGTGCCGTGCCATCTGGGAGCACCTTGACCGCCACCGGGAAGCCGGTGCGTCGCTGCAGGCGGCAGATCCGCGTTTCACGCAGGCGCCTCAAATGGAGCCCACAGACGTTGCGCAGCAAGGCAGGGGCGACGCATCTGTTCTGCAGGACCCGCTTCCGGCTGCACCCCAGGTTCGGTCGTCCTCCTGATGTCAGGCCATGCGAACTGAGACACCATCGGTGACTGCCCCGCAGGAAGCCCTCCCGTCCATGGTCGGCGCATCCCGTCGACTGGTGGTGAAGGTTGGCTCGGCTCTGGTCACCAACGAAGGACGCGGACTCGACCCGACCGCCATCTCCCAGTGGGGTGCGCAAATCGCGCATTTGCGGCAAACCGGAAAGGACGTGGTGATGGTGTCTTCGGGTGCGATCGCCGAAGGTATCAAGCGCTTGGGCTGGGCCAGCCGGCCTCACGAGATTCATGCGCTGCAAGCTGCGGCGGCGGTCGGGCAGATGGGGCTTGCGCAGGTCTATGAAACCTGTTTTCGCGAGCACGGACTGCAGACGGCGCAGGTGCTGCTCACCCATGAGGATCTGGCCGATCGGCGCCGCTACCTCAATGCACGCTCCACCTTGCGCACCTTGCTTGCGCACGGGGTGGTGCCGATCATTAATGAGAACGATACGGTCGTGACCGATGAGATCAAGTTCGGTGACAACGACACCCTTGGGGCGCTGGTGGCCAATCTGATCGATGCCGATGCACTCGTCATCCTGACCGATCAGAGAGGTCTCTATACCGCCGACCCGCGCAAGGACCCCACAGCACAGTTTCTGTCTCGGGTAGTAGCCGGTGATCCGCAGCTCGAGGGCATGGCGGGTGGTGCCGGCACGTCCATCGGTCGCGGCGGCATGATCACTAAGGTGCTGGCGGCCAAGCGTGCGGCCAATGGCGGGGCATCCACAGTCATTTGCTCGGGGCGCGAACCCGATGTGCTGATCCGGCTGGGGCGAGGAGAGTCCGTTGGTACAGAGTTTGTTGCGCAGACGCCGCGGCTGGCAGCCCGCAAGCAATGGCTGGCCGACCATCTGCAAACCCGTGGCGCATTGAAGCTCGACGCCGGCGCCGCCCGTGCTCTGCAACAAGACGGTAAGAGCCTCCTGCCCATCGGTGTGATGGAAGTGGTCGGTGAATTTGAGCGCGGCGACGTTGTGTCCATCCTCGCACCGGATGGCACCGACATCGCCCGCGGCCTGACCAATTACGGTGCGGCAGATGCCCGGCGCATCGCCCGCCGCCCCTCTGCCGAAATCGAGTCTGTCCTGGGCTTCCTTGAGGAACCCGAACTCATCCACCGTGACAATCTCGTCCTGCGCTGAAGGCGCAGGACGAGA
>DGIT01000006.1 GCA_002386465.1 Burkholderiales bacterium UBA4615 | reverse complement strand
ATCTTCCGGCCCTTCGAGCGGCTGCGCCCGGGCGGCGTGGAAGGCACGGGCCTTGGCCTGACCGTGACGCAATTGCTGGTCGGGCTGCTGGGTGGGGAAATTCTTGTGCACAGTGACCCGGGGCGCGGAAGCCGTTTCCAGTTGAGCGTGTATCTGCCGGTGGTCAGTCGGCCTCTTGACGAGAAGCTGGAGCAGACGCAAGCACAGGCGAGCGGTTATGTCGGGCCGCGGCGCAGCGTGCTGATCGTGGACGACGAGGCAGCGCACCGCACTGTCCTTGCGCAGCTCTTGAGCGGTCTGGGCTTTGATGTAAGACAGGCCGGATCGGGCGCTCAGTGTCTGGCCGAACTGGACCGTGCGCCAGCCGATCTGGTCCTGCTCGATGTGAACCTGCCCGATGAACGCGGCTGGAGCGTGTGCAGGCGCATCCGTGAGCGACCCGGCCCGCGCATCGGCGTGCTGATGGTGTCGGGCAGCGTTGGCGAGCACAACGAAACCGACCGGATCTCTGCCGGAGCGGACGGGTTCGTAGCCAAACCCGTTATTCAGAACGAGCTGCTGAATGCGATCAGACACTGTCTGAACTTGCGCTGGGAAGTGGCCACGCCCGAGCGGCCGGCTGGGCGGACCGATGCGTCGCCACCCTCGGCGCAGGTCGTGCGCGAACTGCTGTCGCTTGCGGCAGGCGGATATCCCAAAGCGCTGCGGGCGCGTCTGGCCGAGCTTTCGCAGGAGTCGGCGGCCAGCGCTGCATGGGTGGCACATCTGGCGCCGCTGGTGGAGTCGGACACGTCCGGCCTGAAGGCCTTCCTCGTTGAGACCTTGCGCGAATCCCGTCATGAGTGATGCGAACGATCAGCCCAGGCCGCCTGGGCCACGCCTTGAAGTGCTGGTCGTGGATGACCAGCCGGACGCACTGCGCCTGCTTGAGCAAGAACTCACGCTGGCGGGCCTGTCGGTACGCACGGCCGCCAGCGGCGAAGCAGCGATTGACGCGATCCGCGCGCAGTGCCCCGACGCCGTGCTGCTCGATGTCCAGATGGGCGGCATCAATGGATTCGAGACCTGCGCCCAGATCCGCTTGATGCACGAGGATCTGCCGATCGTGTTCACCACCGGGCTGGATGAAACCGAGGACATCGTTCGCGGCTTTGAAGTGGGCGGCACCGACTATGTGACCAAGCCTGTCTCGGCTGCGGTCGTGGTGGCGCGGCTGATGGCCCATACGCGGGTGTGGCGGATGATGCGCGCGACACGTGAAGTCGTGCAGGCCCTGGAGGTGCCGATGCTCGCGGCCGATGCTGGACGGCTGCTTTGGCTCAATCGGGCCGCGCGAGCACTGCTGCAGACCTGTCTGCCGGGGGTCACACTCAGTGACGACGCGCCCCTGCCATCGGCCCTGCAGGGCCTGTTGCTGGAGGGTACGGAAGGCGAGGCGGTTCAGATCGAACTGGGTGGCATGAGCTTGCGGGTCGATCCGGTGAGCGAAGCCGGCGCGAGTCTGCGGGTGGTGTCCCTGGCCGTGCTTGGACGGGCTGCACCCGCAGCCCCTGCTGCAACACCCGCGGCGTCACGCCTGACCGCGCGTGAAACCGAAGTGCTCTTGTGGGTAGCGCGTGGCAAGACCAATCGGGACATCGCCGAGATCCTGGGCATGAGTCCGCGCACGGTGAACAAGCATCTGGAGCATGTGTTCGAAAAGCTGGGCGTGGAAACCCGCACCGCGGCAGCGGCAGCCGCCCAGCGTTTACAGCTGGGCATCTGAGCTCAGTTTGCGCGCAGCCTGGAGCAGACTTCAGGCTGGCCGCGGCACGCGCTTGCCACGCAGCGCGCGCGCCATCCGCCCAAGCAGATGCTCGACATCGTCGACATACGTGAACACCGCGGGTACTACCAGCAGCGACAACAGCGTGGAGGTGATCAGGCCGCCAATGACCGCGATTGCCATGGGTGCCCGAAAGCTCGGGTCCCCGCCCCAGCCGACTGCAATAGGCACCATGCCCGCACCCATCGCCAGCGTGGTCATGATGATCGGACGGGCCCGCTTGTGGCAGGCATCGATCAGGGCATCGAAGCGGCTCATGCCATTGCGGCGGGCCACGATGGCGTATTCCACCAGCAGAATCGAATTCTTGGTGACGATCCCCATCAGCATGAGCAACCCGATCAGCGAGGGCATGGAAAAACTCTTGCCGGTAATCAGCAGCGCCACAAAGGCGCCGCCGATCGACAGGGGCAATGCCGCCAGGATGGTGATCGGCTGAAGAAAATCGCCAAAAAGCAGCACCAGAACCATGTAGATACATAGGACGCCAATCGTCATGGCCAGGCCGAAGCTGGCAAAGAGCGCCTGCATTTCCTGGGCATCGCCCAACTCGGCAATGCGCACCCCCGGCGGCAGGTTCTTCAGGGTCGGCAAGGCCATGGCCTCGGCATTGACCGCGCCCAACTCGCGCCCCGCCAGCTCGACATCGAGCGTGACGTTGCGGCTGCGGTTGAGGCGATCGATCTGTGCCGGGCCGCTGTCGATGCTGATGTCCGCCACGTTGGTGATCAATACCGGCCCGAAGCGCCCGGGCACCGTGAGACGCTCGATGGCCGAGAGGTCGGCACGCACGGCATCCGGCAGCTTCACGCGCACCGGCACCTGGCGCTCACTGAAGTTGAGCTTAGGCAAACTCATGTCGTAGTCACCGGCCGTGGCCACGCGCACGGTTTCCGCAATGCTTTGCGCGGTGACGCCAAGATCGGCGGCGCGTGCAAAATCGGGGCGCACGATGATCTCGGGGCGCACGAGGCTAGCGCTGGAGGTGACATTGCCAATGCCCTTGAGCTGGCGCAGATCACGCTCGACCGCGCGCGCAGCGCTGGTGAGCGCAGCCGGGTCTTCACTGCGCAACACCAGTTGCATTTTCACGCCCACATCCTGGGAGCCAACGGTGAGTCGCACACCCGGCACACCCGCCAGGCGTTCACGGATCTCGGCCTCCACCGCCTGCTGAGTGCGGCCGCGATCGGTGCGATCCGTGAGCAGCACGGTCATCACCGCCTTGCGCGCCTCGGGTGCCGCGCCGATGGCAAAGGCATCACCGGATGCACCGCCCCCCACTGAGCTGAACACATGCTTCACATCGGTGGTGGCCGCCACGATGGCGCGAACAGACTCCGCTGCTGCCAGGGTTTCCTTCAGCGTGCTGCCAGGGGGCAGCTCGACATTGACCTGCGTCTGTGCCCGATCGGCAGGCGGCACGAAGCCCTTGGGCAGCAGAGGCACCAGCGCGATCGAGCCGGCAAAGAACAGCACCGACAACACCGCCGTGATGCCGCGATGTCGAATGCACCAGCGCGCCGCCTTCAGATAGGCGCGCATCAGCCAACCGTCCTGCGACTCGTCAATCGGTTGATGCCCCGGAGCGCTCGCAGCCACCGGCGTGGTTCCCTGCGCCACGCCCTTCTTGGGCTTGAGCAAATAGGCCGCCATCATGGGCGTGAGCAGACGCGCCACCACCAGCGACGCCAGAATGGCCAATACGGCGGTCCAGCCGAATTGCTTGAAGAATTTGCCGGGCACGCCCGCCATGAAGGCTGTCGGCAAGAACACTGACACCAGCGCGAACGTTGTGGCAATCACGGCCAGACCGATTTCATCGGCAGCTTCCATGGCCGCCTGCATCGGCGACTTGCCCATGTTGAGATGGCGCTCGATGTTTTCGATCTCGACGATGGCGTCGTCCACCAGAATGCCCACCACCAGTGCAAGCGACAACAGGGTCACGGTATTGAGCGTGAACCCAAAGAGCGCCATGCCCAGGAACGCCGGGATGACCGACAGCGGCAAGGCCGCAGCACTGACGAGCGTGGCGCGCCAGTCGCGCAAGAACGCCCAGACCACGATCACCGCCAGCAGCGCGCCTTCGTACAGAAGGTGCATCGAGCTGTCGAAGTTGTCCTGGACCGGCCGGGTATTGTCGATAGCCTGCGTGATGCGGATACCCGGATGGGCGGCCTGCAGCTCGGCTACAGCCTCCTGGGCGCCGAGGCCAATATCCAGTTCGCTCGCACCGCGCGTACGCATGATCTCGACCGCCACGACCGATTTGCCGTCCAGCAGCGCCAGGGCACGGCGCTCGGCGATGTCATCACGCACTTTGGCGATCTGACCCAGGCGCACACGGCGCCCGTCTGGCAGCGGCAGTTCGATCTGTTCGAGTTCGGCGGCGCTGCTCACCGTGGCAATGGTGCGCACCGCCTGCTCGGCGCCGCCCACATCTCCGCGTCCCCCCGGGGCCTCCTGCTGCACCAGCTTCAGGCGTCTGGAGACATCGATGGCCGACACGTTGAGCGCCGCCATGCGAGGTGCATCGAGCTCAACGGTCACTTCGCGGGTGACCCCGCCCAGGCGCTTGACCAGGCCCACGCCGCGCACGTTGAGCAGGCGCTTGGCCATGGTGTTATCGACGAACCAGGAGACCGCTTCCTCGTCGAGGGAATCGCTGGTCACCGCATATGTAATCACCGGGCGGCCCGCGGTGCTGGCCTTGGTCACCGCAGGATCGCGCAGGTCGGCCGGCAGGTCGGCACGCACGCGGCTCACCGCATCGCGCACCTCGTTGACCGCTTCGGCACCGTTTTTCTCGAGTACGAATTCGACCGTGATCGAGACGGCACCATCAAGAATCTTGGTGTACAGGTTTTTGACGCCCTGCAAGGTGGCCACCGCGTTCTCGAGCTTGCGCGCCACCTCGGTTTCAAGCTGCGCGGGCGCAGCACCGGGCAGGGTGGCGTCGATCGTGACCAGGGGCAGTTCGATATCAGGAAAGTCCTGAACCGCCATGGCACGAAAGCCGATGAGCCCTGCCAGCGTCAACAAAATGAACAACAACACCGCCGGAACGGGGTTGCGAATGGACAGCGTGGAGAAGTTCATTTGTGCGCACCTGCGGCCGCAGGCGCAGCCACCTGCACCAGATCGCCCTCATTGAGAAACGCAGCGCCTGCGCCGACCAGCACGGCATCGGTACTCAAGCCCTCGAGGATTTCGATGCGATCGGCCAATCGCCGGCCCGTGCGGACCTTGACTTGCGCCACCCGATCGGCATTGACGCGAAACACATACGCGAAGCCGTCGCGCACCACCACCGACTGCTGGGGCACAGTGAGCGCCGCACCGCTGCCGAGCTGAAATTCGCCTTTTGCAAACATACCGGCACGCGCAGCCGAGTTG
>DGIT01000074.1:773-35211 GCA_002386465.1 Burkholderiales bacterium UBA4615 | reverse complement strand
CGTCGGTCCCGCCCAGAACCCTTCCGCAGTGCTCGGGGTCGAACCTCCACCCGACCCACCGCCCGAACCACCGCCCGAGTCCCCTCCACTACCGCTGCCGCCACCGCTTCCACATGCTGCTAATGTCAAGGCCGACAGCAGCAGCGCGGCTGCCGCGGAAACGGGCTTGGATGTGAAAACTTTTGACATGGATGGTTCCTTGCTCAAAAAGAGGTTTTCACCCCTGAAAGGGCGCACGGTACCAAAAACGCACGCTCAATGCTGTGACAAATTGACGGTGCCAACGAAGGAGTCGCGCACAGCAACCCGACTGCACAGCCCTGTCTTCAGGGCGTGGTCTCGAACAGACCCAGCAGATCGTCGCGTGTGAGACTGCTCCCACCCAGCGCACCTTCCAGCACTGCATTGGACAGTTCGCCTTTGCGGGACTGCAGCTCCAGGATGCGTTCTTCGATCGTGCCTGCGGCAATCAGCTTATAGACGAACACCGCGCGCTGCTGGCCAATGCGGTGTGCCCGGTCCGTCGCCTGAGATTCGACCGCCGGATTCCACCAGGGGTCGTAATGAATCACGGTATCGGCTGCAGTCAGGTTCAGGCCCACACCGCCTGCCTTCAACGACAGCAAAAAGATGCGCGCATCGCCCTGCTGAAAGGTTTCCACTGCACCACGCCGATCCACCGTGTCGCCGTCCAGGCGGGTGCGGGCGACTTGCGCCAGCTGCGTGTGTGCATCAATGGCGGTCTCGATGCGATCGAGCATGGTGGTGAACTGCGAGAACACCAGCACCTTGCGCCCTTCCTGGATGAGTTGCACCAGAAGCTCGAGCAAGGCCTCCAGCTTCGCTGAACCACTGACCCGTTTGGCTGCGGGCATGGCCAGCAGGGACGGGTCACAGCAGGCCTGACGCAACTTGAGCAAGGCATCGAGCACGACGATGCGGCTGCGCTCCAGCCCGGCATCGGCCAGCGCCAGACGCACGCGTTCATCCATGGCCGATCGCACCGACTCGTACAGGTCGCGTTGCTCACGCCCGAGATCCACCCGATGCACGATGTCCGTGCGCGGGGGCAGTTCGTGCAACACGGCCGCCTTGGTGCGCCGGAGCAGGAACGGGCGCACCCTACGTCTGAGCGAATCCAGTCGCTCGGCTGCCTCGGGCGCCGATGCGCGGCGCTCGATGGGCAATCTGAAGCGCGTACGAAACGCGTCTTCGCGACCAAGCAAACCGGGCACTACAAACTGCATGATCGACCACAGCTCGCCCAGATGGTTTTCCAGCGGTGTGCCGGTGAGGGCCACCCGATGGCCCGCCTTGAGCGCGCGAATGGCTGCGGCTGCACGTGTGCGCGAGTTCTTGACCTGATGCGCCTCGTCAGCAATGACGGCATGCCAGGTCTGCTCACTCAGCACATCGATATCGCGGGGCAGCAGCGCATACGTGGTGATCACCACATCATGCTGCGCAATATGCTCGAAATGCTGGGCGCGGGCGCTGCCATGCAGGGCCAGCACCTTGAGTGTGGGCGCATGACGATGAGCCTCATCCTGCCAGTTGAACACCAGCGAGGTCGGGGCCACCACCAGCACTGGCCGGGTCATGCGGCCAGCCGCGCGCTCACACTCCAGGTGCGCCAGCACCTGCACGGTCTTGCCCAGTCCCATATCGTCGGCCAGGACGCCACCCGTGCCCGTGCCGGCCACAAACTGCAGCCAGGCCAGACCCTGTTGCTGATAGGGGCGCAGGGTGGCCTTAAAACTCGGGGGTACGGTCACCTGCGGCAAGCCGTCGAAAGACTCACTGGCTTGGCGAAACCGCTCAAGCGAAGCCGGCATGACGATGGACGGATCGGCCACGCCCAGTGCCGCAGCAGCCAGCGCATCCACGCGCAGATGAGGCGCATCGGCGCCCTGCCCTGGCGCGAGCTGCGACCAGTCGGTGACCACGCGCGCAAGCGGCTCCAGGCGATGGGCGTCAATGCGCAGCACCTGATCCTGAGCCACGCGCAGCCAGAGCTTGCCGTCGGGGCAGCGGGCCTGCCTCCAGGCATCGAAGCCACCCAGCGCAATGACATCAGCCAGCACCGGCGCCAGGTCGATTCGATTGCCCGCCACCTGGATACCTGATTGCAGTTCGAACCACCGTGTACCCGGTGCGTCCTGCGCGCCATCGTTACCCGCCACGGGTGACAATTCCGCGGCGACTTCGTCGGCCTCGACCAGCTTCAGCGCACCGGCCGCTTCATCCACCACCGCCCAACCCTGAGCCTGCAACCTGGGCATCAGGTCGAATTGAATCCGCGCTGCGGCCATACTGCTCGCAGGCAGCATGGCAACCGTCATCCAGCCGGTACTTGCACGAGGCCGTGCAGCCGATGCATCGCCGGGAAGCTCGCTGGACAGACGCAGCGCGGGTTCGTCTCGACCGAGCTCCTGCAATGCGCCACTCAAGACGCTCAACGCAGCACGCTCGGCCGCCTGATCGCACAACAACAGCACGGGGCCTTCTTCGTCGCGAATGCCCAGGCTGACCGACCGCAGCGGTTCCAGTCGTCGGCCGGCGTATTCCACTGCAAACGACACCGCGAGGCGATCGCGCGGCCCGCTGGAGCTTCGTGCCGCACCACGCAGCGCAGGCGTGGACGTCATGGAGAACAACCCGATGACCGGACGGGGCACGCCCGGGCGCTCGCGCACCGGGTGGGCGCTCAGGCTGGGCACCATGCGGCGCAAGTCGGGCCGGGCGAGCAATTGCGCATGCAGTGCCAACGCCACGTCCTCGGCCGTATCGGCGGGCACTGCAGGTGCAGCCCGCAGCCAGGCGATGAGCTCGGGGGGGCAGGCTGCGTCAAGCGGCCCGATCAGCCCCGCAGCGCGATCCAGCCAGCAGGGTTGCGTCGTAAAGATCGGCTCTGCCTCAGGCTCCACTGCCAGACCCAACTGCAAGGACTCGGGCGCTGATGCCGGCGAAGCCGTTACGCTCTGCGCGTGCGGCGCCAGCCAATCGAGGCGGGCGGCCCGCGACTCACCCAGTTTGAGCGTTCGGGTCGCTTGCCCCGCCTCGCCCGCCGCCAGGGCCTCGAGGGTCGGCGGCTCATCGAGGTACAAGCGGCCGCTGCCTGCCAGATGCATCAGGACATCTCGGGCGCGCATGGAATCGAGCAGCACCCCTCCTGGAATCGGAGTCGAACGCTGCAGCATGGCTGCGGCCATCACATCGGCTTCGTCCCAGTAGGACGGCGGGTCAGCCGCCTGGGTGGCCAGACCGCGGTACGGCTCAGGCGCCAGAGGCTGACCGTGCTCACCTCGGCGTACCCGATAAACCTGCAGCACGGCACGGCGCTGCGCATTGCGCAAGACGTAGACCAACGACGCCCGCGGTGCGGTGTCGGCCGGTTGCAGCTTCAGCGTTCGCAGTCCGCGCACCCAGTGAAGGACCTGCATGCGCTCATAGCCCGGCACCGGGGGCATGGCACTGCTGCTCTGACTGAACGCGGTCGGAGCCAGGGCGGTCTGTGCCGCTCCCGGCGCTGCGCCCTCCTGCTGATCACGCAACCAGCTGAGCACCATGGCCGCGCCATGCTTGCAGCCGGCACCTACTGGGCAAGAGCAATGGGTGATGACCTGAATGACCGCGCCGTGCGCCGCAAGCTTGACCTGGGTGCGATACAACTCACCCGCACTGCCCTCCACTTCGCCTGCCAACTGGCCGGGCGCGGTCTCGGTCACCGACAGCACACGGCCCGCCGCTGCGACGGCCTCGCCGCGCACGGCGGTATCCCGGTCGAACCCGATTGGGGTGCGACCGAAGCGCTGGCGGAACAGTTCGAGCAGCATGTCTGAACGCGTAAATCCTGGAATGCCCACGTGGGCAAACCGGGCAGTGTAGCGCGAGCTTCATGGACGGATGAGGATCGCCCGAGCGACACTGCGGAATTCAGCTCACTGCGCATTCGCCAGCGCCTCAACCACCATGATCGACCACCTCGACCATCTCGTCCTCACCACCATCGACGAGGCTGCCTGCATCGACTTCTACACCCGGGTTTTGGGCATGCAGCTCGAGCGCTTCGAGACGCCAGGCGGCACGCGCCTGGCCCTGAAGTTCGGTCAGCAGAAGATCAACCTCCATGTGCGTGGCAAGGAGTTCACCCCACGCGCGCATCTGCCCGTACCAGGCGCGCTCGATCTGTGCTTCATTGCGTCGATCCCGCTCGATGTGGTCATTGCACGTCTGCAGGCGCAAAACTGGCCGATCATCGAAGGGCCGGTCATGCGTACGGGCGCCACCGGGCCGATCCGATCGGTGTACATGCGCGATCCCGATCTGAACCTCATTGAAGTCTCGGAGCAACACACGAAATGACCCCCACGTTTCCGAGCAGCCTGGTTGAAGGCTGCACCATGGGCGATCTGATCATCCGCGCCATTCACCGCGGTGGCGATCGGACCGCATTCATCCTTGATGAGCAGACCATGAGCTACGCGCAGTTCGGTGCGGCGCTCAGCCAACTGGTTCAGGCGCTCAAGGCCCGGGGTCTGAAACGAGGCGATGCCATCGCCACCCTGTCCTCCAACCGGCCGGAAGCGTTTCTGGTCAATGCGGCAGGCTATCTGATGGGTTTGCGTTCCACCTGGATGCACCCGCTGGGTTCGGAAGACGACCATGCGTATCTGCTGGAAGACTCGGGCGTGACCACGCTCTTTGTCGATCCCACGCAATTTGCACAGCGCTCGGAAGCGCTTCAGGCGAGGGTACCCGGCGTGCAGCGCATCATGGGTCTGGGGCCGGGCGCGGGCAGCGAAGACATCCTGGCAGCGCTTGCGCAATACACACCCGGCCCGCTCGAGTCGGTGGCCCAACCCGAGGACATCTGCACCCTGATTTACACCGGTGGCACCACGGGCCGGCCCAAGGGGGTGATCCATACGCATCGGGTGCAGGTCACCATGGTCATGACCGAACTCACCGAATGGGACTGGCCGCAAGAGATTCGTTTTCTCGCCATGACCCCGATCACTCATGCAGCCGGCGCGATGATCGTGGCGGTGATGAGCCGATCAGGCACCTTTGTGATGAGCAAGGGGTTTGATGCGCAACGGTTCTTCGATCTGGTGGAGCGCCACCGGATTACCAGCACGTTCCTGGTGCCCACGATGATCTACGTGCTGCTCGATCATCCGAGCATGGACACGGCGGATGTGTCGAGCCTTCAAACCATCATCTACGGGGCCTCGCCCATGTCACCGGCACGCCTGCTGGAGGGCATGAAGCGCTTCGGGCCAGTGTTCATGCAGCTCTACGGTCAATCCGAGGCGCCCAATTGCGTCACAACCCTGCGCCGCGCCGAGCATGATCCTAAACACCCCGAGCGCCTCGCCTCCTGCGGCATGCCGTCTGCCGGCGTGCAGGTCAAGTTGCTCGATGAGCAGGGCCATGAAGTGCCGGTGGGCGAAGTGGGCGAAATCTGCTGCCGCGGCTCGCTGGTGATGGCGGGGTACTGGAACAAGCCCGAAGAGACCGAGAAGGCCTTTCGACACGGGTGGTTGCACACCGGCGATCTGGCCCGCCGAGACGCCGACGGGTTCCTGTACATCGTGGATCGCAGCAAGGACATGATCATCAGCGGCGGCTTCAACGTGTTTCCGCGCGAAGTGGAGGACGTGCTCACGCGCCACCCGGATGTGGCCGCCGCTGCGGTCATCGGCGTGCCAGACCCCAAGTGGGGCGAAGCGGTCAAGGCCGTGGTGGTGCTGCGCCCCGGCGCCACGCCCAATGCCGAAGCGCTGATCGCCCTGGTGCGTGATGCCAAGGGCGTAGTGCAAGCCCCCAAGTCCGTGGATTTCACTGACGCGCTGCCGGTCACCGGACTGGGCAAACCGGACAAGAAGGCGATCCGGGCGAAGTACTGGGGTGGGTCCACCCGCGCGGTGAACTGAGCGTTGGCCCTGGGGACGGCGACCGGCGCAAGCTGCCCCAACGCGCCAACGGCCCCGCTCAACCAAATAACGTCTTGAGGCGCCCCCCGGTGACGCAGTAAACTGGTCAGCATGACTAGAATCCCCTTGATACCCCACCAAGCAACTGACGGAGTGACCTCGGCCTCCTGGCGATTACAGGACGCTAAGGCACGCTTCAGCGAAGTGGTCCGAAAGGCCCACAGCGAGGGCCCGCAACACGTCACCCTTCATGGACGCGAGGCAGTTGTCATCGTAGACGCAGCCGCGTTCCGACGCCTCTCGGGGCTGCAGACCGGGCAATTGCTGGTCGATGCCCTGCAGTCTTCCCCGCACCGTACCATCGGCATCGAGCCGGTCCGCGCACCCATGCCGGTTCGCAGCGTCAAGTTGTAAGTCCCGACCATGAGCGGATGGCTGCTCGACACCAATGTCATCTCTGAATTGAGGCGACCTCGCCCGCAGGCGCGTGTTTTGCGTTTCGTTGCCGCCCTGCCACTGGAGCAACTTTTCGTCAGCGAAGTCACTTTCGCTGAGATCCGATTCGGCATCGAACTGATCAACCAGCCGGCGCGGCGCTCGGAACTCCGCGATTGGCTCACGCACAAAGTGCGTCCCATGTTCGTGCAACGCGCACTGCCTGTGACCGAAGAGATCATGTTTAAGTGGCGGCTGCTCGTCGAGACGGGTCGCAAGCGCGGTCACACCTTCTCTCAGCCTGATCTGATCATTGCCGCAACAGCCCTGTGTCACGGGTTGACTGTCGTCACACGCGACCGCACGGAATTCGAGCTGGCCGGGGTGCCAGTCTTGAATCCCTGGACTGACTCGCCGAACTGAAAGCCTGCTCCCAAGGCAAGCTCCTGTGATGCAGGCAGCGCTCTCCAGGCCGTTGGCACGGTGGGGTGGAGCAGCGCCAACGGCCCCGCGCAAGCAAGGCGCCGCACCCGGCAAGCATCCCTCAGTAAGCCGCCTCCAGCAGCTTTACAACCCCCGCCTTGCCCTCAATCGGCCGCGGATTGCTGCGCACCCACATGTTGTGAATCGCCCCTGCGGCAATCGCCTCGAACTGCTCGGGCTTCACGCCCTGATCGCGCAAGCGCGTCGGCATGCCCAGGGATGCGATCAGCCGAGCCACAGCCCCCGCTGCATCTCCATCGGTCGCACCCATGGCTTGCGCAATACGCGCCTGCTGCGCCTGAGTGCGCTCAAGATTGAAGCGCATCACGTGAGGCAGCATGATGCATGAGGTGTAGCCATGACTGATGCCGGTCACAGCGCCCAGGCTGTGCCCAATCCCATGGCTCGCGCCGTAGGGCACCCGCATGATCCCGAAACCAGCCATCCATGCGGCTTGCAGACACATCAGGCGGGCCTGCATGTCGTCGCGCTGCTTTTGAAGCACGGGCAGACCTTGTCCAAAGAGATGCAAGGCCTGCAATGACGTGGCATCGATGAGCGGCGAAGGCGCTACCGAGCACAGACCCTCGACCGCATGGTCGATTCCACGCACCGCCGTGGACAACCAGAGCCAGTCCGGCGTGTGCACGGTGATGGCAGGATCCAGGATGACGCTGGCCGCGCCAATGAACTTGCCGGTGTACGCATCTTTGGTTTTGCGGACCGGGTCGGTACAGCCGCCGAGATCGGAAAACTCGGCTGCACCCAATGTAGTGCTGACCACGATCTGCCGGCACGCAGGGGTTTGCACGGGCGGCAGCACGCGCGTGCCATCCGGGTTCACCCGCATGTGCCAGTCGCTCAGTCCCTCGACGGTGCGCACGTTGTGGGTCAGGGCAATCAGCATGACCTTGGAGGTATCAATCGCAGTCCCGCCGCCCACGGTCACCACCAGGTCGGGGTTGACTGCCCTGGCCGTCTCGGCCGCGGCAATGACGCTTGCGCGCGGCGTGTGTTCGACGCATTCATCGAAGGTGCCGACATGGCGAGTACCGAGTGCACGCACGATGGCGGCCACCGCCTCGGTCGTCCGATTCAGCGTACGCGAGGTGACGATGAACACCCGCGCGGCCTTGCGCCGATCGGCCTCCTCCACCACGGCCTGCGCAGCGGGTTTGCCCCAGATGACCCGATCCTGGGCCAGAAACTCATGGCTGCCTGATTGCATGGCGTGCTCCGATTCAAAGGGGGTCGAGCGGGAACACCGGACGGCGTACCTGTTCGAATTTGAGCAGGGAATAGTCGGAGGTCGTGACACCCACGCCCGCGCACTCCACGACTTCACGCGCAAGCTGACCGAGCCCGGCGCGCCAGTGCACCCGGCTCTTGATGATCACGAAGCGTTTGCGCATTGGGTCGATGCCAACGCTGTAAAAACACTCCAGATCGGCAGGCTCCTGATACAGCGTCATGACCACCACTTCCACGCCGCCTACCTGCAGCACCACCGTAGGTCCGTTGCGCGCTTGCGCACCCGCGCCCATCGGTCCGCGCAGCGTGTAGAGCCCGTCCGTGATTCTTCGAACCCGTCCGGTCACGGCAAGAGGGGTGGCAGGCGCTCCGATAGAGGGCATCTCGGCCTTACCTCCAAGCATCAGACTCACCTCATTGCCGACCCCTGCCGCGATGGCACGCTGCACGCTGTCCGGGTCATGAATGGCGTAAAACATGGCGTCAGTCAGTCCCTGGCGCAACACCTCAGCCAGGACTGCTGTGGTGTCCATCGTGCCACCCGAGGCCACGTTGTCGCAGTGATCGAGCAGCACGATCGGCCCGGTGCGCCCGTTGGCAGGCATCGCGGCGAGGCTGCGCGCCTGAGCGACCGATTCCTCCAGCGGTGCGCTGCGATAGACTAAGTCCTTGCGCGCTGCCCAGGCCCGGTCAAGCAGCGCATCGCGGATGGTTTGCGCAGCGGCGCCGCTCGTATCGACCTTCGCATCAGTGCAGACCACGCAGGACAAGCCGGCTTCCCGAATGTCGGCATGAGGAAATCCGACGAACACCGAGCATGCAAGCGCCTGGCCTGCGGTCTCATGATCCACACAGGCCTGTTGCAAAGAACGGTTGGGTTCGGCGTGCGTACCTTGACGCATCACATGCGGCAGCATCGGGCGATTGGCCCAGCGCATGACAGGTTTGACTTCGCCTCGAATGGCCCGCACCAGGACCTGCGCGCAGCGCTGTCCGGCCTCGCGCACATCGATGTGCGGATAGGTGTGATAGCCGGTCACCACGGTCGAGAGTGCAACGATGTCCTCGTAGATGTTGGCGTGCATATCCAGCGTCACACCAATCGGGGTCCTTGGGTCGATAGCCCGGATACGCCGCAGCAGTTCGCCCTCGCCGTCATCATGGCTGCGTGTGACCATGGCGCCATGCAGATCCAGCAGGATGCCGTCCCAGCCGCCGCGACGCACCTCGTCCAGAATGGCCCCCGAAATCCGCTCGAACGCTTCATCCTCGACCGGACCACTTGGATTGGCATCGCCCGCCACGGCTACGGTGATCTCGGCACCTGCGGCTTCAGCTACCGAGATGAATCCGCCCAGACCGCTGCCCGTCCCACGATGAGCCTGAATCGCGGCCGGACCGGTCACCATGTCGGGCCGGTAACCGAAGAATCGCTCAGTGGGCGTAGGCACCGGCGAGAAAGTATTGGTCTCATGCTTGAACATGGCGGCGAGCAGTCGCATCACTGAGTCTCCTTGCAGAACGTCGACTACGTTAGCATGGCTTCTTTGCCCGCTTTTTCTGGAGCCCACCATGACTGCAACCGCGCAAAGCGCCTGGGATTTCGAGGCCCAGTCGATCACCGGCAAACCCATGCCCCTATCGCACTGGAGCGGCAAGGTCGCTTTGATCGTGAATACCGCCAGCCAATGTGGCCTGACGCCACAGTACAAAGGCTTGCAGGCGTTGTATGACCAGTACAAGGACCGCGGCTTTGTGGTGCTGGGCTTTCCCAGCAATCAGTTCGGGGCGCAGGAGCCCGGCACGAACTCGGAGATTTCGCAGTTCTGCGAACTCAACTATGGCGTGAGCTTTCCCATGTTCGCCAAGATCGACGTCAATGGCGACGACGCCCATCCGCTGTACAAGTGGCTCAAATCCGCCAAGCCCGGGCTGCTGGGCAGTGAAGCCATCAAATGGAATTTCTCCAAATTTCTGATCGATCGCCACGGACAAGTCGCTGAGCGTTATGCGCCCACCACCTCTCCGGAGTCAGTCAGCGCCGACATTGAAAAGCTCCTTGGCTAATACCCGAACGACACCCGGCGGGTCTGCCCGCACTGCCGGCTGATCAACCCGTCCACGCTCATGCATCCGTTGCACAGCGCCACGCCCACCGGCACTTGCCAGATCGACCTGGCGCAGGGCGAGGCGTCGCTCGCTCTGGAAGGCTCATGGCGACTCGCTCAAGTGGCGACGCTAAGTGGCGCCCTGTCTGATAAGACGCAAGGGCTGAAACAGGTGCGCGTGGTGGATGGCAGCGCACTGAGTGGGCTGGACACCGCCGGCGCCCTGACCTTCTGGTCGGCGTTGCGTCACGCAGGCGTTGATGCACAGCAGCTCACACTGCGCGGTTTTGATCCGCGTCATGCGCGCATCGCCGAGCTCGTGCGCGAGCGACTAGCCGATACCGCAGCGCCGACGCGACGCAAGCCCTTCGGCACCATGGCTCGCTTTGGTGAGCAAGCCAGCGAACTCGGCACGATGTTGGTTGGTCATGTCCGATTCCTGGGCTTATGCCTGACCGAGCTTGGCCGTGTCGCGATGCGCCCGGCCATGCTGCGAGGGCGTGAACTGCTATCTCAACTCGGCCAGACCGGCGTGAGCGCCATCCCGGTCGTCGCTCTGGTGAGCGCGCTGATCGGTGTGGTGTTCGCTTATCTGCTGGGTCTGCAGGCCGAGCAATACGGTGCCAATGTCTTTGTGGTCGATGGTGTGGCGCTGGGCATGACGCGTGAATTCTCGCCGCTCATCGTCGCCACGATCGTTGCGGGACGCAGCGGAGCCGCCTTCACCGCACAACTGGGCACCATGAAGCTCACTGAAGAGACCGACGCGATCCGCACGCTGGGACTGTCGGCTGAACAGGTGCTGGTGGTACCCCGCATCCTCGCACTGATGATCACGCTGCCATTGCTGGTGTTCATTGGTGATGTGGCAGGCATTGCCGGGGCCATGGTGATTGCGCAAAACATGCTTGAGCTGAATCCGCATGCCTTCATCGAACGGCTGCATGTGGCACTCGCGCCGCGCCATTTCCTGATCGGCCTGGGCAAAGCGCCTTTCTTTGCGCTGGTCATCGCGGTCATTGGATGCCGGATGGGTATGGACGTGGCCCGCGACACCCGCTCCATTGGAATCAACACCACATCAACCGTGGTGCAGGGCATCGTCGCCGTCATCGTGCTCGATGCGATTTTCGCCATCATTTGTCAGAGGCTCGGTTGGTGATGGTTCGCCCTGAACACTCGGCCTGGAGCGGTCCGGATGAGACCGAACGCGAAGTCATCATTGATCTTCAGGGTATCGTCACGCGCTTCGGTAACCAGACCGTGCATAACGGGCTCGACCTTCAGATCCGGCGGGGTGATCTGGTGGCGCTCATCGGTGGCAGCGGCACCGGAAAGTCGGTGTTGCTGCGTGAAATCGTCGGGCTGCAGCGCCCCAATTCAGGCAGCGTGCATCTGCTGGGTACGGACGTCTGGAAAGCGCCCCAGGAGGATCTGGCAGCCACCCGCCGTCGCTTCGGCATGATGTTCCAGGAAGGCGCGCTGTTTTCTTCATTGAGCGTGGCCGATAACGTGGCCACGCCAATTCGCGAGCATCTGGATCTGCCCGAGGCTCTGGTCGACGAACTGGTACGGCTGCGCCTGTCCCTGGCCGGCTTGCCGCCAGATGCAGGCTCAAAGATGCCCAGCCAGTTGTCGGGTGGCATGCGCAAGCGCGCGGCGATTGCGCGTGCCATCGCCCTGGAGCCTGAGGTCCTGTTTCTGGATGAGCCCACCTCGGGACTGGATCCGATCACTGCCCGCGCATTTGATGCGCTGCTGGAATTTTTGAATCGTGATCTGGGCATTACTGTTCTCGTGGTCACCCATGACCTGGACACGCTGTTCGGCATTGCGCGCAGGATCATCGTGCTGGGTCAGGGCAAGGTCATTGCCGATGGCAGTTTGCAGGCCATCACGCAGACCAACGACCCATGGATACAATCCTACTTTTCGTCGCGCGCCACCGTCAGCGCTGACCCGCCCCCCAACACGCCCCACCCCCAGTCGAGTGCCCGCGATGGAGCCTGAAGCCCGGTACACACTGATTGGCAGCGTGCTGCTCGGCATTCTGGTGGCTGCAGTGGGCGCATTCGTCTGGCTATCGAGCAGCGGGCGCTCATCGGATTTTCAATTCTTCACGGTGTATTTCGAGCGCCAGTCACTGGATGGCCTGCAGACTGGCGGCGATGTAAACATGCGCGGCGTCAAGGTGGGACGCGTAGAGACCTACAACATCTCGCGCGACAACATCAATCGCGTAGCAGTGCTGCTGCGGGTCAGCCGCTCGACCCCGGTGAGCGAAAACACCACGGCTGTGGTCACACGCAGCCTGGTCACCGGCATTGCGCGCATCAATCTGGAGACGCCGGGTCTGCCTGGCCCACCGCTCACCAATGCGCCACCGAATGAGCGCTATCCGGTCATTCCTGAAGGCACGTCAGACCTGGATCAGATTGCCAACTCAGTGAACAAGCTTGCGGAACGGACCGACACTGCGCTGGAGCGGATCAATCAACTGCTCGGCGAGGGCAATCAGAAAGCCGTCACCGAGGCCCTGGTCGCACTGCGTGACCTCAGCCAGGGCATGAACACGCGACTGAGTCTGCTCGATCAGTCAGGCAAAGGTGCGCAGCAGACCATGGCAGAGATTCGTCGGGCAAGCCAAACTTTCGGCGCGACCATGACAGCCCTTCAGCAATCGCTGCAACCTGTCAGCCAACAATCGGAGCGCACGCTGGAAGACGCCCGTGCAGCCCTGAAAAGCTTCCAGGAGACGTCCAGTCGGTTGGAGTCGAGCCTGTCCCAGTCTGTCGCAGGGCTCGACCGTACTGTAGGCCAGGTGGCGCAGCGCACCGATGATGCGCTCGACATCGGGGTGCATGAACTGCGGGTCAGCGCACAGGAACTGAGGACAAGCATGGACCTGATCAGCCGAGCCCTTGACCGTCTGCAAGACCCCAAAGCTGCGCTGCTCGGCCCCAGCAGCGGGCAAGCGGGCCCCGGTGAGGAGATGCGCCAGTGAACCCATCCCGCTTGACCTTTCGAGGGGCGATGCTGTGCGCAGTCGCTTTGGCTGTAGTGGGCGGCCTGTCGGCCTGCGGCAACCCTCTGAAAAACGGTGCTCCTCGTACAGAGTACTTTGTGCTGCGTGACCTTGCCTCCTCACCCGCACCCTCTTCCACGCCTGCGACAGCGAGCGCAGGCAGCAGCGTCGCGGCGGCGCCGGCGCTGGCTACAGGCACTTCGCGGGTCCTGATGATTGCGGCAGGCCCCACCCCCACACTGTTCGACAGCGAGCGGATGGTCTTCAGCCCGGATGGTGTGAGCCGTGCCTATTACCACTTCGCCAACTGGAGTGAGCGCCCCGCGCGAAGCCTGGTGCAGTTGTCCGAGGCCAGGCTGGCTCAGGACCCTGCCTGGAAGAGTGTGGTCAGTACCGTGGCCGGAGCGCGAGGCGATCTGCTGCTCACCCTGAAAATTGATGACCTGACGCATGACGACTCGAAGCAGCCCGGCACAGTGCGGGTGGCTGTAACCGCTGAACTGCTTGACTGGCGCCAGCGCAGGCTGATGCAGCGCCGGGCGTTTGAGCGCAGCGTTTCGGTAGAGGCTCGCAATGCCGCAGGCGCTGCAGCTGCGGCCAATAGGGCGGTCACGCTTGTGCTCGATGACCTCGGCGCCTGGGCCCGAGAGACTGCAGCGGGCGTTCAAAAATAGTCTTGGCTGAGTCAGTCGAGTTCTGGAATGTGAATACCGCGACGCAAGTAGGTGGGGGTATCCAGCGACTGCCAGCCGGCGTGCGCCACAGCCCCCGCGCTTTGAACTGGATGGCTGGGTGCGCTGAGCGGTGCCGGCAAAAACAAACCCTCAATGATCTGCCCCAGCAGCGCAAGGCAGGACACACCCGAGGCGCGATGCGCCACCCTGCGAGGGGCGGAAGTAAGAGGCTGTGCGGTGACGAATGACATGGCATGACTCCTTGGCGATGGTGAACTACTCAGAGCGCTCAGATACGCATGCTCCTCCCGAAGTGGCTCATAGCGTGAGCCAGCCATGAGCCGCCTCGCGTTGTCTGAACTGACCGGCTGATCCGCCTGCCCACGGCATGACCGCACCCAACGCCCAGACCACGGCTTCCCCCGCCCTGCTGCCGCTCATCTTCGCGATGGGCGTGTACTACGCTGTGCATGCGGCCATTCGGGTGCAGGCGCCCGGCAATGTGACCTTGGATGAGTCAGAGCAGATGTTGATGGCGCGGTGGTTTCAGTGGGGCTACTCGCCCCAGCCGCCGCTCTACACATGGCTGCAAGCCGCCTTGTTTCGTGTTCTCGGCGAAAGCGTCGCTTCGCTTGCGCTGCTGCGTAACGCCCTGCAACTGATTGTGTTTGTGGGCTTTCACCTGATTGCCCGGCGTGAATTCGGCGATCGCACCCGCACGCTGCTTGCCAGCGTTTCGGTGCTGCTGATTCTGGAGTTCGTGTGGGACAACCAGCGCGAGCGCACCCATTCGCTGCTGGCGCTCGCGATTGCCGTCTGGCAGTTCCGCGTGCTGCTGTCAGTAATCGACCGCCCGCGCCTGACGGTGTACCTGGCCAGCGGCGCACTCGCTGCGGCCGGTATGCTGAGCAAGTACAACTACGCGCTGTACCTCTTTGCGTTGTGCGCAGCACTGGCCAGCCGGCCAGCGCTGCGCACTCGCCTGCTGGATTGGCGCACCCTGCTCAGTGCAGTGGTGGCGCTGGCGCTGCTCGCGCCTCATCTGCACTGGCTGCAGCAGCACCCGTTTGTCGCCGGCGCTCTGGGCGACAAGCTTGATGCCACCGGGCACACCGGCGCACTGCATGCAGCCGGCCTGGTCCTGGTGACGATCGCCAGTTTCCTGAGCCCTTTATGGCTGGTCTGCCTGCTGATCTTTTCGCGCGCCTGGCGGGGTCTGCTGACCGGACACCAGGCCGTCCCAACGGTATTTCCCTATCCTGTATTTCTGGGCACGATGACTGTCCTGCTGCTGGCTGTCGCGGTCGGCATGGACCTGGACCGCATCCGCGAACGCTGGCTACAGCCTTTGCTCTTTCTCTTTCCGATCGGTTTCTTCGCCTGCGTTGCCCACGGCTCACTCACGCCGCGCCGACGTTCACTGTTCGTGGGTACCGCAGCGCTTGCCGCACTGCTTGCCCTGGCAGGCCAGGCCTGGCGCGTCACACCACCCAAATTCAAAACCCAGATGACACGCCTGGACCACCCAATCGGGGAGATCGCAGCTGCGCTGCATCAAACCGGTTTGCCGCTTCAGACCATTGTCACGGACGATTACTACCTGGCCGGATCATTGCGACTGCATCTGCCACAGAGCAACCTGCATGCGGCCAACGCCACCCTGCGGCTGCCACAGCCTGCGCCAGGTCAGTCCGCCCTGCTGTTGTGGGAATCAGCCGAGACCGGTCCGCCAGGCGATGCACTGCTCAGCCGCGTGCGTGAAACCACAGGCTGCATGCTGGACACCGATGTGCCGGGCGAGCCCGCTGTCGGACCACGTCTTCAGGTGCGCTACGGAAAGGACCGTGCGGCCAGCTACTCGGTGCGCACGGCACGCTTGCGCTGCTGAGCGCGAGCGGGGGGCTGCGAGCGCTGATACAGCGCATTGGCCGTCGCGAGTTCAAGGACGACTGCGTCGCGCAGCGGCTGGGGCGCCAGCACCTCGACCGAGGCGCCATGGCGCATGACTTCCAGCACCAGCTCGCGTGGATCGTTGTACGGCAGCTCCAGAATCCAATGCTGTTCATCATCAAAGCGCCCCCGCTGCTGGGGATGCCAGGTTTCCGCGGCCACCCAGCGCGCACGCTCCGGGGCAAAACGCAGCGTCGCCCAGTTCACTTCGCGGCCTGAAAAAATACCGTAGCCGCTTTCCATCACCTCTGCGAGTGCAGTGCGACCGACTTCACGCGCGGGCTCATCGAGCAAATCGGCAGCGCTGATCGCATCGATCGCGAAACTGCGTACATCGCGGCGCAGGTGGCACCAGGCCACGAGGTACCAGTTGTCGCGATAAAAAACCATTTGCTGCGGCGAAACCGTACGTTCGGTGGTCTCGCCGGTCATGCGCGAATAGTGCGTCAGTCGCAAACGGCAGCGACGCAGCGTAGCGGTTGAGACTGCCTCGAAGTGCCGTACAGCGGGGGTGCGACGCGCGGCACTGACAAGCCGAAACCGTCGCTCGACTTCCTCTGCGCTATGGTCGGCGCTCCCAAGGAGAGCCCGCAAGCGTGCCTGCAGCGGGCGAATCTGCGCCTCGAGCAGCCCAGGCTGCAGTTCTGCGAGCAGTTGCTGCATCAGCAGCAGCGCATGCGCCTCGGACGCGTTGAACCATAGGCCTGGCAGGGCAAAAGCAGGGCCGCTTGCCGCCTGCGCATACCGATAGCCACCTTCGAACCGGTCCCATTCGATGGGAGCGTTGAGGCGATCTCGCATGTATTCGAGGTCTCGCTTGAAGGTCGCACGCGATACCGAAAGCAACTCAAGAAACCGCTCGATCCCGACTGCTCGCCCGGATTGAAGCAGCTGATCGATCTGGTAAAAGCGTTCGGTCCGATCCATGCAGGCGATGATGCCATGCACAGGGATGCACTGCCCCGCCAATCAAGCCGCAGTGCAGACACTTCGTTCAGCGCGGTATTCGTGCGAGCATCGCACGCTCCATCAATGCGCCCTTCCGGAGCCACTGACCATGTTTGCACGCCGCGCCCTTCCCGCCCGCCCCGCCTTCGCGTCCTGGCGCTCCGTGCTGTCTGTCGTGTGGCTCGCCTTCGCACTGGGCGGCTGCACGTCAGTGGCCGAATGGATCCAGGGACCGCTTCCTGCGGCCAATGCGGTCGATGGCGCGCTGGTGGGCCCAGGCGGCATGACCCTGTACACGTTTGATCGCGACACGGCAGGCAGCGGCACCAGCGCCTGCACTGCTCAATGCGCGACCAGCTGGCCGCCCTTGCTTGCGGCAAGCGATGCTCGAGCCCGGGGCGACTGGAGTCTGATCCCACGCCCAGGCGGCTCGCGGCAATGGGCCTATAAAGGCCAGCCGCTCTATTACTGGACCAAGGATGCAAAACCAGGCGACCGGACTGGCGACGGGTTCAATAACGCGTGGCGCCTAGCCAGGCCCTGACCGACAGCGCGCTCAGAGAGTGCGTGCCGCGGACCCCAGCACGGTGAGCGTGTGTCGGGCAATCACCTGTTCTTCATCGGTGGGCACACGCCAGGCCTCAATCAGGCTGTCCGATGCGCTGATCCGAACCGCTGCCCCGGAGCCTGCCGCCTCCTGGGCATGGGTGTTGGCACGCGCATCCAGGCTCAACCCCAGCCAGGCCAGTTGCTCACACACGGCTGCCCGAATGCGCGCGCTGTTCTCACCAATGCCTGCGGTGAACACCAGAGCATCGAGACCACCCATGGCCACCGCCAGCGATCCGACTTCCCTGGCCAGCCGGTAGACGAAATACTCGATGGCCAGTGCTGCGCCAGGCGCATCGCTGGATTCAAGTGCACGCATGTCATGCGATAGACCCGATAAGCCGAGCAGACCGGAGCGCTTGTAGAGCAGGGCCTCGATCGCATCCAGAGACATGCCTCGCTCACGCGCCAGATGGAGCACCACGCCTGGGTCGAGGCTGCCGGTTCGCGTGCCCATGGGGCATCCATCCAGGGCGCTGAATCCCATGGTGCTGGCCACACTGCGACCGGCGTGCAACGCACACATCGAGACGCCGTTGCCCAGATGGGCTACGACGGTCCGTCCGGCGAATGCGCGTGGCGCGCAGTCTTGCAGACGGGACGCAACAAACTCATAGGACAAGCCGTGGAACCCGTAGCGGCGGATGCCTTCGTCGTAAAACTGTCGTGGCAGGGCGAACAACTCGGCCACGACCGGCTGCGTCCGATGAAAAGCGGTGTCGAAGCAGGCGACCTGCGGCAAAGCGGGCTGCTCTGTGAGCAATCGGTCAATCGGCCCCAGGTTGTGAGGCTGGTGCAGGGGCGCAAGCGACACCAGTTGCTGCAGTGCAGCCAGCGTAGAACGATCTACACGGACCGGGGCACTGAACACGGTGCCGCCATGCACCACCCGATGTCCGACACCTACCAGTCGCCGGCCCTGCAATTGCGCCTCGACCCAGTGCCACACACCATCGAGCGCCTCGCTCGCATGGCGAGGCAACCGATCAGCAGCGATGCCCGGCACCCCGCCATCGATCGAGACCTCCGGGCGACCATCCGCGAAGCGGGCCTTGAATCGCAGGGCCGCGCCGAACCCCTCCACCTGACCGCGCAGACTCTCGCTGAGGGCGCCTTGCGCGGCATCGAACAGCGTGAACTTCAAACTGGATGAGCCGGCATTGAGTACCAGCACGGCATCGCCGCCAGACCTGCCGGTCATGTCGCACTCAGAGGAGCATGAGTCAGCCGGTCAGCGACCATCAATACCGCCACCGCGCACGAGGCCAGACGGGCGCGCACGGAATCGGCGCGACTGGTGAGGATGATCGGCACGCGGGCACCCAGCACCACACCCGCGGCTTCGGCCTGGCTCATGAACGTGAGCTGCTTGGCCAGAATGTTGCCGGCTTCCATGTCAGGCATGAGCAGGATGTCGGGGTCGCCGGCCACGGTCGAACGGATACCCTTGATGCGAGCCGCCTCAGCGCTGATCGCATTGTCCATGGCGAGCGGGCCGTCCAGCAGCCCGCCCGTGATCTGGTCACGCTCAGCCATCTTGCACAGCGCCGCCGCATCAATCGTGGAGGGGATGCGCGGGGTCACGGTCTCGACCGCCGAAAGGATTGCAACCTTAGGTTGGGCGATGCCCAGCGCATGCGCCAGATCGATGGCGTTCTGGCAGATATCGCGCTTGTCCTCAAGCGTGGGCACGATGTTGATGGCGGCATCGGTGACCATCAGCAGCTTGTGATACACCGGCACATCCATCAGAAAGACGTGCGACAGACGCCGACCGGTGCGCAAGCCTGTGTCCTTGTGGACCACTGCACCAAGTAGCTCGTCCGTATGCAGACTGCCTTTCATCAGCAGCCCCGCCTCGCCACTGCGCACCAGGGCTACAGCCGCATCGGCGGATGCATGACTGTGCGGCGTATCGACCAGGCGCAACCCTGAAATATCCAGCCCTGCCGCAGCTGCCACAGCCTCGATGCGTGCGCGCGGCCCCACCAGGACCGGCACAATCAGGTGCTGACTGAAGCCCTGTACCGCTGCGCTCAGTGCGGCTTCACTGCAGGGGTGCGCGACCGCCGTGACAATCGGCTCCAGCGCGTACGCAGCCTGCATGAGCGCAGCGAATCGATCGTTGCCTGCCGGAGTTTGAAGGTTTGAAGTGGGGGCTGTTGACATGACAGAGTCAGCCTCGCCGATCAAAGCGAGCGTTGCACAGAGTGTGCTCAGCGTGCGCGGAATCTGGAGCGGGTGACGGGAATCGAACCCGTGTCTGAGGCTTGGGAAGCCGCCGTTCTACCATTGAACTACACCCGCGACGATGCGAATTCTAACCCAAGGCCTGCGCTGATCGACCCGCAGCCGGGCAGGATCCGATGGCTGGACGGTCGCGCTGGGCCGGGCTTGTTGAGCCCGACTTATTGCGCCGGACGCAGCTTGATCCCCTGAATGTTGGAGACGGTGTCGCGGCCCGAACACTTCACAGTGGCCACCTGACGCCCCTTGATCTCGACCACCACACCCGACTCCTGCTTCTGATCGATGCTGTCGTAGGTGTCATAGACCGAATACACCGTGTCGCCATTGGGGACGTTCACCGTGTAGGACTGTGTGCGGCCGATGCCTTGCCATTGGTAGGTCGTGACCGATGCGCGCGGCTGGGAGACCACGATTTCCGGCTTGCCTTGTGGCCGACCGAATGCGTACTCGATGGCGGCGCCTGCATCGCACACCTCGATGGCCTTGCCCTGTGCAGTGGTGCAGCGAAACACCGTCTTCTGGTTGGGCTGACAAGCCGCCTGAGCGACTGGAGCCAGCACGACCGCAGCCAGGGTAGCCAACAGGATTGACGCTTTCATCGCCCGTCCTTTTGTCAGAGTTTGAGCAACTGAAGGAATTCCCGGCGCAAGCCTTCGTTGTTCAGGAACGCGCCTCGCATGACACTGTTTGTCATGTGCGGCTCATCATCTTTCACACCACGCCACTGCATGCAGAAATGATCGGCTGAGAGCACGATTGCAATGCCGGCGGGCTTGAGGCGCGTCTCCAGCAAATCGGCCAGCTGCATCACGGCTTCTTCCTGAATTTGCGGACGGCTCATCACCCATTCGGCAATACGGGCGTATTTGGACAGGCCGATCAGTTGTGAGCCTAAACCCGGCATCACCCCGATCCAGAGCCGCCCGATGATCGGTACGAGATGATGTGAACAGGCACTGCGCACCGTCACCGGCCCGATGATCATCAGCTCATTGATCTTTTCGGCGTTGGGAAATTCGGTGACCTTGGGCATCGGGCGATAGCGCCCCCGGAACACTTCCTCGAGGTACATCCGCGCCACCCGTCGTGACGTGTCCTGACTGTTGTGGTCATTGTCGGTATCGATCACCAGACTGCGCAAGACGCCTTCGATACGCTCCGACACTTCGGTCTCCAGCGCTTTGAGCTCGTCATCGCTCTGGATGAACTCTGAAATGTTATCGTTGGCGTGAAAACGACGACGCGCTGCGGTCACGCGTTCGCGAATCACCTCCGACATGGGGCGGCCAAGCGATGCAGCAGATTTCGGGTCGCTCATGAGCGCGCTCCTGTGGGATGAACCAAGGGAAAACCAGGGGGAAAAGCAAATCGACTAGGTCGCCAGCGCGTACATACGGCGCATGGCGCTCGAACGGCTCGCTTCAGACGGCGGGCCACAGAGTCGAACGGGCCCATCAACAGACGGAGGGCCGTTTCACGCGCTGACCGCAGTTTAGCCTTCGCGAACCGGGAGATGTCGCACACCCCCTCGCGACCATCGGAATTGCACCAACGCTCAAACAGTGATCGGTCCGGGCAGACAAGGGCCCGAATGGTCAGGTGCGCCCGGAGTGCGCCCCCTTTGCTCCTATATTGCGCCTGTATCATCCGAGCCTCGTGGAGATGCAGGACAAGGTCTCGACATCCTGCAGGAGCAGCCTGTGCCATCACTGAACCGTCTTGCCTCGCTCGTAGTGCTCGTGACCGCAGGCGCCCTGCCGCTTGCCCAGGCAGGTGAGTCCGTCCACACCGCAGGCAGCCATCTGTCTGCACCGTGGTCGATCCGTGATGAGGCGATGCCGCTTCCGGTGTCACTGCAACTGAGCTACCCGCTGCTGGCTCAGGCGGCTGTCAGCGGTGCGCAGGACATGCCGGGTTCGCCCCTGAGCGTGGCGCCCACGCCACGCGCTGCGCAATGCGCAGCGTCCTATCGTTTGCCCTGGGGGCCCATTCGCAACTGCACCGACGCCATTGCCGCCGGGGTAGGGTCACTGGCCATGGTGGCGGGCTTCCTGGGCTGGTGGAGCGATGGTTTCAGCTCCCAATTCAAGTTTCGCAACGAGGGCTGGTTCGGGCCGGAGACCTACTCCGCTGGCATCGACAAGCTCGGCCACGCGTTCTCGATCTACGTCACAACACGCCTGCTGAGCCAGGCGTTCACCTGGGCTGGTGACCCGCGCGAGATGTCCGTGGCACGTGCCGGGATGCTCAGTTTTGCCATCGGCCTGGGCATCGAAGTTTTTGATGGTCTGGAAAAATCGGGAAAATACGGTTTTTCGTGGCAAGACATGATCATGAACAGTGCGGGCATCCTGCTGGGCATGTACGCAGAGGACAACCCTGGTTTTGACAAGTGGTTTGCGTTTCGCTGGCGCAGGGAATCGAGTTCTCTCGTTGGCAGTGGCACCTACGACAGTCACCAGTACTTCGGCGTGCTCCGACTCTCCGGGTGGTCCGAACTGGGCCCCTACAATCCGCTCAGGTACGCGGAACTCATGGTGGGGTACGGCGCCTTCGGCTACCGGGGCGACAGCGACAACAGCAACTATGCCAATCGTCAGCGCAGCCTGTACGCAGGGGTCGGGCTGAACCTCACCGAACTGCTCGATCGGACGGCGTTCAGCGGCAGCCTGCAAGGCGGGCGTACGCAGTGGTTCGCCACCGAGTTCCTGAAGTACGTGCAGGTGCCTGGCACGGCCAGCATCCACGCAGCCAAGACCTGGAAACCCTGATCGCCACGCACCATGCAGGTCATCGTCAACGGTCACCCCAGAACGCTGCGTGATGCGGCCACCGTGCTCGAGCTGCTTCAGGAGATGGACCTGATCGGCAAGCGCGTGGCGGTCGAATGCAATGGCAGTATCGTGCCGCGTTCAGCCCATGGGCAGCACTCGCTCGCGGAGGGCGATCGGCTGGAAGTAGTCGTGGCGGTTGGCGGCGGCTGACAAGCGTATCGCGCGTACTTCAAGGCACGCACGGATGGTCTAATCCTGAGCCATCCAAACTGTTCAGTTACCCGACAACTGGTTTGATGCATCGCTCTTGTATTCAACGCTCTGTCCGGAGATTCCTGATGTTGCTTCGATTCCCGATCGCACGTGTCCTGCTGACGCTGTTCGTCAGCATGTCCATCAGCGCCTGCGCCGGCCTGAGCCCAAGCGCACCGGTCAATGTCGATGTCGTGGGTGTGGAGCCCAGTCAAGGCCAGGGCATGGAGGGTCGATTCCTGGTCAAGCTGCGTGTACAGAACCCAACCGATAAGCCCATCGAGTACGACGGTGTCTATGTCGAGCTTGAAGTCCGGGGCATTCGCATGGCCAGTGGGGTGAGCAACGAGCGCGGCAGCGTGGCACGGTTTGGAGAGTCGGTGGTCGTGGTACCGGTATCGGTGCCCATCAGCGCACTGGTTCGGCAAGCAATGAGCCTGGCAGGGGGCAATGTTGGCAAGGTGGACTACGCAGTCAAAGGCCGCTTGAACGGTCCCATATTCGGCGGTGCCTCGTTCAAGTCAACGGGTGAGTTTGCGCTTCCAGCTGCGGCTACCGAAGCGGCCGGCCGCTAAAATGGCTGCTGACTGCCTGCCTGATTGCCCAAAACTGAATTGCCCCGAACCGAGCGTGTGCCCCCATGACTGACCCGACTCCGATGGCCTCCGATGACGCACTGAAGATTGGTCAGCGCAGCTTTTCGTCTCGACTGCTGATCGGAACGGGGAAATACCGCGACTTTGATGAAACCCGCAGCGCCGTCGAAGAAAGCGGCGCGCAGATCGTCACCGTGGCGATCCGTCGTACCAACATTGGTCAGACCGCAGGCGAGCCCAGCTTGCTGGACGCCCTGCCGCCCTCGCGCTTCACGTATCTGCCCAACACCGCAGGGTGCTACAGCGCCGACGATGCGGTGCGCACGCTGCGCCTGGCACGCGAGCTGCTGGACGACCACACGCTGGTGAAACTTGAAGTGCTGGGCGACCCGCACAACCTGTATCCGAATATGCCCGAGACCCTCAAGGCCGCTGAGACGCTGGTGAAGGAAGGCTTCGAGGTGATGGTCTATTGCAGCGACGATCCCATTCAGGCCCGCGTGCTCGAATCCATCGGTTGCGTGGCGATCATGCCGCTGGCCTCACTCATTGGTTCGGGCATGGGCATTCTCAATCCCTGGAACCTGCAACTCATCCTTGAGAAAGCGTCGGTACCGGTGATCGTCGACGCTGGCGTGGGTACGGCCTCGGATGCCGCCATTGCCATGGAACTGGGCTGTGCGGGCGTCCTCATGAATACCGCGGTTGCCGCAGCCCGTGAGCCGGTGCGCATGGCGCGCGCCATGCGCAAAGCGGTTGAAGCAGGCCGCGACGCCTACCTGGCCGGTCGTATGCCGCGCAAGCTCTACAGTGCGGCGCCGTCCTCGCCGGTAGGAGGCATGATCGGCACTGCCAGTCAGCCCTGACCATATCTTGACCGAGTCGCCCCCCTCTTCTGAACGCCCCGGGCATATCCGCAGCTTCGTGCTGCGTCGGGGCCATTTGTCGGATGCGCAGCGTGATGCATGGGAGACGCTGCTGCCGCGTTTTGGCGTTCCTGACCATGACGACCTCATCGACTTTCCCGCGCTCTTCGGGCGCGTCGCACCTGTGGTGCTGGAAATCGGTTTTGGCATGGGGCACACCACCGCGCAAATTGCCGCTGCGCGCCCCGAGATCGACTTCCTGGGCATTGAGGTGTACACGCCAGGTGTGGGCAGTCTGCTGAAGACCCTGGCGCAACAGGACTTGAGCAATGTACGAGTCATTCAGCGCGACGCAGTCGAGGTGCTGGAGCGCATTGCGCCTGCATCGCTGACAGGCGTGCATGTCTATTTTCCTGATCCCTGGCCCAAGGCCCGACATCACAAGCGCCGACTGATTCAGCCGCCGTTTATTTCGCAACTGATCCCCCGCCTCAAGCCCGGCGGCTATTTGCATTGCGCCACCGATTGGCAGCCGTATGCCGATCAAATGCTCGAGGTCCTGTCGGCGCAAGCTGAATTGATCAACACCGCAGCGGGGTTTGCCCCGCGACCCGACTGGCGCCCGCTGACGAAGTTTGAGCATCGGGGCCTGAAACTCGGACATGGCGTGTGGGACCTGATCTTCGAGCGCGCCCCCAACCCCAAGGAGCAGAACCCATGAAAACCTGGCTTGTAACAGGCGGTGGCACAGGAATCGGACGCGCTACCGCACTGCAGCTGGCCGGCCCCGACCACGCGGTCGTGATCAATTACAGCCGCAGCGCCGATGCGGCCCGCGCCACGGCCGCTGAATGCGAAGCGCGCGGCGCCAAGGTCCTGGTGCTGGCAGGCGATGTCTCACGCGATGACGATTGTCGCGCCATGGCTGCAGCCATCGAAAAAACATTCGGCGGCCTGAATGGTCTGGTGAACAACGCCGGCACCACGCGCTTTGCGCCGGCGGGCGACCTGGACGCAGTGACGGCCGACGACTTTCACGCAATCTATGCAGTCAATGTGGTGGGGACCTGGCAAATGACCCGTGCCTGCGCACCCATGCTGCGGGCAGCGCAAGGTGCGGTCGTCAACGTGTCGTCGGCTTCGGCGCTCAATGGCGGCGGCTCATCGCCGGCGTATTCTGCGAGCAAGGGTGCACTCAACACCATGACCATGGGTCTGGCTCGAGCCCTGGCCCCCGATGTGCGGGTGAATGCCATCAACCCCGGATTTGTCGAAACCGACTGGCATATCCGCGGGCTGGGCGAAGAGCGCTTCGACGCGGTACGCAAGACGGTTGCGCAGAACACGGCGCTGCGCTCAACCCTGGTGCCAGACGATCTGGCCCAGGCAATTGTCTGGATGCTGCATCAGCCCCTCATGACCGGGCAGAACATCACGGTCGATGCCGGCAGTTCCCTGGGCTCGCCCACTTCGCTGCTGCAAAAACGCTGAGAGGCCCGGTGAAGCGATGCGAAGGCTGCTGCGCGTCAGCATCGTAGCCCTGACCCTTGGTGGGTACGCGTGGGGAACAGCGCAGGCTCAAGCCTTAGGCTTGTCCATGTTCGGCCTGGTCGACGCTGCGCTGGAGTATTCCAATCGCGACGCCAATTCGACCGTCGACGGCAGCGCACGCCAGGAGGGTCAGTCTGGCCTGCGTGTGCAAAGCGGCGTGCAATATGGCTCACGCCTTGCGTTCGCAGGCGCCCACGAACTGGGCGCCGAGACGCGCGCCATCTTCACCATCGAGCACCGTTTTGCAGTCGACACTGGTGATACGCTGGGCGGCAATGGCGCAGTGCCCGGTTCGCTCAAGTACTGGAATGCGCGTGCCTGGGCGGGGCTGGATGGCCCTTGGGGGCGCATCACAGCAGGCCGCCAGTATGTGCCGCTCTTCAACGCGTTCCTGCCGATCGACGTCACCGGATTCGGCTTTTACAACTCGATGGACCGGTACTTCAACTTGCGTGTAGATCATTCGTTGGAGTACGTGACCCCAACCGTGGGCGGGTTCACAGCAGCCTTCATGTACGCCGCAGGCGAGTCGTTTGATACGGTATCGCGCGCCGACTCATGGGGCGCGGGGTTCAAGTGGTTGCGCGGCAACTGGATCGCGGGTGCGGGCTATATGCGCTATGGCCAGACCAGCGGTGTGGCGCGCGAGGAATGGGGCATCGGCCTGTCCTATCGCTTCGCTCCCGACACGCAATGGGGCCTCGCGTACATCGAAAGTGACTGTAGCGGCATTCCGACCCACAGCTACCACGTGAGCGGCTCAGTGCGACTGGCTGGCGGCACGGTGCTCCTGAACTGGGCGCGGCTCATGCAGACTGGTCTGCCCGACTCAGGGCGCTGGGGGCTGAGCTATCGGGTGCCGCTCTCCAATCGCACACAGTGGTACGTCTCGAGCGGTTACAACGCCGACCTCACCCGCACGCCCAGCGCGCCGCTGGTGCAATTCAACGAACTGCGCCTGGCAGTGGGCGTGCTGCATCGCTTCTGAACACAGACGATCCACACACATCAACGCGTAGAAGTCCACGCGCAGACATAAAAAGCGCCCGGATCACCGGGCGTTTTAATGAAGCAATCACTGTCAGACGGTCTGAGCGACTGCAACGATCAATGATCCAGTGCTGCAAATCGCTCAAGATGCGCATCGGCATCGCCAAACTGCTGGGCGATCATGGTCAGACGGCGGAAGGTGTGTGAGACCTTCATTTCTTCGGTCATGCCCATGCCGCCGTGCAGCTGAATCGACTCCTGCGAAATCTGGCGGCAGGCATCGGCGATCTTGATCTTGGCCGCAGACACCACGCGCGCGCGCTCCTTAGGATCCGTCGACGTATCGACCTTGGAGCAGGCCAGAAAGCACATGGAACGCGCCTGTTCAGTGCTTACGAACATTTCGACCATGCGATGCTGCAGTGCCTGAAACGACCCAATGGGCGCACCAAACTGCTTGCGGGTCTTGAGGTATTCCAGCGTCGTGTCGTTGGCAAACTGCATGGCGCCCACGGCTTCGGCGCACAGCAGTGCGGTCGCAAAATCCACCGCTTCCTCGATCGCCGGCAGCGCCGCGCCTTCGGCTCCGATCAGCGCATCGGCGGACAGCTGCACAGCGTCGAATTTCACATCGGCCCCACGCTGATTGTCGATGGTGCGATAAGGTGACATCGCCACCCCCTTGGCACCGGCGGCCACAAGGAACAGGGAAATGCCCGACGCATCGCCGGGTTTGCCGGCGGTGCGGGCACTGACCACGATGTGCTGGGCGAGTGGCGCACCAATGACCACACGCTTGAGCCCGTTGAGCGTCCAACCGCCAGCCGATCGGGTCGCCGTGGCACTGACCTGCGCGAGACGATACCGTGCGCCGTCTTCGGTATGGGCAAACGCGAGTTTGTGCGAACCGTCGATCACACCGCTCAGCACATCGGACTTCTGGCCTTCGCTGCCCGCCTTGTCAATCAGGCGCGCGGCCAGGACGGTGGCCAGCACTGGCTCGACCACGAGCGCGCTACCGATGGCCTGCATGGCGCTCATCATGTCCACGGCGCCGCCGCCAATGCCGCCCGCTGCCTCGGAGAACGGGATGGACATCACACCCATTTCAGCGAGCTGTTTCCAGACCGGATCGCTGGCACCTGTTTCGGAGCGCACGATCTGCTTGCGCGCCTCGAAACCGTATTGATCATTGAGATACCGGCCGACCGATTCGGCCAGCAGGCGCTGTTCTTCGTTGAGTTCGAAATTCATGGTCAGAGGCCCAGGCTGGCTTTGGCGATGATGTTGCGCTGGATCTCGTTGGACCCGGCGTAGATGCTGGTCTTGCGGTAGTTGGCATAGCGCGGGGCAAGGCCTGCAAGCGCGTCGTCAAATGCCACCGCATCCTGCGTGCCTGTGGCCTTGAACGGCGCGGCCATGGGGCCAGCCGCCTGGTACATCAGCTCGGTGAGTGCCTGCTGGATCTCGGTGCCGCGAATCTTGAGCATCGACACATCCGCTCCCGGCGGGCGGCCGCCGCGCATGGCATCGAGAAAGCGCAGGTTGGTGATCTCGAGTGCCATGAGTTCGACCTCGACACGCGACAGACGATCACGGAAGCGCGGATCATCGATCAGCGCCTTGCCCTGGCCATCAGTCTGCTCGGCCGCAAAGGCCTTGAGACGGGCCAGCTCGCGCTTGGAGCCGCCAATGCGCCCGGTATTGAGGCGCTCATGGCCCAGCAGGTACTTGGCCACCGTCCAGCCCTTGTCCTCTTCGTGCACCAGGTTCTCGACCGGCACCTCGACATTCTCGAAGAACACCTCGTTCACTTCATGACCACCATCCATGAGGATGAGCGGCCGCACGGTGATACCCGGCGTCTTCATGTCGATCAGCAGGAAGCTGATGCCCTCCTGGCGGATCTTGGTGTCCAGGTTCGTGCGCACCAGACAGAAGATCCAGTCGCCATGCTGGCCCATCGTGGTCCAGATCTTCTGACCATTGACCACGTATTTGTCGCCCTTGCGCTCGGCGCGGGTCTTGAGCGAAGCGAGGTCCGAACCCGAGCCTGGCTCGGAATAGCCCTGCACCCAGAAATCATCACCGTTGTAGATGCGGGGCAGAAAACGCTTTTTCTGCGCGTCGCTGCCGAACTTCAGCAGCACCTGTGCGCACATGGTGACCCCGAACGGCACGACCGGGGGCGTGCCCGCTTGACCGCACTCTTCTTCGAAGATGTAGCGCTGCGTGACGTCCCAGTCGGGGCCGCCCCACTCCTTGGGCCAGGCCGGCGCCACCCAGCCCTTGTTGGCCAGGATTTTGTGCCAGCGCAGCAATTCTTCTTTGGTATAGGCCTCGCCGTCTTCGCCCTTGAGGCGCAGATCGGCCGGCAGATTGGCTTCAAGCCAGGTGCGAACCTCGTCCCGAAAGGCGAGTTCTTCCTTGGAGTAATTCAGATCCATGGCGGGGTGCTCCCTGTGAGTGTCTGCAAGGCCCGGATGCGCGTCGCATCGCGTTGGGCTCAGACCCGGGAGATTACCGCAACTGTGCGAAGGCCCTACGGAAGACGGCCAATCGGTGCGGGTCTGCGTGACACAGCAGACGCCAGCCGCGTCTCAGGGAAGCCAGCTTACAAGCAGATCGACAATCGCCTGCACGGCTGTCAGCAGATCGTCGTCAAGGATGCGAAGAAACTCTTCAATCATGGAAAGGGGCCGTCACGGTAGACCGCACACGTCATTCGACGCGTCTTTTTAGCGATCGTACCGGGATTGTGCGGTTGCAGCAATTGCTCCGCCCTGACCACCCCTGCGCAAAGCCTTGTCAGAGGCTCTGCAGCGCCCCGATCACGGCCTGTCCGTATCGCTGAAGCTTGGTCGCCCCCACACCGGGCACACCCCGCAGCGCATCAACATCCAGGGGATTGACCCGGGCAATGTCGGCCAGGTGCGCATCATGGAAGATCACGTACGGGGGCACACTCTGGGCGCGCGCCGCTTCGCCACGCCAGGCGCGTAAACGCTCAAATCGGCTGCGGGCAGCGTCATCCAGTCCCAAGGCTGCGGCAGCGCTACCTGCTGTGCTGCGGGCGCTGGCTGCGCTGCGGGGCTTGCGGCCCGATGCCACTGCGGCTTGCTGAACGGCACGTGAGAGCAACACCGTCTGCTCGCCCCGCAGAACCGGGCGGGCGGCATCGGTGAGTTCCAGGACGCCGAAGCGGTCGTGCGCCACATCGACCCAGCCCCGGGCCACCAGTTGCCTGAGCAAGGCATGCCAGGTGCGGGTATCCAGGTCAGCGCCTATGCCAAAGGTGGACAGCTGATCATGACCGCGCTGCACGATGCGTTCATCTTTCTCGCCACGCAGCACGCCAATGACATGGTGCGCACCGAAAGCCGAACCTGCCTGACGGATCCGGTAAATGCACGACAGCAGTTTGCGCGCAGGCTCGGTCGCGTCCCAGCGTTGCGGCGGCGTGAGGCAGTTGTCGCAATTGCCACATGGCGTGGCGGCCTCGCCAAAATAGCGCAGCAGATGCACCCGACGGCAGTCATCGGCTTCGGCCAATGCAACCATGGCGTCGAGCTTGGCACGCGACATTCTTTTGTATTCGTCCTGCGCCGGCGACTCGTCAATCAGTCTGCGATTGTTGACCACGTCCTGCAGGCCATAAGCCATCCAGGCTACCGATGGCAAGCCGTCGCGGCCTGCACGCCCGGTCTCCTGGTAATACGCCTCCACACTCTTAGGCATGTCCAGATGGGCAACGAAACGCACGTCGGGTTTGTCGATGCCCATGCCGAAGGCCAGGGTGGCCACCATCACCACAGCATCCTCGCGCAAGAAGCGCGCCTGATTTTCCGCCCGCTGCGTGGCCTGCATGCCGGCGTGATACGCCAGGGCATCGAAGCCTTGTGCGTTAAGCCAGGCGGCGGTGTCATCGACGCGCTTGCGCGTGCCGCAATACACGATGCCGCAGGCGTCTGCGGGCTGCTCACGCAGCAGCCCCAGCAACTGACGCCTCGGTTCATCTCGGGGCACGATCGCATAGCGGATATTGGGCCGATCGAAGCTGGAGACAAACTCACGCGCATCGTGCAGGGCCAGACGCTCACGAATCTCGGTGCGGGTCAGCGCATCCGCCGTGGCGGTGAGCGCCACGCGCGGCACCTCGGGAAATCGTTCGTGGAGCACCGACAATCCGAGGTACTCAGGCCGAAAGTCATGGCCCCATTGCGAGACGCAATGCGCTTCATCAATGGCAAAGAGCGCAATGCGCATCGAGGCAAGCAAGGCCAGGCAGCGATCGGTGAGCAATCGCTCGGGCGCCACATACAGCAGATCGATGTCGCCTGCACTCAGTGCCTGCTCAATGCGGCGCGACTCGGTCAGTGAAAGCGTCGAGTTCAGGAACTCCGCGCGCACGCCACTTTCACGCAGCGCTGCGACCTGGTCCTGCATGAGCGCAATCAGCGGCGACACCACCACGCCGGTGCCGGCCCGTACAAGCGACGGGATCTGGTAACACAAGGATTTCCCCGCACCGGTGGGCATGAGCACCAGTGCGTCATGGCCGCCTGCCACATGTTCGACAACCGCCTGCTGCTGGCCCCTGAAGGCTTCGTAGCCAAAGACACGGCGAAGCACTTCACGCGCGGACTCTGGAACCCCTGCCGGTTGATCCGTCACGGAGCCACTCAATCAGACCAACGAATGACGCCCGTCCAGGCAGTGATCAGAAGCAGCACACCGAAGCCGATCCGATACCACGCGAACGGGACGAAGTCGTGACGTGACACATAGCGGATCAGCCAGTGCACGCAGGCCAGGGCACTGAGAAACGCGGTCACCAGTCCGACTGCGAACAAAGGCAGGTCGGAGACGCCAAGCAACGCACGGTATTTCCAGGTGTCGTAGACGCCTGCCCCCACCAGCGTGGGGATGGCCAGAAAAAACGAAAACTCGGTGGCCGCAGCGCGAGACAAGCCGAAGAGCATCCCGCCGATGATGGTCGCACCCGAGCGACTCGTACCGGGGATGAGCGCAAAGGCCTGGGCCAGGCCTAGCTTGAGCGCATCCAGATGCGTGAGGTCATCGACCTGCGCAATGCGCGCAGGGGCATTGGATCGCCGCTGACGGGCCTCGACCCACAGGATGATGAAGCCACCCACGACGAAGGCGATCGCGACCGGGACCGGTTTGAACAGCACCGCCTTGATCGAGCTTGCAAAGAGCACACCGAGCACAGCAGCGGGCAAAAAACCGATGAGCACGTTCAGTGCGAAGCGCCGGGCGCGGGCGTCGGAAGTGAGCCCGGTGAGCACAGCCGCGATCCGGCGGCGGTAGTACCAGATGACCGCAGCCATTGCGCCGGTCTGGATGGCGATCTGAAACACCTTGGCCTTTTCATCGTGCCAGCCAAGCAGGCTGCCGGCGAGAATCAGGTGCCCGGTGCTGGAGATCGGAAGGAATTCGGTCAGGCCTTCGACAATGCCAAGGATGGCGGCCTTGACCAGCAGCGGCAGTGCAGAGAGGGCGTCCATCCGGTTCAGCGACTCCAGAGTTGATGAAAGGCATGGACTGGCCCATGACCCTGACCGACAGACAATTCGCCGCTGCGGCGGATCGCCTCGGTGAGCCAGCGCTTGCACACACCCACCGCACGCTCGACATCGTCGTCATGTGCCAGGCGCGCAGCGATCGCCGCCGACAGCGTGCAGCCGGTGCCATGCGTATTGCGGGTCTCAATGCGCGGCGCAGCAAATTCCAGCATGCGATCGCCGTCGTGCAGCACGTCGATGGCATCGCCTTGTAAATGGCCGCCCTTGAGCAGCACCCAACGACGGCCGCTGTGGCGCATGCGTTCGCGCAGTTTCTCGGCAGCCCGGCGCATCTCGGCGATGGTCTCCGGCGCCCGCTGGCCCAGCAGCACACCGGCCTCGGGCAGATTGGGCGTAATGACCGTGGCCAGGGGCAATACAGCCTCAAGCAGCATGGCGGTGGCATCGCGCTCGAGCAGCGCATCGCCACTCTTGGCCACCATGACGGTATCGAGCACCAGGTGCGCCGGCTGGCCAGACTGCAGCGGCGCATCAAGCCCTTCGGCCACGGCACGGATGATCGGAGCAGTACCCAGCATGCCGATCTTGGCTGAGCGGATCCGCACATCGGCAAAGAGGGTGTCGAGCTGCTGGCGCACGAAGGCGGGGTCGACCGGCGAGATGCCAGTGACCGCCTGCGAGTTCTGTGCAGTGAGCGCCGTCACCACGCCGCAACCATGCACACCATGGGCTGCGAACGCACGCAGGTCGGTAAAAAGGCCCGCGCCACCCGACGGATCGATACCGGCAACAGACAGGACGTTGGGAATGGCGCTTGTCGACATGGCAGTCAGGTGAGTTTATTCGTAGCGCAGCGCGTCGATCGGCTCCAGACGCGACGCTTTGCGCGCCGGGTAGTAGCCGAAGAAGATGCCGATCAGCGCAGCAAAACCGAAGGCCAGGGCCACCGCCGTGGGTTCGATCTGCACCTGCCAGCCCGCAGATGAACCGACAAGACGTGCAGCAATGACCCCAAGCGCCACACCAATGGCGCCGCCGATGCACGACAGCGTGACCGCCTCGACCAGAAACTGCGACAGGATATCTCCGCCCCGTGCACCCACTGCCATACGCAGCCCGATTTCGCGGGTGCGTTCCGTGACCGACACCAGCATGATGTTCATGATGCCAATCCCGCCGACCAGCAGACTCACCGACGCAATGGCGGCCAGCAGCGCCGTCATGGCTTTGCTCGCGGCTTCTTGTGCCTGCATGATTTCGGTCAGATTGCGCAGCGTGAAGTCGTCCTCCTGACCGGCAGACAGCTTGTGCCTCTGGCGCAGCAGCGTGCGAATGCCATCTTCAGCACTCTTCATGTCCTGGCCGGGCTGCACCTTCACCCAGATCGAATTGATCCGACGCAATTTGCCCTGCACGATGCCAAAGAGCCGGGTGCGCGCCGTTGACAGCGGCACGAACACTGCATCGTCCTGGTCCTGACCGACCGCACTCTGACCCTTGCGTTCGGCAATGCCGATGACGGTGAGCGGGACTTTTCGCAGGCGCACCGTGCGATCGATCATGTCCTCGAAGGGCGTGTCCTCGCCAAAGAGCTGGCGGGCCACGGTCTGTCCCAGGATGATCACTTTGCCGGAGCTGGCGATCTCACCCGGCTCGAAGGTGCGACCGGCCGCCAGCGGCCATTCACGCACTTCGAAGAAGTCGTTGTTGATGCCGAACACCGCGGCGAACCAGTTTTGCCCGGCATACACCACCTGGCCCGAGGCCCGATGCGTGGGTGCAGCGAACAGGACTTCAGGCACTTCCAGGGCAATAGCCTTGGCGTCGTCTTCGGTCAGCGTTTGAACGCCGCCCGTGCCACTCCTCACGCCACCGGTGTTGGTGGACGAAGGCCACAGCACCATGACATTGGCGCCCAGGCTGCGCACCTGCTCTTCCACGCGGGTCTGTGCGCCCTTGCCCACGCCGATCATGGCGATGACCGCAGCCACACCGATGATGATGCCCAGCATCGTGAGGGCCGAGCGCAGGGTGTTCGTGCGCAGTGAGCGCAGTGCGATCCGAAGGGTGGAGAGGAGGTCCATGCGGCGCGCCCCGTTGCTCAGCCCTGCTCGGGCTCTAACGCAGCCAGTTGCGCGGCGGCGTCGTGCGGGACATTGGCCGCATCGCGCACCACCCGGCCGTCGCGAAA